>CAYPKI010000166.1:3714-6292 GCA_964411265.1 uncultured Alcanivorax sp. | reverse complement strand
TGATCCGCGAGCATGAAGGCCGGCATGTTCCCGTAATCCTGTTTACCAAGAACGGCGGACTCTGGGTGGAGTCGATCGCCGCCAGTGGCTGTGATGCAGTGGGGCTGGACTGGACCCTGAACATGGGTGAAGCGCGCCAGCGCGTGGGCGAGCGCGTGGCCCTGCAGGGCAATATGGACCCGGCCGTACTCCATGCGCCGGCGGAGGTCATTCGCGCCGAAGTGCAACGCATTCGCCGCGATTTCGATGATCGGCCCGGCCATGTGTTCAATCTGGGCCATGGCGTCACCCCGGAGGTGGATCCGGACAGCGTCGGCGTCTTTGTGGACGAGGTCTGCCGCGGTGGCTCTTAACAGGCTGTTGAAAAACCCCTTGCGCACTCAGCACGGCCTGAAGCGTGCAGCTGTTGTACTTTGTTGCGACGGACAGGGGGATTCCCTTTCCGAGCGACAAAGTCCAGCAGATGGGCGCTTCAGGTCGCGCCCTGCGGGGCTTTCAGGCTGGCCCGCTATCTTCGTTGCCATTTTTCGACGGGTAGACACCCGCCTTCAAAATGGCGCCTCGATTGCGAACCAGCCTGAAAGCCTGAGTACGCAACGGGTTTTTCAACAGCCTGTTAAGCCTGGATGGGCTGGCCGTTGTCGTCCAGGATGCGTGCTTGCGGGAAAGTTGTTTTAAAGTTCGACAGATAGACGCAGGCGCGTACCTTGCCCTGCTGAATTTCCGGAAACTGCGCCCCATCGGCCCAGCCTTCCTCCATGCGCGCGTAATGAGCTGAGCCCGATGTGCTCGGACTACAGAGGAAGGTCTGCCCCTGTCGGTACTGGCCCAGCGTGCGCTGTTTTTCCGGGATCAGCCCTCCCGGGATCGGCAGGCCCGGCCCGTGGTGGCGCAAGCCGAGCCGGGCAAAGACCCGCCCGTCCAGAGAAACCTCGACGCCATCGCGGTTGTCCTCGCGGGTTAACCGAAAGTCCGCCCGATCCTTGGGGATGCCCCAGTTATGCTGCCCGCTGGTGACGCTCTCCGCGCTGGATACATAGATACGGCCAATGGACGGATGCAGACGACCGTCCGCAAAGCGGTAATGACCGGGAATCAAGAGCAATTCCCGATAAGGGCCCACGGGCGACATCTGGTAATCGACGAACATAAGGTAACTCAAGCGCCCGCCGGGTGGACCCAGCGCTGCGGGTGTACCAGCCTGGTCGAAACGAACATCTTCGGGCAATTCCAGCGCGCATATCCAGGCGCGGCCGCGTAGATGCCAGGGTGCCGGAACAGTCATGAGCCCATCTTGCGCAGTTGATAGACATTGTGGGTGGTGGCCACGACCTGCCCATGGGCGTCGACAATTTCCGTGTCCCACTCGAAGTTGCACTTGCCCTCGGCGTCCGTGACCTCCTGGATCCGCTGGGCCTCTGCCGGGTCCAGGGTGACCTCCACGGTCACATCCGTGAGCGCGGGGCGGGTGAAGTGAATGGACATGTCGCGCACGATGGGGTAGTAATTCTGGGCATCGAAGGTGGTCATATGGATCGGTCCGGCGGGCAGCTCGGCAATGGTATAGAGTGCGCCGGCGTACATAATGCCCACATGGTTAACATTGGGCTCGAAGGGCATCAGCATCTTGCAGTAGCCGACATCCAGCTCGAGCACCTCAGCGCCACAACGTTGGACGAAGGGAAAAGAATTCGCGGAGGCCTCGCGGATGGTGGCCAGTTGTTCCTCGGTCATGCCCATGACAAACTCCAGTTAGGGTAACTGGCTCTTATCATAGCAAGCTTGGCCGGAGGCCCCATTAACCCAAACTGACAGGTTCCTGATGCGTCTGATCATTCGTTGCTGGCTCGTCTGCGCCGCACTCATGCCGATGTCCGCCGCGGGCGCTGTGGTGCTGCAATATCACCACGTGAGCGCAGATACACCCACCGCTACCTCGGTGACACCCAGACAGTTTCGTCGCCACCTGGATCACCTCGATGACGCGGGTTTTCGAGTGTTGCCACTGCCGGAACTCCTTCGTGCCGTGCGGGACGGGCTCGACCCGCGCGCGAAGGTGGCCGCCATCACCTTTGACGACGGTTACGCCAACACCTGGGAGCACGCGCTTCCGGCGCTCAAGGAAAAGGGCTGGAAGGCGACCTGGTTCATCACCACGGACAAGATCAGCGAAGGCGACTTTACCTTGTCTGTCGAGCAGCTGCGCAAACTCCGGGACCGGGGACACACCATCGCCAACCATACGCGCAGCCACCCGCATATGGTGCGCCGTCTTGACGGCGAGTCGCGCAAGGCCTGGCTCAAGCGCCTGCGCGGTGAAATCACCGAAGCACAGGAGCAACTCGAGGACTGGCTGGGTGAGTCCGTACCGCGCGTTCTGGCCTATCCCTACGGCGAGTCCACGCCCGCGCTGCACGATCTCGTCGAAGACTTGAACTTCACGGCTTTTGGTCAGCACACCGGGGCACTGGGCGAATACACGGACTGGCGACAGGCACCGCGCGTTGCCATTAACCGCCATTATGCGGACTGGGATCAAGGCTTGCGCAACAAGGTTCTGGCGCTGCCGCTACCGGTA
>CAYPKI010000166.1:0-3704 GCA_964411265.1 uncultured Alcanivorax sp. | reverse complement strand
AACCGGCGAATCCAGTCGCTACGGAGCCGCGCCCGGAATTGACGCTGAAACTGGCCGGCGACTGGAAAAAAGAACAGTTGAACTGTTTTGCCGGCGGGCAGCCCGCGGAAATCCGTGTTGAAGCCGATGCGGACCAAACACGGGTGCGGGTGCGCGCGCGCCAGAAGTTGGGCGAGGGCCGGCAGCGCTACAACTGCACCGCGTCCGCCGGCGAGGGACGGTTCTACTGGTATTCGCGTCAGTGGATGCGAAAGTCGGCATCGGGTTGGTATGCAGAGCCCTGACCGGGCGCCGCGTCAGTTTTTCTCGCGGAAGCGCTCCAGGTCATTGTACTCGATCATGGAGCTCAGGCGCTCGGGATAGCTGTTGCCGATGCCGGCATAGCTGTTCAGCCCCTCGGCCAGCTTCGAGCCGCGCAGGGCTTGGCCGCGTTCGTGGAGACTGGCCCGGATGCGGCGCATGGGCTTATAGGCTGGATGGCTGTTCAGATTGTGCATATAGGTCCGCACGCTGGCGGCGACCGAGTTGAATACCTGCACCTCGTGGCTGGCTCCTTCCGCGCGTCGCCGGGGCACCAGCCCACAGCCCTGGGTAAAGCACCATTGGCCGAAGTAATTCTTGCCTTCCCGGGCAAAGCGCGACCGACCCCAGGCGGATTCCAGCGCCGCCTGGGCCAGGGCCAGATCGGCCGGAATTACGTCCACGCGCTCCAGAAGCTGTTCTGTCCAGTCCGCGCTCAACTCGCCGTCGTCCGGCCCGCCAAGCCGGTGTCGCTCGGCTAGGCTCAACAGCCATACCCGCTCGCTCTGTGACAGTGTGCGGCCCTTGCGCAACGCCTGGTGCGCTTTTTGGACACGTTCACGCCGATCACGGATGCGCTCGTTTTGCGCCCGGATAGCCGGGAGCATGGTATCAATAAAGGCCGCCTTGCGATCCGTTACGGACCCGGCGGGCGACTGTGCCCGTTCGGGTGATGGTAGGTCCGCACGCTCCGGCAACCACCAGGCTGTAACGCCCGCCGCGAGGAACAAAACGGCGAGGCCGATCGGAGCAGGCCAGCGCTTCATGGGGCGGCCCCACGCTTGTACGCGAAAGTGTGGGCCACAAAAAACCTGGCAGGCTGTTGAAAAACCCGTCGCGCACTCGGGCTTTCCGGCTGCTTCGCCACCGAAGCGCCATTTTGAACGCGGGCTATGCTTCGTCGAAAAATGGCAAAGACGACGGCGGCGCAGCCTGAAAGCCTCCCAGACCGGGGCTTGAAGCGCGCACTTGCTGTACTCTTGCCGTCGTAAAGGGAAGCCCCCTGTCCGTCGCAACAAAGCAAACCAGCTCTACGCTTCAGCACACGCTGAGTGCGCGGGGGGTTTATCAACAGCCTCCTAGCCATTGTTGTAGAGTTCGTCCGTCCGGGCCGCGCAGATGAAGTCGTTGCGGTGCAAGCCGCCGATCTTGTGCGTCCACCAGATTACGTTGACCTTGCCAAACTCGGTGATCAGGGCCGGGTGATGATCCTCGGATTCCGCCAGCTCACCCACACTGTTGGTAAACGCCAGCGCGTCCCGGAAGTTCTTGAAGGAAAATTCGCGCTGCAGCTTTTCCTCGCCATCTTCTTCGATGAGTTTCCACTCGGGAATCTCGTGGCGCCATTCACGGATTTCCGCATCGGTCGCCAAGGGCGCGTCGATGGAGCAAGCTTCACACTGTTCATTTTGCAGAGCCATGGGACCCTCCTGAGTTCGGGTTCGACGAATGCGCCGCCAGGTGCCGTTCCCGCATGAACAGGAAGAACGGGAACGCAAAGGCCACCGCGATTGCGAAGGTGGCGACCATATAGAGCCAGCGCCCGGGCATGGCCAGCCGGTGGCACTCGTGCCACATCCAGATCACGAAGGTGATCGCAGCCACGGCAACATCCAGCGTCAGCGAGCTGCCCGCATGGTTAACCATGGCGTCCTGGACGAAGTCATTCAACCCCGCCCCCTCCAGCGCGAACCGGATGTTGTGATACCAGGTCAGGACCAGCCCGGACACGGCCAGCAGCAGATAGATGCTTTGCCGGAGACGCATCACGACGACACAGGCTCGCACAGGCGAACCGGATCCTCCACGGGTGGATCACCGGGTGCAAGACGAACGAGCATCCGGCGCATACGCTCGAGTTCGGTATCGTCGCGTTTCTTGCCGGGGATCTTGATCTCGTCTGCCAGACGCAACAACACCGTCTTCATTTTTTCCGGCGACAGGACCGGCTGGCGGTGTTGCAGCACAAAGAGTTGCTGGCCCTCTTTGAAAACCAGGAAACCATAGTAATACGTACCCTCGACGTCGGATTTGTCCTGAACCTGCTCGCTGTCGACGTTCAGGCTGACCACAGCAAAGAGCGAGCGCGGGCTGGTGTTGCGCAGGAACTCCTGGTGAGCCGCCTCCGCGGAGCGGACGGTGTCGGATTTTGCCACGACCTTACGCAGATAGGCATTCAGCGTCAGGTTCAGCAACGTCAGATCCGAGGCAAATCGGGGTGCTTCGATCATGGGGTTGTTTTCCGCCTGCTGGTAGTCGATGCGAAACATACGCCCGTTGCCGTCCCAGAAGGTGGTGGAGCCACCGGTACGGGTGCAGCGCTCGTCCAGCAGCACTTCGCCGCGGAAGGTATTGATGCCCAGATCAATGGTGTAGGCCCCGGCGGGCGCGTGGTACAGATCCCCTTCACGCTCGCCTTCCAGAGACTGGCAGCCACTCAGCAGCGCGAGTAGCGGCAACCAGGCCAGAACGGGTCGTTTGTTCTTGTGCATTATCCACCCCGATAACCGAGTAACGTCCGTTATCCTAGCCCGGATGCTGGACCAAATGCCATGCCTGTGGGCTTGTAGAGCCCTGCTGAGCGTGCTCGGGATTGAGCGCGTAGCCCGCTGCTACGCGCGATTGAGCATGTGCGGTCAGCAGGGCTTTACAAGTCGACAGGGGTGGCAAGCCGGGGCTTGATGCCTGCATTGCCGTTGGTGACTTTCCGATCCCGCCTTTCAGCGAGCTTCCGGCCTGTTTTCCGAGCGGTTTGGTCCAGTATCCGGGCTTAGG
Source organism: uncultured Alcanivorax sp. (assembly GCA_964411265.1). Classification (GTDB taxonomy): domain Bacteria; phylum Pseudomonadota; class Gammaproteobacteria; order Pseudomonadales; family Alcanivoracaceae; genus SLJS01. Next base: position 629 of record CAYPKI010000166.1, on the reverse strand, counting down.
CCCGGATGCTGGACCAAATGCCATGCCCGTCGCGCCGCGCATGGTCGTCACCGGGGCTTTCAGGTCCCCGTGTCGGGCGGCTCCAGAATATGGACCTCCCGGTTTTTGTTGGGTTCCCGAAGGCTCTGAAAGCGCTCCACCAGGGGCTCGGCCTGCTGTGACGTCCGACTTTTCAGCTCATCCAGGGGCTCGCAGCCGTCTATATTGCCCATGCGCTTTCTAAAGGCAGCGCGCAGGGACTGTCTTTTCCCATCCTTCAGAAGCATTTGTTCGCTACTGCAAGTGTCCGCCTGCGCCTGAAGTTGAAGGGGACCGTCGGTCATGAGGATATGATGCGTGATATCCCGGGTTTCCGCGTCATGGATCTCGAAGCACTGCGCTTCCCAGAGCACATAGCAACTGCGATCCCCCGCTCGGGCCGGACCGGCTAACAGCGCGAGCACCACCGCCCCAATGTACAAACGCTTCATCAGGATTGCTTGCCCTCGCGTGCCTCACGCCCGGGTTGCCATTGCAGTAGCCAGGTATTGACGATCAGGCCTTCTGGAATCCGGTGCCGGATTCGGCCGTGAAGCTGCGGTAGCCGACTCCAGTGCACCCCGGGATGCAGATGGTGCGCCGTATGATAG
>CAYPKI010000165.1:0-6315 GCA_964411265.1 uncultured Alcanivorax sp. | reverse complement strand
TTGAAAAACCCCTTGCGTACTCAGCGTGGCCTGAAGCGTGCAGCTGGTGTGCTTTCTCACGATGGGAGGGGTAGTTCCCTTTCCCAGCGACAAAGCCAAAAGATGGACGGTTCAGACCGCGCCCGGTGGGGCTTTCAGGCTCGCCCGCACTCATCGTTGCCCTTTTTCGACGGGCGAGCACCCGCCTTCAAAAGGGCGCCTCGATTGCGAACCAGCCTGAAAGCCTGAGTGCGCCAAGGGTTTTTTAACAGCCTGTTAATCCAGCTGGCGGGTATACCAGGCCGCCAGCATCAGGGCAGCCAAGATCAGCAGGGGTCCCGGGGCATTGAGGTAAGCTCTTCCCAAGCGGTCGAAAAAGTGATCCGGGTTGTACTCGTAGGCGGGAAAATCGTCGGCACGGGCGCGGCCCGTGAGCACCAGCAGGGACCGCCCCGTACCCATAATGGCGGCCAGCAAAATCGTCCAGAGACAGAAGCCCAGCAGACGCATGATGGGATCGGTCATCCGGATTGCTCCTTGCTGCGAGCCACATAGACCCCTTCATAGGTAGTGGCCACCTCACCGTCCGGGCCGGCAAGTTCCACCGTTACGGTCAGGCTCGCCCGGCCACATTCCGCCAGCCGCCCACGGAAACGCTCCAGCCTCTCCGAGTCCGCACGGGCGGTAAGCCGCACATCGAAGGCGGCCGGCTCGCGATGCTTGAGGCTGGATTCGGCGGCCAGCACATCCACGGCAGAAGTCACGGCCTCCGCTTCCAGCGTCGTCAGGGCCCAGCCCGCCAGGGCCAGCAGGGCCGCCTGGCTGCCCGCGAAGAAGGTGCCCTTGTCGTTGCTGTTGAGGGCCAGGGGCGCGCGCATGACCAGCTCCCCGCGGGCATGGCCATCCAGAGTAAAGCCCAGATGATGGGTCACCGGAATCTGATGGCGGACCCGTTGTTCCAGCGCCTTGAGTAGCTCCATCAGGGCAACTCGCGCAGATAGTCCCTGACCACCAGCTCGGGCAAGGGCTTGACCGAGCCCGCGGGCTGGCCAAGGTACAGGAAGGACACGATTTCATCCTTATCGGCAAAACCCAGCGCATGCTTGACCCGATTGTCCCGGGCCCAGCCACCGGTGCGCCACATGGCACCCAGGCCCAGAGCATGGGCGGCGACCATCATGTTTTCCACGGCACAAGCGGTAGCGATGATCTGTTCCACCGGTGGTGCCTTGGCATGATCCGGCTCGATTTCGGCCACGGCCACGATCACCATGGGCGCGCGCAGGGCATGATTGCGCGCTTTCTCCCGGGCGGTCTCATCGGCGTCGGGCTGATCTTCCAGCAGGATCGTCTCCAGACGCTGGCCAAAGCGCTCGCGATGCTCACCGTCGAGGACCACAAAACGCCAGGGGCGCAGAACACCATGGTCGGGGGCGCGCATGCCCGCGCGCAGCAGGGTCTGAAGCTGCTCCGTGTCCGGTCCGGGCGCGTCCAGCCGGGGCACGGAGACGCGGCTTTGCAATGCGGTCAGTGCATCCATGGGGATTTCTCCGAATTCCGGAAAACTGTGTGGTGTTTAACGCTTTTTTCCGAGCCCGCAACTGAGTAAGGTTGTAACCCGTAAATTTACCCTCGGAGTCCAGGTTAGCCCGTGGCGCGTACAAAATCCCAGAAAAAACGCCGTTACCAGGATCCGCACGCTCGAGTGCGCCAGCAAGCCAACTTCATCCGGATTCTGGAATTCATGGTGGCCGTGGTGACGCTGGCTGCAGGCATCTACATGGCCCTTTTTCCCCGACTGTATCTGCTGGTGGTGGCAGTACTGCTGGCCTATCCCCTGGCAGCGCAAGCGCTGGCATGGTATCTGGAAGTCAAGGGCCAGCGCCAGCAGGAGGCCGCGCGGGTGTTGGTTCAGCTAGACGCGCTCTTCAGCGGCTTCGCCATTGCGGCACTCCATTTCGCCATGGTGCCGTCACTGGCACTGCTTATTATTGTCCACGCCAACGCCGTTACCAGCGGCGGTATCAAACCCTGGATCCTGAACATTTGCCTGACGGTGCTGGGCGCCGCCCTGGCCTCGTTGATGCTCGGGCTGCAGTGGCTCCCACCGGCGGACACACCGCCGCAGCTGTCGCTGCTGGCGCTGGTGGGCCTGGGCGTGTATGTGGGCGCGTCCTCTTTCACCAGCCGCCAGCAGACCCAGTTGATTCAACAGGCGCAGCAGCGGGTGGCCCACCAGCAAAAGGAGGCGGTAGAGCTGTCGCGCAAGCTCGCCAAGTATTTGCCGCCGCAGATCTGGGGGCAGCTGTTTTCCGGCAAGCGTGATGCCACCATCGGTACCCGGCGCAAGAAACTCACCGTCTTTTTCTCCGATATCAAGGGCTTCAGCAATATCTCCGAGGACTTGCCACTGGCCACGCTAACGGACATGCTCAACACCTACCTGAACGAGATGACCCGAATAGCAATGCGTCATGGCGGCACCGTGGACAAGTTCATCGGCGACGCCGTCATGGTCTTCTTCGGCGACCCCAAAAGCGAGGGAGCGCGCAATGACGCCTATAACTGTGTAGCCATGGCCATCGAAATGCAGCAGCAAATGAAAATGTTGCGCCAGAAATGGCACCAACAGGGCATTAACCAGAAACTCGAGATCCGGGTGGGCATCAACACCGGCTATGTCACGGTAGGCAACTTTGGCGCGGAAAGCCGCATGGACTATACAATCCTGGGTACAGACGTCAATCTGGCCAGCCGTCTGGAGGGCAAGGCGCGCCCCGGGCATATCCTGGTTTCGGAAAGCACGCATGAGCTGGTCCAGGACCGCATCCGCTGTCGGGATTTCGGCGAGATCGAAGTGAAAGGCTTCGAGCATCCATTCCCGGCGTTCGAGGTAGTGGATATCAAGGGCAACGCCGGCGAGGGCAAGCGTTTCATTTCCATGGAGACCAGCGGTTTTTCCCTGCACATGGACCTGGCTCGGCTGCGTAATTTCGACAAGAAGAAAATCCTGCAGTCCCTGGCGCGTTCCGCCAAAAGCCTCAAGGAAGAGGAAACCGTGCAGACCGACTTCGAGGCGGAAGGTTTTACCCTGCATCTGGACAGCAACCAAATCAAGAAAATGGATCGGACTCGCATCGTGAATGCGCTGGGCAGCGCCGCGCGCAAGGTGCAGGACCGACTGGTTATATAGAAAGTTTGCAACAGACAAGGGGCAAGGAACGAAAAGAGTTGCAAGCTCAAAGACGAAAGAAGAAAGAACAGCTTTCAGGTCCCGGCAGCCTGTCGGTAGCGCTATAGATTGAGACACTTATGGTGCAGCACTCGAATCGGGGCTGGCTCGAAGCAATAGAGCGGCTGGGTAATCGCCTGCCGCATCCCACCATGCTGTTCGTGTGGCTGTGCGTGTTGTTACCTCTGCTCTCGGCCCTGCTGGCGTGGCTGGACGCGAGCGCGGTGCACCCGGGCCGGGATGAAACCGTGGCCGTGCGCAGCCTGCTTTCCGCCGCGGGGCTCCGGCACATGCTCACCGAGCTGGTGGACAATTTCACCGGTTTTGCCCCACTCGGCGTGGTGCTGGTAGCCATGCTCGGCATCGGTATTGCCGAGCGCAGCGGCTTGATTGCCGCGGCTCTGACCGGACTGGTGCGCGCCGCGCCCGATACGCTGCTGCTGGCCGTGGTGGCGCTGGCCGGGGTGCTGTCCAGCCTGACACTGGACGCGGGCTATGTCGTGCTGGTGCCCCTGGCGGGTCTACTTTTTCAGCTGAGCGGCCGGCCTCCGCTACTGGGCATCGCCGTGGCCTTCGCCTCGGTATCGGGCGGCTTCAGCGCCAATCTGGTGCTGGGACCCGTAGACGCGCTGCTGGCCGGCATCACCACAGAGGCTGCCCGGCTGATGGAACCGGACAGCCGCATCACCGCGGCCGCCAACTACTGGTTCATTATTGTGTCGACTCTGATGGTCGTGCTGGTGGTTACCCTGGTTGCCCGCCGCTTGCAGCATCGCTTGCCGCTGGACACCACCGGAGCGGAGGCGTCACAGCAATCCGCCAGCCGCCCGGCGCTACGCGCGGCGGGGCTGGTGCTGCTGATCTATGCCGCCCTCTTGCTTTGGGCCACCCTGCCCGAAGACGCGCTGCTGCGCCATCCGGAAACCGGCGGGCTGCTGCGCTCGCCCTTCATGGACGGTATCGTCGTATTGGTGGCTCTGGGCGCGGGCCTGGCGGGCATCGCCTACGGCAAGGTGAGTGGTCACTTTCGCAACAGCGGCGATGTGATCGAGGCCATGGAGACCACCATGGCCGCCATGGCCGGCTATCTGGTGCTCATGTTCTTTGCGGCCCAGTTCGTGGCCTGGTTCGACTGGTCCGGCATGGGGCTGGTACTGGCCGTGCACGGCGCCGAAGGGCTGAGGACACTTGAACTACCCTCGCCGCTGTTGTTGCTGGTATTCGTCTTGCTGGGCGCCGGCATCAATCTGCTGATCGGCAGTGCCTCGGCCAAATGGTCCGTACTGGCCCCGGTTTTCATTCCCATGTTCATGCTAATGGGCATTGAACCAGCCGCTACTCAGGCGGCCTACCGGGTGGGCGATTCCAGCACCAACATTATTACGCCACTCATGCCCTATTTCGCGCTGGTGCTGGGCTTCGCCCGCCGTTATCAACCCGACGCCGGTGTGGGCACACTGATCGCGTTAATGCTGCCGTTCTCGTTATCCCTGTTAGTGGCCTGGTGCCTATTGATAGGCATCTGGCTCGGGCTTGGGTGGCCATTCGGCCCCTAACCGAGGCGCGAGGACCAAGCGGCGAGGCGTAATATTACTGGCGGACGGTGCGGTGGTTTTCCGGCAAAACAGCACTGGTGGAGCGTACAGGATTGATATCCAGTCCACCGCGCCGGGTGAAACGGGCCTGCACGGTAAGGCGGCGCAGATCATAGCGACTCTGAAGATCCGTAAAGATTCGCTCCACCACCTGTTCGTGAAAGCCGCTGTGGTTGCGGAAGGAAACGAGATACCGCAAGAGGCCCTCGCGGGGAATGCCCGCCCCCTGGTAGTCGATGACGACACTGGCCCAGTCCGGTTGCCCGGTGACGGGACAGAGGCTGCGCAACAAATGCGTATAAAGCACTTTCGAATCCTCGCCGCGGGCCTTTTCGAGCAGGGCCGGATTCAACTCCAACTCGCCAATGCCTAGATCCAGATCATCGAGGCAAACGCCCTCGAAGGCATAACCGGGTCGTTGCGCCGCCTCCGCCAGGGTCGACAAACGAACCTGTACCGGGCCGCCGGCACAGGTGGACAGATCGCGCTCCAGTACCCGTGAAAGCTCGTCAGCACCACCGCTAAAGACGGTATCGGCAAGGCCATTGAGATAAAGCTTCAAGGACTTCGATTCAATCAAGAACGGGCTATCACAGGGAAGGGACCATTCGGCCAGGGCTACTTCCGGCTTGCCCCGGCCGTTGAGCCAGGACAGCTCATAGGCATTCCAGTCATCCCTGCCACAAAACGGCAGGGCCGATTCGTCGATGCCCAGCTCCGCCCGTGTATCAGCCCGCGCCACGCGATACAAAAGTCCGGGGTCATAGCCGTGACCATAATGGCTGGCGCGGCCCAGCGGATTGTCGCCGTAGTTTTGCGTCATCCTGATCGTCCTCAGCCACGAATGCCGGTGCCGCGATGCAGCAACCAAAGCGCAAGGAAAAAAAAGCCCACTACAAATCCGCCAATGGCGAGCAGCGACACCGTGACATTGACATCACTGACCCCCAGCACGCCGAAGCGGAAGCTATTCACCATATAGAGAATGGGATTAACCATGGACAGCGCACGCCAGAAATCCGGCAAGAGATCAATCGAGTAGAAGACACCGCCCAGATAGGTAAGGGGGGTCAGGATAAAGGTCGGTACAATGGCAATGTCGTCGAATTTGCGCGCGAACAGAGCATTGAGAAAACCGCCCAGCGAGAACAGCACTGCGGTCAGCACCACCACCAGCACCGTGATCCAGGCGTGCTCCATACGCAGCTCCGTAAAAAACAGGCTTAACAGGGTCACAATCAGCCCGGTGAGAATACCGCGGACCATACCGCCGCAGACGAAACCGAGCAGAATGACCCAGCTGGGCATGGGCGAGACCAGCATTTCTTCAACAGAATGCTGCCACTTGGTGGAAAAGAACGAACTGACCACATTGCCATAACTGTTCTGGATCACGCTCATCATGATCAGTCCGGGCACAATGTAGGCCATGTAATCGAAACCGCCCATCTCACCCACGCGCGAGCCGATCATGTTGCCGAAGATCACGAAATAAAGCGAAATAGTAAT
>CAYPKI010000164.1:2390-6356 GCA_964411265.1 uncultured Alcanivorax sp. | reverse complement strand
CGGCGCGTGACTTTTCGGCCGCTGCCCGGACAGACCTATGCGCTATCGTTTTCGTTGGGCCTCGTGGTCAGCGTGTTGCTGGAATTCCATCTGATTTTTTGAGATGGTGCGCCGATATAAGCACGAAAGTTAATGAATTATGATTACGGACAAGATCAGAAAAATTAACCATGACTGGAAAGCCGGGCTTGATAGAAGGCGCGTACTGGTCATGAAGGACGTCACCGCCGGTTATATACCCATCCCCAAAGCGGCATCCAGCTCGTTACGGCGTCTTGTATGCGGGCAGCAAGCCCATCTCGTGAATCCGCAACTGCTGGAGCAAGACACCCGTACCATGCAGAAGGCAGTGGAAAAGTATATAGGCCGTTCGATGAACTCCGGACAGTTATTCCAGCTCGCCCGATCCCATTTCCTTTTTGCCTATGTGCGCAATCCGCTTACCCGGGTGTATTCGTGCTATCTGGACAAGGTGGTCAAGGCGCAACGGCAGGGGCGGCGGAACCCCCTGCGGCCCTGGGGTATTGCCTTCGACATGGATTTCGAGGCCTTTGCGCGCCGGGTCATTTCCTTTCCGGATAACCAGTCGGAACAGCATTTCCGGTGCATTTTGTCGGGCACGTGGAAACCTTTGCGCAAGACTGGGAAACGATAGCCCTCAGGACAGGGATTACCGACACGCCCTCTGCCGTGCGGGGTTCCGGCGCGGGCACAACCCTGGATGCGTTGCCGCTGAGTCGCGCAACCGCGGAATTGCTTGCCGAACGTTATCAGCAGGATATCGACTACTTCGGTTACAGGGATACCGTAAACGAATGGCTGGCGCGTCTAACACGCGGGGGTGCCGACCGGTGCGCCGGAGACGGCACCCCAGTCCCCCCCCTTTGACCCGGGAGCCGTAAAAGCCGGTCCGGGTTATTGGATGGCAGTAAAACCGGTTGTACCGACTGTGCCAGCGCGATTATCGGATCGGTGATCGGTGCCAACGGCGGACAAGCCTGGTTACGCCCGGGCGCATCGCCCCTGGATGACGGAAACCGCCGCGGCGCTGTTGCCTTGTGTCATTGTGGCCGCGCGCGGACCGACGTTACTCTAACGCTCACTTTGCATACAGGGGAGATTCAAAAGTGGCTGAAGCCTATATCTGTGAAGTTGTGCGTACCGCCGGCGGCCGCCGCAAGGGCCGGCTTAGCCGGGAACATCCCGCCGATCTGGGCGGTCTGGTGATCGACGCCGTGCTCGATCGCACGGGCGTGGACCCGAGCGCCGTTGAAGATGTGGTCATGGGCTGTGTTAGCCAGATCGGTCCCCAGACTTTCAATATCGGCCGCACCGCCGTGCTCAGCTCCAATCTGCCCGTATCCGTGCCGGGCGTGGCCGTGGACCGTCAGTGTGGTTCCTCCCAGCAGTCCGTACATTTTGCCGCCCAGGCGGTCCTGGCGGGCAGCCAGGATCTGGTGATTGCCGGCGGTGTGGAGTCCATGTCCCAAGTGCCGATCCTGTCGGCCATGACGACGGCCACCGAAGCGGGCATGCTCAGTCCCTTCGCCGGTCGCAAGATGCGGGAACGCTATCCGGGCCACGAATTCAGCCAGTTCGAAGGCGCCGAGAAGGTGGCGAAAAAATATGGCGTCACCAAGGACGACCTGGACCAGTTCGCCTATGATTCGCATGTGCGCGCGCGCCAGGCCACTGAGGCGGGGCGGTTCAGTGAAGAAATCGTGCCAGTAGAAGTGGAGCTGGAGGACGGCACCCAGACCACGCATGACGTGGATGAGGGTATTCGCTGGGAACCTGACCTCGAGGCCATTCGCGGTTTGGAACCCCTGGCCGAAAACGGGCTGATCAGCGCGGCCAACGCCAGCCAGATTACGGACGGCGCCTCGGCGGTGCTGGTGGCCAGCGAAGCCGCCGTCAACAAGTATGGCCTTAAGCCCCTGGCCCGCATCCACACCATGGCGGTTGTGGGTTCCGACCCCACCATGGTGCTGGAAGGTCCGATTCCGGGTACCGAGCAAGTTCTGGGCAAGGCCGGCCTCAGCATTGACGACATGGGCGTATACGAAGTGAACGAGGCTTTTGGTTCGGTACCCCTGGCCTGGCGCAAGGCACTGGGTGCGGACTACGACAAGCTCAACGTCAATGGCGGCGCCCAGGCCCTGGGGCATCCGCTGGGCGCCACCGGCGCCAAGCTGGTGGGGTCGCTGGTCAATGAAATGCACCGTCGCGGCGAGCGCTATGGCTTGCTCGCCATCTGCGAGGGTCTGGGTACCGCCAACGCCACCATTCTCGAACGCGTGACATAGCCTCTCACGAATGCGCGGGATCATCCGGGTCCCGCGCTCTCCATTCGGGCCAATCGCCCGGATTCGCCTTGCCCCGTGCGCGCGTCTTGCCTACCGTCAGCGCATCCGAACAAACCGGGAGCTGCAATGGAATCCGGCAAGATCACCACCAATGGGGTGGAGTTGTGCTACGACGTTCGCGGACCCACCGACGGTGAGCCCGTGCTCTTCATCATGGGGCTGGCTGCGCAGATGGTGTTCTGGCCTGAGCCCTTGCTGAATGATCTCGCTGAGCGCGGCCATCGTGTCATCCGTTTCGATAATCGCGATATCGGCCGGTCCACGCTTTTGCGCGCGGACATCCCTCACACGCCCTGGTCGGCCATCGCGCGTTTCCTGTTCGGCTTGCCCGTGCGCGCACCCTATACGCTGCACGACATGGTCACGGACACCGAGGGTTTGCTGGACGCGCTGAATTACGACGATGTCCATGTCGTGGGCGCTTCCATGGGCGGCATGATCGGTCAGCTCATGGCGGGCACGCGCCCCGAGCGGGTGCGCTCACTGACCTCCATCATGTCCAGCAATAACGCTCGCCTGCTACCGCCGCCGAAATTGTCGGCGCTGAAGACCCTGGTGGGGCCGCGCGAGCAGATCCGTACGGTGGATGAGTATATCGCCTTCGGCTTTGACATGATGGCGCGTATTGGCGGCTCGCTGGAGCAGGGCGAAGAATTGCTGCGTGAACAGTTCCGCCAGAGCTGGGAGCGCGGTATGCACCCGCGCGGCGTTTTGCAGCAGTTCCTCGCCATTATGGCCACGGGACCGCTTACGCCCTGGCTCAAGCAGGCGCGAAGTCCGACCACCGTCATCCATGGCGGCGCCGATCCCCTGATTCGTCCTGCTGGCGGGCGGGCCAGCGCGCGTCATATTCCGGGGGCGCAGCTGGAAATTCTGGAGGGCATGGGCCATGACTTTCCCCGCCCCCTGCTGCCCCGAATGGGCGAGCTCATTCAGGAAACCATGAAACGCGGCGGCCCACAGCCAACAGCCTGATTCGTCAGGCCCGTTCGAGCGGGAAGCTCAATACCTCGCTGATATCACTGACGCCCAACTGGCTCATCAGCACTCGGTCGACGCCCAGGGCAACCCCCGAGCAGGCGGGCAGACCCGCGGTCAAGGCGGCCAGCAAATACGGGTCCGCATGCCGATCCGGTTGGAGGCGTTGGGCACGGATGTGTCGGTCTTGTTCAAAGCGCTGTGCCTGTTCGCCCGAATCGATGAGTTCGTCATAACCATTCGCCAGCTCAAACCCGCCGAAAAAGATTTCGAAACGCCGCGCTACGGGCATGCCGTCTTGCGCGTCCGGTTCGATGCGCGCCAGCGCAGCCGCTTCCGGGGGGAAATCCCGGACCACAACGAGGCGATCTTTCGGCAGGGCGGGTTCAATGTGGCTGGCCAGCAGCCAATCCAGCAGCGGCTGGCGTTCGGTTACGGCCGGGCTCGAGCCCTGTTGCCGGGCGCCCGCGAACAGCTCCGCGGTGTCGGCGGTCAGCGGATCCAGATCCAGATGCTGTTGAAACAGCTGCCGGTAGCGCCAGTGCTCACACTGGTCCGTGTTCAGCAATCGCGCCAGCAGGGCCAGGCATTCGTCCACCAGTTCGGTCAGGACAAAGCCCGG
>CAYPKI010000164.1:1210-2380 GCA_964411265.1 uncultured Alcanivorax sp. | reverse complement strand
CGGCCGATACCATTCCAGAAGCGTGAATTCCGGATTATGCCGTTGTCCCTGTTCGCCCGCACGGAACGCCCGAGCCATCTGGTAAATGGGTCCGGACTGGGCCGCAAGCATGCGTTTCATGTGGTATTCCGGGGAGGGTTGCAGGAAGCCGCAATCAGCAACCGGGATGCACTCAATCTGGGGATCAGTGACGCCGTGCCCGGCCAGCACCGGGGTGTCCACTTCCAAAATGTCACGTTCGTCGAAAAAACGCCGGATGTCGCGATACAGACGGGCGCGGGCTCGGCGGGCCCGGTCGCCGGCCGTGGGCGCCCAATCCGTCACGGCTGGAACCCGGGCCGCTTACGCAAGCCTTCAGTTCTGGACGCGGCCGACATACTTGTGCGCGCGCGTATCCGCCTTGATGACTTCCCCTTCCTGAATGAAGAGCGGCACCTGGACCACGGCTCCGGTTTCCAGGGTGGCGGGCTTGCCCCCGCTGCCGGCGGTGTCCCCCTTGAGGCCCGGGTCCGTTTCGACCACTGCCAGTTCCACGAATTTCGGTGGCACCACGGTTAGGGGATCGCCATTGTAAAGCGTGACCTCGCAGATATCTTCTTCCTTGAGCCATTGTTTGGCCTCGCCCAGCGCTTTGTCGTCGGCGGGCTTCTGATCGAAGGTCTCGAGATCCATGAAGTACCAGAACTCACCGTCGTTGTAGAGATATTGCATCTCGATTTCGAGCACGTCGGCAGCGTCCACCGTTTCGCCTGACTTGAAGGTCTTCTCCAGGGTTTTGCCCGTCTTGAGGTTGCGCAGTTTGACGCGGTTAAACGCCTGGCCCTTGCCCGGCTTAACAAATTCATTCTCGATAATGGAACAAGGGTCGCCGTCGAGCATGATTTTCAACCCGCCCTTGAAGTCGTTGGTAGAATACGTGGCCATGAATCACCTTCTGCCCGAGAGCCGCAATGGTGCCTGATGAAAGATCGGCAATGATAACGCAGCAGCGCCCGACTGGGCAGCCGTCGGAGTGGACAGGGGCGCCGGAGCTCATCCGGGACGCGGCTCAGTTGCTTCAGTGCCTTGATCTCGCGCCGGAGCATGCAGGTCTCAGCTCGGAGGCAGCGCGGGATTTTCCGCTGCGTGTACCGCGGGCCTATGCGGATCGCATGACGCGGGGTGATCCGG
>CAYPKI010000164.1:248-1200 GCA_964411265.1 uncultured Alcanivorax sp. | reverse complement strand
TGCTTCAGGTGCTGTCGACGGGTGAAGAAACCGCGGAGGTGCGTGGCTATAGCGACGACCCGGTCGCGGAAAGCGAGTTTTCGCCCGTGCCGGGGATCCTGCACAAATACCACGGGCGTGTGCTGCTGGTGGTGACGGGGGCCTGTGCAGTACATTGCCGCTACTGCTTCCGGCGCCATTTCCCCTACAACGAACACCAGGCTACTGGAACACGGCTGGATGAGGCGCTGCTCTGGCTGGCCGAGCGCCCGGATGTGGAGGAAGTTATTCTCAGTGGCGGTGACCCGCTCAGCTTGTCGGACCGTCGGCTGGGCGAGCTGCTCACCCGGCTGGGCACGATCCCGCATGTGCGGCGCTTGCGTATTCACACCCGCTTGCCGGTGGTCGAGCCGGCGCGGCTGACATCCCGCCTTCAGGATTGGCTGACCGACAATCCCTGGCAAACGCTGCTGGTGTTGCATGCCAATCATGGTCGTGAAATCGCGCCGGCGCTGCGTGACAGGCTGGACCCGCTGCGGCGGGCCCGCCTGACCCTGCTGAATAAGGCGGTGCTGTTGCGTGGTGTCAATGACAGTACGAATGCAATGGCGGATTTGAGTGAAGCGCTTTTCGGGGCCGGGATTCTGCCCTATTACCTGCATATGCTGGATCCCGTCGCCGGGGCCGCACATTTCGAGGTGCCCGAGGATCAGGCACGAGCTTTGCACGAGCAATTACGAGCACGGATGCCCGGCTACCTGGTGCCCCGACTGGTGCGCGAGGACCCGGGCGAAACGGCCAAGACCTTGCTCGCTTGAACGCGACCATGCTGGATTTACAAGAGCTGCAAGCTGCTCTATGGTGTGAGAAAGATCACACAGATTCAAAACAGATAGTTACCCGGGGTAATTCAGAAAAAACCTGAACCGATAGCGACAGTGTGTTGTCGATAAACCGGGTTCTAGCGAGGGAC
>CAYPKI010000164.1:0-226 GCA_964411265.1 uncultured Alcanivorax sp. | reverse complement strand
ATGTCATGGAGCAGCAAGCTCAGCGCATACGCCTCAAATTGCCGGAGCAGGATCTTCAGTCTCTTACCACGGGCAGTGACCAACCCAAGAAACTGAAGGCCTGGGTGGATGATCTGCCTCTGATGAACATGGGCGAGACCTCCCGGCAATTGTATCAGTTCATCCAGGAGCTCAACCGGCTGGAGCTGGATTCGCGTCAGCGTTTTCAGCTGCTGGAAATCGTTCG
>CAYPKI010000163.1:2902-6436 GCA_964411265.1 uncultured Alcanivorax sp. | reverse complement strand
AATCCGGGCATTGGTACAGGAGCCGATAAAGACCCGGTCCAGCGGAATCTCCGCCACCCTCATGCCCGGCTGAAGATCCATGTACTCATAGGCCCGTTCCATGCCCGAGCGTCTCACCTCGTCCGGCTCGCCCGCGGGGTCCGGCAAGGTGCCGTCTACAGGCACCACCATCTCCGGCGATGTGCCCCAGGATACCTGGGGGCGTATGTCTTCGGCGCGGATGGCCACAACATGGTCAAACTCGGCGTCGGCATCGGAATGCAAGGTGCGCCAGTATTCTTCCGCCCGATCCCACATGGCGCCCTGTGGCGCGAAGGGCCGGCCGCGCACATACTCGATGGTGGTGTCATCCACGGCCACCATACCGGCGCGCGCGCCCGCCTCGATGGACATGTTGCAGATGGTCATGCGCCCTTCCATGGACAGGCCACGAATGGCACTGCCACCGAATTCAATGGCATAGCCCGTGCCCCCAGCGGTGCCGATACAACCGATGACATGAAGGACGATATCCTTCGCTGTTACTCCCGGGCCCAGCTTGCCGTCCACTTGAACGAGCATGTTTTGCATCTTCGAGGTGATCAGGCACTGGGTGGCCAGCGCATGCTCGACCTCGCTGGTGCCAATCCCGTGCGCGAGACAGGCCAGGGCACCATTCGTGGAGGTGTGGGAATCGCCGCAGACCACGGTCATGCCGGGCAAAACCGCGCCCTGCTCCGGCGCCATGACATGGACGATACCCTGGCGCGCGTCGCCGATGCCGAACTCGAGGATGTCGAATTCGCGGGTGTTGTCCTGCAGCGTCTGCACCTGGATACGCGAGGTATCGTCCGCGATGTCGTCGGCACTGTAATAGGGCGTGGTGGGCACATTGTGATCCAGCGTGGCGACATTGGCGCCCGAACGCCAGGGCTTGCGCCCCGCCAAGCGCAGTCCCTCGAACGCCTGCGGCGACGTGACTTCATGAATGATCTGGCGATCGATATATAACAGCGCCGAGCCATCGTCGCGCTGCGTCACCAGATGAGAATCCCACAATTTGTCGTAGAGTGTCTTGCCTGCCATTGCGTGCCTCCGGGCTACGCACCCTTGTTTATTGAGCCAATCTAGGCCCTGATAACCCATAAATCAAATTCATATTTTTTATTTGAAACATTCTCGAAGAGAATCTGATGAGATATCATCCCCTCATGGATACCCACGCACTGCGCGCATTTGTAACCGTGGCCGATGAGGGGAGCTTTACGGCCGCAGCCGACACGCTATTCCTGACCCAGCCCGCGGTAAGCAAGCGTATTGCCCTGCTGGAAGAACAACTTCATGCCCGGCTCTTTGACCGCGTGGGCCGACATGTGGCCCTGACCGAAGCGGGCGAGGCTCTGTTGGCACGCGCTCGGCGCATCCTGCTGGAGCTGGAAGATAGCGCCCGGGCTATCGACAACCTCTCCGGCGAGGTGGCGGGACGGCTGCGCATCGGCACCAGTCACCATATCGGTCTGCACCGGCTGCCCCCCGTGCTTCGTCATTTTGCCCGCGCCTGGCCGGAGGTAGAGCTGGATATCCGCTTCATCGATTCCGAGGAGGCCTATGACGCCGTCATGCAAGGGGATCTGGAACTGGGCCTGGTTACGCTGCCACCACGCGCCGACCCGGGTACCGACACCCGGGTCATCTGGCACGATCCGCTGGTATTCATGGTCGGGCCGGATCATGCGCTGGCGCAGGGTGTCCCTGGGCTGGCGGATCTGACGCGGCACCCGGCGCTGTTACCCGCGCCCAGCACTTTTACCCGACGCATAGTCGAGGGCCTGTTCCGGGAAAACGGGCTCAGCCTGAACGTGGCGCAGTCAACGAATTACCTCGAAACGCTTCATATGATGGTATCGGTGGGGCTGGGCTGGAGTGTTTTGCCGGCCTCCATGCTGGATAACCGCGTCCGCGCTATTTCCATCCCGGGCGTGAGCCTGACCCGGAACCTGGGCGTAGTCCGCCATCCGGCGCGCAGTCTGTCCAATGCCGCACAACGGTTTCTGGACATACTGGACCAAGAGGCCTAAGTCCGGCCCATCAACCGAGTCCGCCAGGCCAACCCACCGAGCAGAACCGCCAGGAGTGCAGCGCCGGCAGCGAGCAAAAAGGTATCGCCCTGCCAGGTTTCCCAGAGCCGGCCGGCGAGCCAGGCACCAGCGGCCCAGCCGGCCCCGAAACCGACACTGGCGTACAAGGCCTGGCCCTGCCCCGCGTGCCGTCGGCCAAAGCACTGATGGACCCAGCTGATGGCGGCGGCATGGAAACTGCCGAAGCTGGCGGCGTGCAGCGTTTGCGCCAGCACGAGCATGGCGACGGAATCCGCCATGGTCCCGATCATCCACCACCGCACAGCCGTCAGCGCGAGGCTCGCCAGAAGGATCCATTCGAGCTGAAAGCGCCGGATCAGGCGGTGCATGAGCAGAAACGCCCCCACTTCGCTCGCCACGCCCAGGGCCCAGAGCGCTCCCGTCCAGCCACCAGGTATGCCCAGCTCATCCAGATAGATGGTGTAGAAGGTGTAATAGGGCCCGTGCGAGAGCTGCATCAAAAAGCAGCACAGGAAGAACACAATCACGGTGGGCCGGCGCAGAATCTCCAGAAGACCGGCACCCGATTCATGGGCTGCCGGACCAGGCACCTCCCGCGGGAGCATCAGAGTGCACAGACACAACAACCACAGCAACGCCAGCATTACCCAAGGGACCAGGGTCACGGGTCCGTAGTCGAGCGCCTGCCCCACGCCGGTCACGGACAGGATAAAGCCTACCGATCCCCAGAGCCGCACCTGGCTGTAACGATCGGTATGGGGACTCAGGGTGTGGAGGGTGACCACTTCGAACTGCGCCAGCACCGCATTCCAGAAAAAACTGAAGCCTATGAGCAACAAGGCCATGGAGACGAAATCATGCGCCAGGAAAACGGTGCAGAAAATCAGCGCGGCCAGGAAGTTCCCCAGCCGAATCACGGCCAGGCGCCGACCGGTACGATCCGCCAGCCAGCCCCAGAGGTTGGGCGCGACCAGCTTGGTCAGCTGCGGTAGTGCCATGAGCGTGCCGATCTGGGCCGCGGCGAATCCCAGATCGCGCAGATACAGGGCCCAGTAGGGTGTCAGTGTCCCTAACAGGGCAAAGTAGAGGAGATAAAACGCGGACAGGCGCCCGTAAAAGGGAATGCCGGCCGACGTCATGTCAGCCGTCGGGGTCGTCGGCCACCTCGCCGGGCAGGGGCGCTAACGGGGGCTGCACATCCGCGCACTGGGCCCGGTGCCGCAGATAGTGATCCATAAGTACCAGCGCCAGCATGGCCTCGGCAATGGGCGTGGCGCGCACGCCCACACAGGGATCGTGACGACCCTTGGTCACCACTTCGGTCGCGGCCCCGTCTACATCCACCCCCTGGCCGGGTATGGTGATGCTGGAGGTGGGTTTGAGCGCCATGGACGCACGCACAGCCTGTCCGGTGGTAATCCCGCCCTGCACGCCCCCGGAATGGTTGCTCAGAAAC
>CAYPKI010000163.1:1809-2892 GCA_964411265.1 uncultured Alcanivorax sp. | reverse complement strand
CTGGGGCGTCATTTCGTCACGGTGCTGTTCGCCGCCCTGAGCCACGGCGTCAAAACCGTCGCCGACTTCCACGCCCTTGACCGCGTTAATGGACATGAGCGCACGGGCCAGGTCCGCGTCCAGCCGGTCAAACACCGGCTCGCCCCAGCCCGGTGGCACGCCTTCGGCGAAAACATTGATGCGTGCGCCGGTAGACGAACCATTCCGGCGCAGTCGCTCGATCAGTGTTTCCAGCTCCGGGACGCGACTCTCGTCGGGAAAGAAAAAGGGATTGTCGTCGGTCACCGCCCAGTCGAAGCGTTGTGCCCGGATGTCGCCGATTTGCACACAGCCGCCAAAGATTCGGACCCCCAGATGCTCGCGCAGGAATTTGCGCGCAATAGCCCCGGCAGCCACGCGCATGGCCGTCTCCCGGGCCGAGGACCGGCCGCCGCCGCGATAATCGCGAAAGCCGTATTTCTGGGTATAGCTGTAGTCGGCATGACCGGGGCGAAAGGTGCGCGCAATCTCGGAGTAGTCCCGCGAGCGTTGATCGGTATTCTCGATCAACAGGCCGATGGGCGCACCCGTGGTGTAGCCCTCAAAGACGCCCGAGAGAATGCGCACGGTGTCGTCTTCGCGACGCTGAGTCGTGTAGCGACTGGGACCGGGCTTGCGCCGATCCAGCACCGCCTGGATGTCCGCCTCGCTCAACGGCAGACCCGGTGGACACCCGTCCACGACAGCCCCCAGGGCAGGACCATGGCTCTCGCCGAAGGTTGTCAATTGGAACAGATGGCCAAAGGTGTTTCCGGACATGATCTTCCTCTGCCGGGGAAGGGACCGCCCCTCCCGTGATCCGAGTCGTCAGGCCGCTTGTACGAAACGCTGACGGTGCTTCAGCAGGTCTTCGCGCGACAGAAAAAAGGCGCCTTCACCGCCGCGCTCACACCGGCGGCACCCTCGAGGCGTCGTACGTTCTCTCCGGAGGCGGTCGCCGCCCGCGTCCGCGGCATGCGGAACGGGCAGTCGAGGATCCGACACAACCTCCAGGCGGCGACATCGTCCCGCCATTGGCCGGACGTCTCGCTCGCCGGTCGAAAG
>CAYPKI010000163.1:0-1799 GCA_964411265.1 uncultured Alcanivorax sp. | reverse complement strand
GCCGCGCTCAAACGCCAGCCAACTGAACGGCACGTCGGGCCAGCGTTGTTCCAGCGCCGCCGCGCTATTGCCCACCTCCACTACCAGTATACCGTCTTCCGTCAGATAATCAGGCGCCTCGTGCAGCAACATGCGCGTGAAATCCAGCCCGTCTTCACCCGAGGCCAGCGCCAGTTCGGGCTCGTGCCGGTATTCCGGCGGCAGCGTGGCCATGTCTTCGGCATCCACATAGGGCGGGTTGCACACGATCAGATCATAACCACCCTCCAGCCCGTGCAGCCCATTCAGCTGGTGTAGCGCCACCTGCCGGTCCACCCCATGTTCGGCCAGATTCCAACGGCAAACGGTCAGCACCTCCTCCGACACATCGGTGGCATCCACTTCCGCCTCGGGAAACGCCAGCGCGGAGGCCACGGCCAAGGCGCCACAGCCGGTGCAGAGATCCAGGATCCGATGAACCTGATCCGGGGCAATAAAGGGTTCAAAACGGTTCTCGACCGCCTCGCCCAGCGGCGAGCGGGGAATCAGCACACGCTCGTCCACATAAAAGGGCAGGCCGCAGAACCAGGCCGTGCCAGTGATATAGGGCGCGGGCACGCGTCCATTAACGCGGCGCTGGACCCAATAGAGGATCCGCTCGTGTTCGTCGGCCAACAAACGCCCGTCCAAAACGCTCGGATCGGCATCCCACGGCAGCGACAGCGCCCGCAGTACCAGCGCCAGGGCCTCATCCCAGTAATTGTCCGTACCGTGCCCCAGGAACACCGCTTCGCGGCGCATGACCGATTCGGTCCAGCGCAGCCAGTCACGCACGGTGCAAAGGGCTTCGCGAGCCTGCTGTACTTCACGCTCGGTAATCATTTGTCGTCCTCAGTCAGCGCACGAAGCTTAGCACAAAAGCCACACTTCACGCCGCACCGAAACATGCCCCAGGAACTGGCACGAGCATTGCAGGTGATCACACCGCCGGGCCTTGTCCGGAGTCCACACCCACTACAAGGGGTTCCATGAAAGGTTTTCTGATCGCCATCGTCTGTCTGCCCCTGCCCGCCTGGGCTGTTGAGACCGAGGATATCAACATGGTCTGGCTGGCCACGGCCAGTGCACTGGTTTTCCTCATGCAGGCCGGCTTCGCCCTGCTCGAGAGCGGCATGTCGCGGGCCAAAAACGCGCTCAACGTCGTCATGAAGAATTACATGGATGTCTGCCTGGGCACACTGGTGTTCTGGTTCCTGGGCTATGGTCTGATGTTTGGCGATAACCCCAGCGGCCTCTACGGGACCAGTGGTTTCGCCCCGGCGGACTTCGACACTTCGACCTGGGGCATAATGCTGTTTCAGATCATGTTCGCGGCCACGGCGGCCACCATTGCCAGCGGGGCCATGGCCGAGCGAACACGCTACAACGCCTATCTTATCGGGGCTGCGGTGATTATCGGCTTTATCTACCCGGTAGCGGGCAGCTGGATCTGGAGCGACAACGGCTGGCTGGCCAAGCTCGGTTTCGTCGATTTTGCCGGCTCCACCGTGGTGCATTCCGTGGGCGGATGGTGTGCACTGGCGGGCGTGCTGATATTGGGCCCGCGCCTGGGCCGCTACGACCAAAAAGGCCATGCCCGAACCATTCGAGGGCACAATCTTTCCCTGGTCGCTCTGGGCGGTTTTATTCTCTGGTTCGGCTGGTTCGGCTTCAACGGCGGCTCCACCCTGATCGCCAGTGCCGACATCGGGCTGATCAACCTCAACACACAGCTGGCGGCAGCGGCCGGTGCCAGCGGCAGCGTGGTCTACGCGCTGCTG
>CAYPKI010000162.1:6144-6495 GCA_964411265.1 uncultured Alcanivorax sp. | reverse complement strand
GCAAAAGCGCGGCGTTGGTGAGAACCGAGCTGCGCCGTCAGGGTGTCAAAATCCAGAAAGTCCGCAAGAAAAGCCAGATCAATATTGGCGGCAAGGGCAAGGTCAAGCCCGACGATATCGCCATCTTTACCCGGCAGTTGGCCACCATGATGAAAGCGGGCGTACCCCTGATTCAGGGTTTCGAAATTGTTGCCGACGGGCTGGACAACCCGGCCATGCGCGAGGTGGTCATCAACATCAAGAACCAGATCGAAGGGGGGAGCAGTTTCGGCGGCGCTCTGCGCCAGCAGCCCGAGCACTTCGACGATCTTTTTTGCAGCCTGATCGAGTCCGGCGAGGAGTCCGGTGCCC
>CAYPKI010000162.1:0-6134 GCA_964411265.1 uncultured Alcanivorax sp. | reverse complement strand
AAGGAAAAGTCCGAGGCGCTCAAGGCCAAGATCAAGAAAGCGCTGAAGTACCCCATTACAGTGATCATTGTGGCCGTGGTGGTTACCGTCATTCTGCTGGTGAAGGTGGTGCCCACCTTTCAGGAGCTTTTCCAGGGCTTTGGCGCCGAATTGCCCGCGTTCACGCAGTTCGTGATCGGCATATCCGAATTTGTGCAGGAGCGGTGGTTTTTGGGGCTGATTGTCATTGCGGGGGCAATAGTCGGCTTTCAGCAGGCTCACAAGCGCTTCCAGGCCGTGGCTGACGCCGTTGACCGCCTGCTGTTGAAGCTGCCTATTATCGGGGAGCTAACCTACAAGGCCACGGTGGCACGCTTTGCGCGCACCCTGTCGACGACCTTTGCCGCGGGCGTGCCGCTGATTGACGCCCTGGAGGCCTGTGCCGGGGCCACGGGCAATGTGGTCTACCGCAATGCGGTCATGCAGGTGCGAGACGATGTGGCCACGGGTCAGCAACTGCAGTTCGCCATGCGCAATACCGGCGTATTCCCCAACATGGCGCTACAGATGACGGCCATCGGTGAAGAATCCGGTGCGCTCGACTCCATGCTATCCAGGGTAGCGCAATACTATGAGGATGAAGTCGACAATGCCGTGGACGGACTCACTTCCATGATGGAGCCCCTTATCATGGGTGTTCTGGGCGTACTCGTCGGGGGTCTGATCATCGCTATGTATCTGCCCATCTTCCAGCTGGGTTCCGTGGTCTAGTGACCTTCGCCGACATTTTGCAGGAGAACGCGGTTTTGCTTGTGGGTCTGGTTTTTCTGCTGGGCCTGCTGGTAGGCAGTTTTCTCAATGTCGTTATTCTCCGGCTGCCCGCCATGCTGGAAAATGCCTGGCAAACCGAGGCACACCGCTTTCTGGACCTCCCGGCCGCTGCAACGGACCAGCCGCGGTTCGATCTGGTGGTGCCGCGCTCGAGCTGTCCGACCTGCGGGCATGTCATCGCCTGGTATGAAAACATTCCGGTGCTGAGCTGGCTGGCCCTGGGCGGACGCTGCTCGCAGTGCAGGACCGCCATATCACGGCGTTATCCGCTAACCGAGCTCGCCGCCGCCGTCACCGGGGCGCTGGCCGCCGCCTCAGTGGAACCGGGCTGGTATCTGGTGTTCGTGCTCTTCGCCACCTGGTCCCTGCTGGCGCTGGCCGTGATCGACTTCGATACCACTCTGCTGCCGGATCAGCTCACCTACCCCTTCCTCTGGGCGGGTATTCTGGCCGCCTTGCTGGGCCTGAGCCCCGTCCCCCTGGCTGATGCCGTGGCGGGCGCTATAGCAGGTTATTTGATCCTATGGAGCCTGTACTGGGTTTTCAAGCTCCTCACGGGCAAGGAAGGCATGGGCTACGGCGATTTCAAATTGCTCGCCGGTCTGGGAGCCTGGGTAGGCTGGCAGCATCTGCCCGTGGTATTGTTACTGGCTTCTGTTGCCGGCTCCGTTCTCGGTATTGCGTTGATCTATCTAGGAGCCGTGCGTCGGGATCAGGGCATTCCCTTTGGCCCCTGGCTGGCCATCGCCGGCTGGCTCACGCTGCTTTGGGGTCCGGAAATGGTCAGCGCTTACCTGGGTCTGTTCGCCTACTGACACCCTGGACAGGATCTCATGTTCATTATCGGCATTACCGGCGGCATCGGCAGTGGCAAAACGGCCGCATCTGATTATCTCGCCTCAAAAGGCATGACGGTGGTCGATGCCGATCAGGTATCCCGCCAGGTAGTGGAACCGGGCCAACCGGCCCTGGAGCAGATTCGAGCCCGCTTCGGGGATCAGGTGCTCGGCGACGACGGCCGGCTCAACCGAGCGGCGCTACGCGAAATTGTCTTTGCCGATCCGGAAGAGCGCACGGCGCTCGAGGCCATCACCCACCCGGCCATCGGGGCCGAAATCCGGCGTCAGCTTCAGGCTTCGGACTCGCTCTACACTATTTTGGTGTCGCCGCTATTGCTGGAAAGCGAGCAATATCGAATGGTCGACCGGGTCCTGCTGGTGGATGTGCCCGAGTCTGTTCAGGTAGAGCGCACGGCGCGCCGTGACGAAGTGCCCGGCGACCAGATCCGCCACATCATGGCCGCCCAGATGGACCGTCAGGAGCGCCGCCGGAAAGCCGACGACATCGCCATGAATGACGGCAGTCTCGCGGACCTGCACGAACAACTCGATCACTTGCACGAGCATTATCTCGACCTAGCCCGAGACCATGACGGATAAAGCCCCGGCGCGCATCGTACCCTGCCCGCAATGCCGTACACCGGTACAGTGGCATTCGGACAATCCCTGGCGTCCCTTCTGCAGCGAGCGCTGCAAAATGCTGGATCTGGGGGACTGGGCCAACGAGCGCCACAATATTCCCGGCGATCCGGACGATCCCGATGTGCCGGGGCCGGATTTCGAAGAATAGAGGCAAGGCGCAAGCGGCAAGGAGCAAGAAAGAATGTACACGCGAATATGAAACGCGGTTATTGACGAAGGCGCGAACCTCGGTATTGAACCGTTATTCGGCACCACCGTCTTCTGGTTTTTCTTGCGCCTTGCCCCTTGCGCCTTGCGCCTGTTCGTCCCAGAACCCCCGAATCCCGGCGATCCCACGCGCCCCGGCTGCCCGCGCCCGATCCAGATCCTGCGGCTGAACGCCGCCCAGGGCGTAGACGGCCAGGGGCTGGCCCACAGCCAGTTCCGAAAGCCCTGACCAGCCCAGTGCCGGGGCCTCAGGGTGAGACGGCGTCACCGCCACGGGTGAGAGCAGTACCTGGTCCGCTTGCAATGTTCGGGCATGGGCCAGTTCCCGTGCACTGTGGCAGGCTACGGAAAGAAATACGGGCCCCTCCGGGCGCTCGCCAAGCTCAGCGGCCCGGGCGGCGGACAAATGCAGCACATCCGCGCCTGTTTCATGGGCAGCGCCGGGCTCGTCACGCACCATAACCGGCACACACTGCTCCTGGCACGCCCGGGCCAGCGGTGCGAGGCGCTGCGGTTCCTGCTCCAGCCCCCGCAGGTAAACGCCGCGATGCGCTGCGGCCTGGGTCGGCAGGGCGCGGATCAGGGTCGCATCGTCCAGGCCCACGGGGCGGATCGCCCAGGCGTCCGGCAGGTTGAGTGCCCCGATTAGCGGCCGGTTGGCATCCGGCAGCGGATATCCGGCCAGATTCGCCACCTGGACCCAGTCAAAGGCCTGTCCTTCCCGGGCTTCGGGCTGCCCGGTCCAGCCGAGCACTTCGCGGAAGAAAAGCCGCACGCGCCGTTCGGGATAGTCGTACTCGAGGGTCATGAACGCCCGGCTGGCCTGAATGGCCAGGCCCAGCTCTTCGTCCAGCTCACGGGCCAGGGCCTGTTCCACGGATTCGCCGGGTTCGCGCTTGCCCCCGGGGAATTCCCAGCGGTCTCCCTGATGCTTGTGCGCGGCCCGATGGCTGAGCAGAACCTGCTCACCATCACGAATTACCGCCGCCGCCACCTCGATGAGTTCACTCATGAGTCATTGCGCGCGGGCCTGCTTATTGCTCCTTGCACCTTGCACCTTGCTCCTTTTCTAACTGCGATATTCCGCATTGATGCGGACGTAGTCATAGCTGAAATCACAGGTCCAGACACGCCCGGACATGGGCCCCATTCCCAACGCCACATGAATGACAATGTCCTCGCGCGCCATGACCGCGGCGCCATCGGCTTCGCGGTAATCCGGCGCCACACCCCCGTTTTGAACCAGTAAAACGTCATCCAGCCAGATCCGCACCCGGTCGACATCCAGCTCAGAGACCGGAGCACGCCCCACGGCGGCCAGAATCCGGCCCCAGTTCGGGTCACTGGCAAACAGAGCGGTTTTTACCAGCGGTGAATGGGCAATACTATCCGCGACTGCCCGAGCATCGGCGACGTTATCGGCCTCATCCACTCGGACTTCGACAAACTTGGTGGCCCCTTCGGCATCGCGCACCAGCGCGCGCGCCAGATCCTCGAACACCCGCGTCAGCTCCGCGTAAAGCGCACAGGCCGCGGCGCTGTCGGCGTCGGTAATCTGCGGCAGTTCGCTTTGGCCCGTAGCCATGAGTACGCAAGCGTCATTGGTGGATGTATCGCCGTCCACCGTGATGGCATTGAAACTCACGTTCGTAAGCTCACGCAGCCATTGATCCAGCAGTCCGGGCGCCACGGCCGCATCTGTGGCGATATAGGCGAGCATGGTGCCCATATCCGGCTTGAGCATACCCGCGCCCTTGGCCATGCCCGTGACCGTCACGCTGTGCCCATCGATTTCCGAACGCCGGCTGGCCAGCTTGGGGTGGGTATCGGTAGTCATGATGCCTTCGGCCGCCTCGCCCCAGCCGTGCTGGCTCAACGCACCCCGGGCCCGGGGAATGCCGATACGGAAGGGTTCCAGCGGCAGGGGCTCACCGATCACACCGGTGGAAAAAGGCAAAACCTGATCCGACCGACATTCGGCTTCCTCGGAGACAAGCTCACAGCTCATCTCGGCGGCGCGATTACCGGCATTACCCGTACCCGCGTTGGCATAGCCGGTATGGATCAGGAAAAAAAGCGGGTCCGTAGCATTCAAATGGCGTTCCGCAATCTCGACGGGGGCGGCCCGGAAGCGATTGCGGGTAAAAACGCCCGCCACGCGCGTGCCCGGCGCGAGCTCCATGAGCACAAGATCCCGACGATCGGGGTACTTGATTCCGGCCTTGACCGTGCCCAGGCGCACGCCCGCTACAGGCCACCAGCTGACCCCGCTCATTTCAGCTGTCCAGCTGGCCGTGGCACTGCTTGTATTTCTTGCCCGAGCCACAGGGGCAGGGCTCATTGCGACCGATCTTGCGCCCCTCGCGTACTACGGTTTCCGGTTTTTCGGGTTCCGCTTGCGCCGGTCCCTGTAAAGAGTCGCTTTCGGTGGCGGTAGCCGCTTCCGCCTCGGGCTGTTGTTGGCGCATGCGCTGGGCCTGCTCACGCGCTTGTTCCTCACGCTGGCGTTCCAGTTCCTCCAACTCGTCCTCACGCGGGGGCTCCAGCGTGTGCAGTACACGGATCAGTTCATGCTGGATCTGGTTCAGCATGGTCTGAAAGAGTTCAAAGGCCTCGCGCTTGTACTCCTGCTTGGGATTCTTCTGGGCATAACCACGCAAGTGAATGCCCTGCCGCAGGTGGTCCATATTCGAAAGATGTTCTTTCCAGTGCCGGTCTACGATCTGCAGCATCAGGTGTTTTTCCACCTGGCTGAGCGTGTCGGCGCCGATGGCCTCGCGCTTTTGTTCATAGGCCTCTTCCATAGCCTCGACAACCCGATCAATGATGCCGTCAATATGCAGTTTGTTGTCCTCTTCGAGCCACTGCTGAACGGGGACCGGGAGCTGGTATTCCGCTTCCAGGGCCCTTTCCAGTCCGGCCACGTCCCACTGCTCTTCTACCGTGCCCGGCGGCAGATAAGAGTGGATGACTTCACGCATCACGTCCCGGCGGATACCCACGATACTCTCGGACAGATCCTCGGCTTCCAGAATCTGGTCGCGCTGGGAATAGATGACGCCGCGCTGATCATTGGCGACATCATCGTATTCCAGCAGATTCTTGCGGATATCGAAGTTGCGCCCTTCCACCTTGCGCTGAGCGTTCTCGATGGCCCGGCTGACCCAGCGGTGTTCAATGGCCTCGCCTTTCTCCAGGCCCAGTGAGCGCATCATGTTGCGCACCCGGTCGGAGGCAAAGATACGCATCAGATCATCTTCCATGGACAGGAAGAAACGGGTATAGCCGGGATCACCCTGTCGACCGGAGCGACCACGCAGCTGATTGTCGATACGGCGGGACTCGTGGCGTTCGGTGCCGGTGATATGAAGACCGCCGGCTCGGACGACCTCGTCATGGGCCTGCTGCCACTTGCGCTTGACCTCAGCGATCTGTTCCTCGGTCGGGTTATCCAGTTGGCGAATTTCCTCGTCCGGGTTGCCGCCCAATACAATGTCGGTTCCCCGGCCCGCCATGTTGGTGGCAATCGTGACGTTGCCCGGCTCGCCCGCGCGCGCAATGACATGGGCCGCACGCTAATGCTGTTTGGCATTGAGTACCTGATGTTCAATCGCCGCCTGGTTGAGCCGCTGGGAG
>CAYPKI010000161.1:2223-6535 GCA_964411265.1 uncultured Alcanivorax sp. | reverse complement strand
GCCCCCATCTGGGTGTACGTCTGGCGGACGATCCGGCGGGTGCGCGTATTGCTGTTTGCTACGACGACGGCGCGGCCATGGCCGCCGGACTGTCCGCCGGCGACGTCATCATCGCCGTGGATCATCTCAAGGTGAATCAGGCCAACCTGGACGATGTGCTCTCCGGCTTTCATCCGGGCGAGCAGGTGGACATTCACGCCTTCCGCCGGGATGAGCTCATGCGCTTCACCGTCACGCTTTGCGAGGACGAGGCCACCACGGCCTGGTTGCGCGTGGCGCCCAACGGCCTCACGCAAAAGGGCCGCCGCTGGCTGCATCAGGAGGCAGCGCAGCCCTCATGAGCGAGCCGGCGGAGCCGCAATCCCTGCAGGCGCTGCGCGCCCGTCTGGATGCGTGCATGACCTCGGATCGGCACGCGCTGCGCCGGCGCATCCAGGGTCTGGAAAAACGCTTCAGTGATCAGGGCCTGCACGCGGTGGAGCAGGACCTGGAAGCCTCGATTGCCCGGCGCGAACGCCGCGAAAAGATCCAGCCCGTGCTGGACTGGCCGGATCTGCCCGTGGTCGAGCATCTGGATGAACTGCGCCGGGAGGTCGATGAAAATCAGATCGTGATCGTCGCCGGCGAAACCGGCTCGGGCAAGACCACCCAGTTGCCCAAGCTCTGTCTGGAGCTGGGCCGCGGTCGCGCCGCGCGCATCGGCCACACCCAGCCACGCCGGCTGGCTGCGCGTTCGGTGGCGCAGCGCCTGGCCGAGGAGCTGCAAACGCCGCTGGGCGATCAGGTGGGTTTCAAAGTGCGTTTCCAGGAACAGGTAGGCGAGGACAGCCTGGTCAAGATCATGACCGACGGCATGCTGCTCACCGAGATGCAGGGCGATCGTTTTCTCGATCAGTACGACACCCTGATCATCGTCGAAGCTCATGAACGCAGCCTGAACATCGACTTTCTGCTGGGGTATCTGAAAAAGCTGCTGCCCAAACGCCCCGATCTCAAGGTCATCATTACCTCGGCGACCATCGACGAGGACCGCTTCGCCCGGCACTTCGATGACGCCCCCGTGGTGCGGGTCTCCGGACGCACCCATCCGGTGGAAGTGCGCTATCGCCCGCCCGAGTACGACGGCGATGCCGATCTCGCACGTCAGGTGGAGGACGTACTCCACGAAATCGAGACGCTGGAACGCGACGAAGGCCGTCCACGGGCGCGCGATGTGCTCGTCTTTATGACCGGTGAGCGCGATATCCGCGATGTCCACCATCATCTGAAGAAATGCGGCTTTCCGGATACGGAGTTCCTGCCGCTTTATGCGCGCCTGAGCCGGACGGAACAAAACCGCGTTTTTCAATCCCACCGGGGCCGGCGGGTGGTGCTGTCCACCAATGTCGCCGAGACCTCGCTGACCGTGCCCGGCATCCGTTATGTCATTGACGCGGGCAAGGCGCGCATCACCCGCTACTGTGTGCATTCCAAGGTGCAGCGCCTGCCCGAGGAACCCATTGCCCAGGCCAGCGCCGATCAGCGCGCCGGCCGGTGCGGACGCATCATGCCCGGCATCTGTTATCGCCTCTATTCGGAAGAGGATTATCACTCACGACCTGAATACACCGACCCGGAAATCCGGCGCACCAATCTCGCGTCCGTTATTCTCTCCATGGCCGATCTCCAGCTCGGTCGCGTGGAGGATTTTCCATTTATCGATCCACCGGATGGTCGTTTGGTCCGTGATGGCTATCGTCTGCTGGAAGAACTGGGTGCCATGGGCGACAAGCGCAAGGTCACCAAACTGGGCCAGCGACTGGCGAAGCTGCCTGTGGATCCGCGTCTGGGTCGCATGCTGCTCGCCGCTTCGGAAAAGGGCGTGCTGGAACCGGCCCTGGTGGTGGTATCGGCGCTGTCCGTGCAGGACCCGCGCGAGCGCCCGCCGGATAAACAGCAACAAGCGGATCAGGCGCACCAGTCCTTCACGGATCCGGACTCGGACTTTGTTTTCTTTCTCAATCTCTGGGAATGGGCCGAACAACAGCGCCAGGAAATTTCGCGCAATCAGCTGGAAAAGAAGCTGAAGAAGAACTTCCTGTCACCGCTGCGCATGCGCGAATGGCGCGACACCCACCGGCAGCTGCGTCTGCTGTGCAAGGACATGAAACTGAACCCGGGCGGCACGGGCGATTACGAGAAGCTGCATCGCTCGCTGCTGACCGGTTTGCTGGGGCAGGTGGTGCGCAAGACCGACGACGGCGACTGGCTGTCCACGCGCAACAGCAAGCCCGTGATCTGGCCGGGCTCGTCCGTGGCGAAGACCAAACGGAAGTGGCTGATGGCGGCGGAACTGGTGGAAACCTCGCGGCTGTTTGCGCGCACCGTGGCCGTGATTCAGCCGGAATGGGTGGAATCCGAGGGGGCGCATCTGCTGAAGCGCCAGTATTACGAGCCGCACTGGTCCAAAAAACGCGGCTCTGTGTTGTCGAAGGAAGAAGTGAGTCTGTTCGGCCTGGTGGTCGCCGCCGGTCGGCGTGTGCAGTACGGCCACGTGGACCCGGAGCTGGCCCGGGAGATCATGATCCGCGAGGGCCTGGTGGCCGGGGCTCTGCGCGAAAAGCCGGCATTCGTGGAACACAATGAACAAAAACTCCGCGAGCTGGAGGCATATGAACGCAAACTGCGGCGCCGCGATATTATCGCCGGCGAGGAAGATCAGGTGGCCTTCTACCAGGAGCATCTTCCGGAGAACCTCTACACCCTCACGGGCCTGCTGGATTGGTACCGCAACAAGGCCAGCCCGGCCCAGCGCGAAGCGCTCGAAATGAGCGAGGATGTCCTGCTCGCCAGGACACCCGACCTGGACGAAGACGCCTACCCGGATACGCTCACACTGGAGGGACTCACCCTGCCTGTGGAATATCATTTTGATCCGGAAGCGGGCCGGGACGGCGCGACCCTGCGCGTACCCGTAGAGGTGCTCAATCAGGTGCCCGAGACGGCGCTGGAGTGGCTGGTGCCCGGGCTGCTACGCGAAAAGCTGGAAACCCTGCTGCGCGGGCTGCCCAAGGCCCGGCGGCGACACTTCGTGCCCGTGCCGGATTTTGTTCAGGCCCTGATGGAAACGCTCACGCCGGCCACGGAGCCGCTGCTGCCCGCACTCACCCGAGAGTTGCAGCGCATGACCGGCGTGCGCGTGGAGCAGGAAGAATGGCCCCTCGAGGAGCTGCCGGCCCACTTGCGCTTTCATGTGCGCGTAATGGACGGGGACGCGTTCCTCGCAGAAGGTACGGACCTGGCGGGGCTGAGGATGCGCTTTGCCGATCAGGCACGGGCGGCTGTGACTGAGGGCGCCCGAGCGGAAACCCTGGCCGGCGCCGACTGGTGCTTTGACACGCTCCCGCCCATGCAGGAGGTGGAGCGCGCCGGTGTGACCGTGCGGCTCTACCCGGGCCTGTTGGACCGGGGCCGGGACGTGGCGCTGGAGTTCTGGCCCGACGCCGCCGAGGCGGACTGGCATCACCGCTGGGGCGTGGCCCGGCTCCTGCTGCTGCGCCTGCCGGATCAGACCCGGGACCTGCGCGGCCGGATTAAGCGCCTCCCGGGTTTCCAGAAGGCGGCGGGGGAGTTCAAGGAAGTCACCGAGGAGGCGCTGCTGCGTCTGGCCGCGGATCACTTCGGCGCGGGCGCGGATATCCGTGATGATCAGAGCTTTTACGCCGCCTTGTCGCGTCATCGCGGTAACTTCGTACATAGGGCGGAAGAGCGGTTGGAGACTTGGTCGCAGTGGCTGGTGGATTACCGGCGCATCCGTGCACGGCTGGACAAGGATTTCCCGCTCGCCTGGGCTCATGCCCACCGGGATCTCAAGGAACAACTCACCGAGCTTTTCCACCCGGGTTTTTTGCTCGATGTGCCGGGCGACTGGTTGCAGCGTTACCCGCGCTACCTGGAAGCCATCGATCTGCGCCTGGAGCGCCTGGGCGGACGCATCGGTCAGGACCGGAGCGCGGTTACGGAGCTGGAGGCTTACCGCGAGCAATACCAGCGGCGCGCGGGTGACCGCCCCTTGTGGCAGCAACCCGAGCCCTTGGTGACCTTCCGCTTCATGCTGGAGGAATACCGGGTCAGCCTCTTTGCGCAGCAACTCGGCACCCGGGTGTCGGTTTCGCCCAAGCGGCTTCACAAGCAGTGGGAGCTGTGCTGAGCGTCCGCGGCCACGGAATGCTACAATTCGTTGCCCTCAATTTCAGGCAAAGTAGTCACGGCATCTATGACAGTTGAACTGGCCGCCACCACGCGGCTGCCCACGCCTTTTGGCGAATTTACC
>CAYPKI010000161.1:0-2213 GCA_964411265.1 uncultured Alcanivorax sp. | reverse complement strand
CCCTCAAGGGGTTTATCGAGCACGACGGCACCGAACATGTCGCGCTCAGCCTTGGCGATGTTACCGGCGATGAGCCCGTTCTGGCGCGTGTGCACTCGGAGTGTCTGACCGGTGACGCGCTTTTCAGCCAGCGCTGCGACTGCGGTCCCCAGCTGGAAGCGGCCATGGAACGCATCCATGAAGAGGGCCGCGGTGTGCTGGTTTATCTGCGCCAGGAAGGGCGGGGCATCGGCCTGATCAACAAGCTCCGCGCGTATGCGGAACAGGACAAGGGCGCGGACACAGTCGAGGCCAATGAAATGCTTGGTTTTCTTCCTGATGCCCGCGACTACGAAGTGGCCGCTGATATTCTCAAGGCCATGCAGGTAGCGCCCCTGCGGCTGATGACCAACAACCCGGAAAAGGTGCGTGCACTAGAGCAGCACGGCATCGCCATTATCGAACGCCTGCCCCACAAGGTGGCTGCGTCGGACCACAACCGCCACTATCTCTTTACCAAGCAGGAAAAATTCGGGCATCTATAAATAAGCAGAAAGTAGCAAGTCGAAAGTAGCAAGTAGAAAGTAGAAAGGGGTTGTGGGAGGCGCGTCCCCGCGCCGATGCATTCCAGAGGCTTTGGTACAAGGTCGCGGCGCTGGAAAAAAAGAACCCCTTCTGACTTCCCCTTGAGAAGGAGAAGAACCCGAATAAACCACAGAGACCACAGAGGGCAAACCAGCGAATTCTCTGTGCGCTCTGTGGTGGAAGTTTCGTGACCTGAATCGCCACCGGATTCCGGAAGTAACCACGGAAGACACGGAGAGCACGAAGCTCTTTACGGTTCTCTGTGACCTCCGCGAAAACGAATTGAGGCCGTTGTCGTCCTTCAAAAGGAAAAAAAGAAGTTTGCCCGGCTGCTTATGATTCCCCATTACGCGACTGCTGAACCGCCTGCGCCGAGCCGGCGTCGGTGTCCGGGCGCATCTGGATGGGGTAGGAGTGGACCGGGCCCACAAAGGGCTGGATCAGCAGTCGGTCAAAGCGCTCCCAGACCGGGTCGCGGAACTGATTCAGCCCGATCATCATGTGCTCGTGCCCGTCGCGCGGCTGAGCCCGGTAGGTGCCGAACAGCCGGTCCCACAGCGAGAGATTGAAACCGAAGTTGGTATTGGTTTCGTGCGGATACCAGGAATGATGCACGCGATGAAAATCCGGTGTGACAATCAACCAGCGCAGCACTGCATCGAGGCGCCGGGGCAAACACACATTGGCGTGGTTGAACAGTGCCAGGGCATTGAGGACCACTTCGAAGATCAGCACCGCGATCACCGGCGCGCCCAGGGCAAGAATGAACAGCGCCTTGATCCCGAAGGACAAGAGAATTTCCAGCGGATGGAAACGCAGCCCCGTGGTCAGATCGAAATCCAGGTCCGCGTGATGCATGCGGTGCAGGCGCCATAACACCGGCACGGCATGGAAGAACACATGCTGCGCCCAGACGGCGAAATCCAGCACCACCACCGCGATCACCACGATCAGCGAGAAGGGCAGCTCCAGCTCGGGCAGCAGGCCCCAGCCCCGGGCGTCGGCGAACAGCGCCACGCCCACGGCCCCGGCGGGCAGCACGATCCGGCTGAGCAGGGTGCCCGCGCCGATAATGGCGATATTGTTCGCCCAGCGCCAGGCCTTGCCCACCGTCAACGCCCGCCGGGGCGCGGCCAGCTCCCACAGGCCCATGACCGCGACCATGCCGAAGAGAAAACCCAGCCGGATCACCGGCTCCAGCTCCATGATGCGTTCCACCATCGCCTGCTCCCGCGCCGGCGGCGCGAATCAGAAAATCAAAGCCTTGTCGGCCGCTTACGTGGTCCGGGCCAGCTCGTCCATGGTGCTGCGTTCGGCACCCTCCACCAGTTCCTCCTCGGTGATCCCGCGCGCGTCCATGCAGGTGCCACACAACAGTACCCGGCCCTTGTTAATCACGCGCTTGAGCATGCGCTCCGCCTTATAGAAGCCGTCCGGGGTCTGTTGCCCGGCCTTGCCGCCCACCACCGCATCACCCATCCGGAAGACGGTGACGTCGCCGTCGTGCTTGATCAGCGCGTGGGCGAGGCGCAGGGCGTTGTACAGGCGTTCGGTGCCATAGGGCGGGCCATTGATCACGATCAGTGTGTGCATGGCGTTCGACCCTGTGCTATATTCAAGTAATCAATTGAATATTGAACCCTGGGTGC
>CAYPKI010000160.1:0-6605 GCA_964411265.1 uncultured Alcanivorax sp. | reverse complement strand
CAAGGCGGACAATACCCCCAGCGGATGCTGGCGAAAGCGTTGCCCCGGGGTAACGGCCGTGCCGTCGTCCTTTTCGGCCTGATATTCAGCTCTTTTGCGTTCGCCTCGTTCACGCTGATACTCGGCCATGAGCTCACGCGCCTGGCCGAAGTCGGCGTCCCGGCTCAGCCAGATGGCGCCGGCCGACACGCCCCAGAGGCTGGGCTCGGTTTCATAGAAGAGCAGTTCATTTTCGTTCAGCAAATCACGAACTTCCTGCGCTTCATCTTCGGGTACGTGACGCAGGTTGAGCAGCATTCGGGCCATGGGATTCCCTATTCGGCGTCGGCCGTATCCGGTTCCAGATGTTGGGGCTCCAGCCCCGTGAGAAAGGCCAGGCGATCCGCGGCCATCTGCCGATGGCAGATGCGATGGTCGCGTTCATAACACATCAGCGCTACGCCACCGTCCAGTGATTGTGTCAGCGCGCGCATGAGTTCTTCCCGGTCTTCCAGCAATCGGGCGTACTGATCAAAGAAGTCGTCGTAATCCTGATCGCTTCTGACCTTGTCGCGCAGCGCTTTAGGTACGCCCAGTTCACCCTCGTGGCGATATTCCATGCCGACATACGCCAGCGCCCGGGCGAGTTCCTTTTTGGAAAAACCCGGCCGGCGCGAATGGGGCGCCGCGCGCACATCCAGCAAAACTGTTACTTCCGCTTGTTGAAGAGCCGAGATAAAACCGGTCAGGGCCGCGCGTTCGTAGCCGATGGTGTAGAGAGCCTCAATCATGGTGTGAGCTCTTCTCCGTTGTCCTGCTGCAGCCCGCTATCAATGATAGTGCGCTTATACGCTTCGGACTATGGTTGGCGCAGGCTTTTCGCCCGCTCGCGCGCTCGCTCGGCCGGCACCTGTTTGCCCTGACGTGCCAGTGCTGTGGCCAGCAGTTCCCGCAGCGCGGCCGTGTAATAGGGTTGATCGGCAGGCGCGTGGCGCAGCGCGCGCCGGACAAAACCCTCGGCGCCGGTAGCGTCATCGCGGCGCAGACGCTGTTTCGCCAGCAGCCGATAAAGCCAGGAGGACCCCGGCTCCATGGCCAGGGCCCGCTCGAGTTTTTCACCAGCATCCGCCGAGCGTCCCTGCTCCAGCGCGACCTGCGCCTGACGGACCAGACTCCGGGCGGGCGAACCAGCCAGCGGATCGTCGGCCGGCATTGCCAGCTCCGGCGGCGGTTCGGACGGTACCGTGCTGCAGCCGACCAGCCAGAGGGTCAGAAAGATCAGTTGAACCAGCCTTTGAACCATTCCATGACTCCTCTACCCACCTCCCCGGCTTTGCCGCATGCAGTGGCTTGCTTCGGTATCGAGGACTGCATCAGCGGATAGCGGCGCGCTCCGGGGCAGCCCGCAGCACTGACCTGATCGCCATCCTCATCCAACCAGACCCATTCGACGCTCTCGGGCGGCTCAGGGTTCAATGGACGCTGAGGCAGCCCCTGCATCAAATCCGTCCAGACCGGCAAGGCCCCGGAGCTGCCGGTCATGCCGATGGCGCCGTTATCGTCCCGGCCCAGCCAGACCACCGCCAACCGGTTGCCGGTAAAACCGGCGAACCAGGCATCCCGGAAGCTGTCGCTGGTGCCGGTCTTGCCCGCCACCTTCAGGTCCGGCAGCTGTTGCGCCGCATGGCTTGCGGTGCCTTGTTGCACCACCTGTTGCAAGGCCCACTGCATGATAAAAGCGGGGCCCGCGTCGACGGCGGCCCGGGTGGACACAGGATAGCGCGCCACGCGCTCACCCGCGCGGTTGCGCACTTCGGTAATCGCACGCAGGGGTGTGTGAAAACCGCCGCCGGCCAGGGTCTGATACCAGGCCGCCACCTCGAACGGCGTCATTTCGACCCCGCCCAGCAGCAGGCTTGGATAAGGCTCCATGTCCCGGTTCACACCCAGCCGCTGCAGGGTATCAATCACACTGGCCACGCCCAGATCC
Organism: uncultured Alcanivorax sp.; assembly: GCA_964411265.1. GTDB lineage: Bacteria > Pseudomonadota > Gammaproteobacteria > Pseudomonadales > Alcanivoracaceae > SLJS01. Next base: position 4,636 of record CAYPKI010000160.1, on the reverse strand, counting down.
AGCCCCAGCCGCGCCATGGCCTGATTACGGGACTGCGCCAGCGCATCCAGCATGGATATCGAGCCGCGGGACTCAAGATCATAGTTCTTCGGCGCCCAGGTGCCGCCGTCCTCGAGTTCAACCTCCAGGGGCTCATCTCGTACCCGGGTGCCGAGTTGATACTGGCCGGGCTTGTTCAGGGCCGTAAGCACCACGGCCGGCTTGATCAGCGAGCCTACGGACCGGCGCGCATCCAGCGCCCGGTTAAAGCCCGCGCGCCGGGCACGCCTGTCCCCCACCAACGCCTCGACATTGCCACTTTCGGGGGCGGTCATGACGACAGCGCCGTTGAACGCCTCCGCCCGGTCGCTTTCGTCGAAAAAGGACCCCAGCGCGGATTCAGCCGCGATTTGCCCCAGCACGTCCAGCGTCGTCTGGATGCGCAGACCGTCGCCCCCCAGCTCACCGGGTGAATACTGCTGTGCCAGCTGCCGCCGCACCAGATCCACAAAGGCCGGAAAGGCGTAGAGTGCAGATTCACCCCGCGGCACCACACCCAGACCCTGACGGCGCTGGCGCTCGTATTCCGCCTCGCTGAGCACGCCCTCGTCGTGCGCAACCCGGAGCACGGTGTCGCGCCTTTGCCGGGCGGCTTCGGGATTCCGTCGGGGGTTGTACTGACCCGGCGCCTTCAGCAGACCCACCAGGAGCGCGTAATGACGCGGCTCGAGGTCCGTGAGCGAACGGCCGAAATAAAACTGCGCACCCAACCCCATGCCGTGGATGGCACGGCTTCCGTCCTGGCCCAGATAAACCTGGTTGAGATAGGCCTCGAGAATAGCGTCCTTGCTGTAATGGCGTTCCAGCAGCCAGGCCATGGGGATTTCCAGGAGTTTGCGCGCAATACTGCGCTCGCGGGTGAGCCAGAAATTTTTCACCAACTGCTGGGTCAGTGTGCTACCGCCCTGGGCAATGCCACCCGCGCGGATATTGGCCACCAGCGCCCGCGCCATGCCGCGCAGGGAGATGCCCCAGTGCTCGTAGAAACGCTGGTCTTCCACCGCCAGCAGCGTCTCAACCAGGGTTTCGGGCACGTCCTCGCGTTTGACCAGGACCCGGTCCTCGCGGTGACCGGGGTGGATGCTGCCGATCTGCAGCGGCGCCAACCGGGCAATGTCCACGCTGCTTCCCGACACGGTTTCCAGCTTCCCGAGGGTGCCGTCCGCAAGGCTAAAGCGCAGCTCTCGGGCAGGCTCGCCGCCCTCGCCCGTTTCGAAGCCGCGGGTGTGAAGCCGGACCCGATCACCGGACCAGGCATAGCTGCCGGGCTCGGGCGCGCCGGCGCGCTCGCGGTAGCGCAGCAGCTCCAGCAGGCGGCGCAGGTCATCGCGCGCAAGTTCCCGCCCCCTGTAAAGATCCACCGGCTGGGCGAAGACCCGCGCGGGTAGCTGCCATTCATGCCCGGCGAAGCGCTCGCGCACAAAGGCGTCCATCCAGGCCAGCCCCACCAGCGCCAGTACCATAACCACAGCCGCGAGCTTAAGCGCAAGGTGGCGAGTGGGCGCAGCGGCGGCACGAGTTTGCTTGCGAGAGCTGGGGTTGCGGGCCATGGCGCGCAGTATAACGGCCGCGAAGGCGCATAACAGCGAAACCGATGGCAATCAGGATTTGCATCCCCGGCCAGCCTCCGGATAATACGCACTCCCGAGGGGAAGCCCGCATCCGCTAACGGATGGGCCCGGCCGCGGCTGCGTCGGCACGAGTAGCCTGCTCGACGCGTACGATCCTGCGCCGGTGGGGCCACTGCCCGCAACGGGACAGACGAACAACCACGAGTAACGAGGTTTTCATGAGCAAGCATTACAACGTGTACGCCATGGGCAATGCCCTGGTGGACACCGAAGTGGAAGTCAGCGATGCCTTTCTGGAACGCATGGACCTGGAAAAGGGCCAGATGACGCTGGTAGATGAGCACCGCCAGCGCGAACTGGTCGATGCGCTGGAAGACGAGGCCAAGCCCCACGCCTGGGCAAGCGGCGGTTCGGCGGCGAACACCATCATCGCCACCAGTTATTTCGGCGGCAAGGCTTACTACAGCTGCCGCGTTGCCGACGACGCCACGGGCGCTTTCTATGTGCGCGATCTCAAGGAGGCCGGTGTCGACACCAACATGAACACCGAGTACCGCCCGGACGGCGACAGCGGGCGTTGCCTGGTGCTGATCACCGCCGATGCCGAGCGCACCATGCAGTCCTATCTGGGTGTCTCCGCGGGCGTTTGCCACGATGATATCGATGAAGAGGCGCTCAAGGACTCCGAGTTTGCCTATATCGAGGGCTATCTCGCTCCGTCCCCCAGCGGCAAGGAAGCGGCCATGAAATTGCGCGAGCTGGCGCACAAGCATGGCGTCAAGGTAGCCACCACCTTGTCCGACCCGGGCATCGTCGAGAACTTCCGCGGCGAGCTCAATGACATCATTGGCCCGGGTGTGGATCTGTTGTTCTGCAACGAGGATGAAGCCATGGGCTTCACCGAGCAGACCAGTGTCGACGCCGCTCTCCAGGAACTGAAAAAGTATGCCGGCAGCGTGGTCATCACGCGCGGCGGTGAAGGCGCCTGGGCCTGGGACGGCGATCATCTGCACGAGATCCCGGCGAAGAAGATCAAGCCGGTGGATACTAACGGCGCGGGCGACATGTTCGCAGGGGCTTTCCTCTATGCCGTCACCGCCGGCCATAACTACGACAGTGCGGGCCGGCTGGCCTCCGCTGCCTGCGCCGAGGTGATTAGCGACTTCGGCCCGCGCATTTCGGGCGAGGCGCATGAGCGTCTGCGCAAGGAAGTGCTGGGTAGTTAAGCGCTTCCGACCGTTTTGGCGCTGGCACCGGGGCCCGGCCCCGGTGTCTGCCGCAAGCGCTCGGTTGCGAACGCTTGCCGGCAGGCATCTGAAGTACCCGATTTTGGACGAAATTCATCCCGTGTATGATTCGTCCCTGTATTTGTCACGATCTGCACTCCTCAGCGTGAGAGGGAATGGGCTATGTCAGTACAAGCGGAAATGCAAGACACCATTGCGGAGATGGTGGATGGCAAGCGCGGCATTCTGGCCGCTGATGAAAGCACCGGGACCATCACCAAGCGCCTTAATGCGGTGGGTGTGGAATCCACCGAGGAAAATCGGCGCTGGTACCGCTCCATGCTCTTGTCCACGCCCGATGTGGGCCAGTATATCTGCGGCGTGATCTTCTATGAGGAAACCCTGAGCCAGAAGGATGACAACGGCAAGCCGCTGCCGCAACTGGCGGCCGAGCAGGGCATCGTGCCGGGTATCAAGGTGGACAAGGGCAAGGACGAATTGCCCGGTGGTCAGGGCGACATGATTACCTTCGGTCTGGACGGCCTGGCCGAGCGACTCAAGCAGTTCAACGACCAGGGCGCGCGTTTTGCCAAGTGGCGCGAGGTGTATCCCATCAGTGACCGCAACCCCACACGCCTGGGGCTGGAAGCCAATGCCGAGATGCTGGCGCGCTACGCGTGCATCTGCCAGACCCGGGGGGTTGTGCCCATTGTCGAGCCCGAAACGCTAATCGATGGCAACCACAGCATGGAGCGCGCCGCCGAGGTGAACGAGCAGGTCTGGCACGAAGTCTTCCATGCGCTGCACAAGCACGGCGTCATGCTCGAGCACATGATACTCAAGCCCAGCATGGTCACCCCCGGCAAGGACACCGGCAAGGCGAGCGCGGAAGAAGTCGCCGAGGCCACGCTCAAGGTCCTCAAGCGCACGGTGCCGCCCGCCGTACCCAGCATCAACTTCCTGTCCGGCGGGCAGACGCCCGAAGAAGCCACGGCCAACCTGAACGCGCTCAATCAGCTCAAGGGCAACGCGCCCTGGCAACTCAGCCTTTCTTATGGCCGTGCGCTGCAGGAACCGGCGCAACAGGCCTGGTCGGGCGACAACAGCCAGCTGGAAAAGGCACAGAAAGCGTTCCTCGAGCGCGCCCGGCTCAACAGCATGGCCGTACAGGCCCGGTATTCCCCCTCCGAGGAATCCGCGGCCTGAACCCCGGCAAAAGGCCGCCGCGCCCGGCATGGATCCGGGCGCGGCGGCCGCGGCCGTGTTAGGCTCGCGGTCCTATGACGGACGAACAAGCTTCCCCCGGACATCCCTTCGATCAGCTCGGCCCCGACGTCTTGCTCGACGCCGTGGAAGCACGCGGCCATGTGGTCGACGGCCGGCTGCTGGAACTCAATAGCTACGAAAACCGCGTCTTCCAGGTGGGCCGCGAAGACACCGATCCGCTGATTGCCAAGTTCTACCGCCCCGAACGCTGGTCCGACGACCAGATCCGCGAGGAACACGCTTTTACGCTGGAACTGGCCGAACACGAGGTACCGGTTGTACCCCCCATGATCGGCCCGGACGGCGACAGTCTGTTTCACCACGCCGGGTTCCGGGTAGCACTGTTTCCCCGGCGCGGCGGCCATCCACCCGAGCTGGACAACATGGAGCACCTGCATGTGCTCGGCCGCCACCTGGCGATCCTGCACAATGTAGGCGCCGCCCACGCCTTTACGCACCGGCCCCGTCTCGATGTCCAGACCTATGGCCACGACAGCGTTGCGTTTTGCACCGAACACTTTGTGCCGGCGGACC
>CAYPKI010000159.1:5672-6683 GCA_964411265.1 uncultured Alcanivorax sp. | reverse complement strand
GAGATCCACCGGCCGGCCCGTGGCGGCGGCCAGCTCTTCCGTCAGGGCGATTTTGGTCTCCGCGTCCAGCGGGGATGGCTTCTGGACCGCCAGATCCAGATCGCTGTCGGCACCGGCCTCGCTCCGGGCGACGGAGCCGAAGACATAGGCCAGTTCCAGATCCCGATGGTTCGCCAGAACAGCGCAAATGGTGTCGAATTCGTTCATGCGGCCATGATCCATCGTTGGTGCTCCATCGGGTCAATCCCCTGGTGCCTGGGCTCTGGAAACAACCCCTCCTCGGTCCTCCCCTGGAAAAGGAGAGGAAGCAGCTTCTCCCCCTCGCCGAGGGGGAGATCACAGAGGGGGTGACCGATGAAACCGGTCATTGCCATTTGGGTCCGTTCGCTCGGGTAAGCCAGCGGTCGAGGACGCGGTCAATGGAGCCTTCCAGATTCAGCCCCAGTTTTTCCGCGATCTTGCGCTTGTGCTCCCAGGTGACTTCATAGACCTCGGCTTCGCGGGCGCGGTCACAGAGATACTCGTCGCTGGTCATGAGATCATCCACCAGACCCAGATCCCGCGCGCGGGTGCCGAACCAGTGCTCGCCCGTCGCTACCTTGTTCACGTCCAGGTTGCGACGGTGATCGCGGATGAACTCCTTGAAGAGCGCGTGGGTGTCTTCCAGGTCCTCCCGGAATTTCTGCCGGCCGTCGTCGGTATTCTCGCCCAGCACGGTCAGGGTGCGTTTGTATTCACCGGCGGTGTGCATCTCCATGTCGACGTCATATTTCTTGAGCAGTCGGTGGACATTGGGAATCTGCGCCACCACGCCGATGGAGCCAACAATGGCGAAGGGCGCTGCGATAATGCGGTCACCAATGCACGCCATCATGTAGCCGCCACTGGCCGCCACCTTGTCCACGCACACGGTCAGGCGCACGCCCTGCTTGCGAATGCGATCCAGCTGCGAGGCGGCGAGGCGTGGTCGCGAAGGTCGTTGATTCGGTCGAACAGCAGGTCGCGCCCGTC
>CAYPKI010000159.1:0-5662 GCA_964411265.1 uncultured Alcanivorax sp. | reverse complement strand
GGCCATAGCCGTGCACCACGCCGCCCGGGCTTTCCAGGCGAATCATGACTTCGTCTTCGTCGCCCGCCACCTGAAGCACGGCGCTGATTTCGCGGCGCAGCTGATCCACGGCACTGGCCCGAATATCGCCATCGAAGTTGAGGACATAGAGGCGCGTGGGCGGTTTGGCCAGGGCGTCCGCCTTTTTCTCGTGCTTTTGCCGCTTCTTTTCATCCTTGCGCTTTTTCTTTTCGTCTTTCTTGCGCTGCGCGTCCGGTAGCACCGCCTGGCGCACGCCATCGCGCATGTTTTCCAGATAGCGATTGTAGTGCCGCACACGCACTGTGCCCTCGTCATCGCGATGCTGGCGCGTGCGACCGACCGCCGTGGCAATGCCGCCGATCACAAAGAGCGCCGCCAGCACAAAGGTGACGGTCTTGGCCAGAAACATGCCGTATTCGGTTGCAAACTCGATCACGCAGTTACTCCTAATGAAAAAGTTGAAAGGTGCAAAGGGCAAGGCGTAAGAAAAGGCTATGGTGCAGAACAAGGTCCTTTATGCAAGCTTGCGATTAGTTGCCGTAACTTGAGCCAAGCGGTGGCCCACTCCGGAGCGTTTGCGGCTTTCCTTGCTCCTTGCGCCTTGCCTCTTGTGGCTTTTACTCCCATGTCCCCATGGCTTCCTCGGCGCTGTCATTGAGGGGTCGGCCCACCAGGCCCGTGGACGACAGAGCGACCTCGAAAATGGCGCCATCGGCCATGGGCAGATAGGTGGCGCTGCCATAGCGCGCATCCACGAGTGGGTTCCAGCCCGTGCGCGCGTTTTCCCACAGGTCAAAGCCGACCCCTTCGCGGTGCAGCGAATACACCGTGCGCTCGCTGGAGCGTTCATCTTCCAGCGCGATATAGCGCCCCGCAATCCGGTCCAGTTGATAGCCGGGGTGCACGCCCAGCAGGGACAACAGTCCTTTCCACTTGATGATGCGGGCGTCGAGTTGCCACAAGTCGCCGCGCAGGCGGAAATCACGCTTGTCGTCACTGCCGGTGCGGCTCACCGTGGCCTGAAACTCCCGGTCGTCGATCTTGCGAAAGCTAACCGTGGCCACGGGCTCTTCCTCGACCAGTTGATGGTAGCCGTACAGATTGAAGGCGAAGAAGGAGAAATAAATGGCCAGGGCCACCAGCAACAACCCCAGGGTGCCCTTGAGCCACTGCCTGAACCATTGATGGCGCATTAGAACCCAGGCGCCCAGGGCCACGAACACCAGGCTGAAACCGATAATCAGCAGGGGCACAAGTTCGAAGTTCATGGGTTGTTCTCCTTGTTCCGCATCCGCCGGTGTTCGTGGTCAGTGCCGCCGACCCTCTGGAAATGCCCCCTCCTCGGTTCTCCCCTTGCCCGGGGAGTGTCGCAAAAGGCCTTTTCGGGTAACCGCAGCCTTTGAGCCTGGTCAGGGTACCGTGGGAGCGGCGTCCCCGCCGCGATCCTACTCCAGAGCCTCTGGAATCAATCGGCGCGAGGACGCGCCTCCCACGCCTCCCACGCCTTCCTTTTTTACCGAGCTGCAGGGTGCGCCGTGCGATTACTGCGTTGTCTGGCCCTGTTCCGCCAGCCAGGCGTCGATCAGGGCACGGGCAATACTGCCTTGCGGCGGCACCCTTGGCAATTCGTCCGCGCGCCACCAGTGCGCGTCCAGGATTTCCTCGCCATCCACGGCAATTTCACCGCTACGGTACCGGGCGCGAAACCCCAGCATCAGCGAATGCGGAAAGGGCCAGGGCTGACTGCCATGATAGCGTATGTCGTCGACTTCCAACCCGGTTTCCTCGCGCACTTCGCGTTGCACAGCCTGTTCCGCGCTCTCGCCCGGCTCCATGAAGCCTGCGAGGCAACTGTAAAAGCCTTCGGGAAAGCGGGACGAACGACCCAGCAGCGCGCGCTCGCCCCGGGTGACCAGCATGATCACACAGGGCGTGATGCGCGGATACTGGCGGTGATCGCACTGCGGGCAAATCATGGCCTTGTCGCGCTCATGAGGCCGGGTGGCGTGACCGCAGCGGCCACAGTAACGGTGATCCCGGTACCAGCGCAGCAGCTGAAAGGCGCGGCTGGCCATGGTGAAACGCGCGTCATCCAGGTGATTGAGCAGACCGCGCAGGCTGTGTTCCTGGTACCCCGCTTGCGCGGGCTCCGCTGCGGGCCATTCGGCGGTAAAGCAGGGGTGAGCGCCCAGGCGTCCGAGGTAGTGGATGTCGCGCGGCATCAGGCCCAGCTCCCCGGGTTCGGCGGCCGCAGGCAGGCTCAGGGGCCCCGCACCGTCCGTAACCACCAGCCGGTGTTCGCGGAACAGAAACCACAGGGGCGCGTCGCCGTCTTCGGGCGGCACGGTATCGAGAATAATGTCCGGTTGTGGTTCCACGCACCTCTCCCGCCGGGCCCGGCAAGCTGTTGATAAAGCCGTTGCGTACTCAGGCTTTCAGGCTGATCCGCAATCGAGACGCCATTGTAAAGGCGGGGTAATGCGCCTTCGAAAAATGGCAACGACGCGTGCTGGCCAGTCTAAAAGCCCTGCAGGGCCAGGCCTGAAGCGCAAGGTTTTTTTCCAACAGCCTGCTGGTTCCACTATACTGTATTGGCGCGCACCACCGGAAAGCCCAGTTCCTCCATGCTTTCCTCGGCCACTTCCAGCACGGCCTCGCCGATGGGCTTTTGCTCCTCCATGCTCTCGAGGTAGTAGTCCACGCTGGTGACAGCGTCCGCGAGGATTTCCATGTGCTCGCTCGTGGGCGGCTGGGCGCCGGAGGCCAGCAGGACCTGTTCAATATAGTGGCGGCAGGCCTCCATCACGGCCTGTGCCCGGCCCAGCTCCAGGAAGGTCAGGCCGCCGTTCACGTTTTCCAGACTGGTCGGGACATTGCCCAGGTGCGCCGGGTCGAAATTGGCATCCACATAGGAGGCGATGGCGCGCTTGGTGAGGGTCAGGCCCGAACGGCATTCGCTGACCACGGCCCGGCGCGCCTCATCCAGCTGGTAGAGCGAGATGTCCTCGTTGTGCGCTTCCTTGTGGACATCGTCGCTGGGCGAGAACTGGCGCTCCAGGGTGGCCACCACGTTTTCCACCTTGAGCAGAGCGTCCACCAGATCCTGAAAGTCGGGACTGTCCGAGGTGACGTCTTCGGCTTTCCAGTGGCGCACCTGGTTGGCGCGTTCCTTGACTGACTGGGCCTCGCGCGTCTGGCCCACCATGACGAGGGTATTGGCCACCCGACCCAGGGTTTCGGCAACATCCTCGAAGCTGGCATCGGGCGCCCCCTGGGCAGCCATTTCCAGCGTGTGTTGTACCTCCGAGAGCTCCTCGCGCAGACCGACGGCCACAGTCCGGACCACGGAGCCGCCCCCGCCAGCCATGTAGGCAACTTCGGACTGCAGGGTCTGATCATTCATGGGCTCGCGCAAATCAAAGACTTCCTTGATTTCGCCCAGGACGCCGTCGGCGCCCTCCGACAGGGACACCAGATAGAGTCCTTCCTTGACCAGCACCAGGGGCTCGCGGGCTTCCAGCGCGTCTTCGCCGTCATAGACCAGCCCTTTGAGCTGGCGGTCGATCTTGGACAAGAGCATCTTGCGTCCCGGGGTCAGGCGCATCTCGTCCCGGCGTAGCGCCTCCAGAGTGCCGCGGACGATCCAGAGCCAGCGGCTGATGCCCACCGGCCCGCAGAGGCGGTCGATGCGCTCCAGCGAGCGGCTCATGAGCTTGAGGTTGGTGTTGCTGTTCTCTTCGCGGATTACGCCCAGCAGCCCCACCTGATACATGTGGCGCAGCCGTCGGCAGAGCTTGGGGATCTCGGCCTTGTCCGCGCGTGCCGCCGAGGGTTGGGGAAAGCGCGGGCGCGACAGATCCACGCTGAAAAAGTGACTCTCGGGCACCAGGGACTTGCCCATGGCCCGGCGCAGTTCGTTAATGCCGCCCACCAGGAGCTCGGGGAGCGTGGCGTTGCGCAGTTGCACATACTCCACATAGCGCGCCAGCAAAACGATAGCGTTACTGAGCGCCGCCGTGCCGGCGTCATTGGGACCCTGCTCGAGCAGTTCCCGAGCCACCAGTTCCATCTCCTCGGCCATCAGCGCGGCGGCGGGCAGTTCCAGCATCTGAAAAATGCCGCGCACCTGGTGAAAGGCCTCGACGGTGTGTTCCAGGTCCGAGCGTCGCTCCGGGTCGTCGACAAAGGTCTCCAGGCTGCTTTCCGCCCGGTTCAGCGTGTCGTCGATTTCTTCCTTGAGAAAGGTCAGGGAAATGGTGTTGGTGATGGCAACCATGGGTGTTCCGCACTCCAGTTCCGTGGCCGCTTGGGCAGCCATGCCGTTTTTGTTCTGTTTGCGACGGGCTGCGGGACAATTGATGTTGCCGGGCGCTTTCCCGTGGCAGCACTCGCCCCGGGCCACCGCATGCGTTTTCCGGGATGCACTTTCAAGGCTGCGTCAAGTTTTTGTTATAAGCAACTGATTCAGCCTGTTTTTGCCAAACAGCCCGAGCACAACCGAAAAAATCAGGAGTTTTGTGCTGTCCAGAGCGGGTCGCTGCCCGCCGCTTCCGCCAGGTCGGCGAGCTTTTCGCGATGGGCTTGCCCCTCGGCGTCCGAGGCCCGAATCACACGCAGGGGAGCGCGATCCGAAGGCAAGGGACGCACGGTCTCGGTGCCCTCCTCGCCCTCGGTCTCGGCGCCCCCCAGCGACAGCCGGGTCTGGCCGCCCGTCATGAGCAGGTAGACTTCCGCCAGGATCTCGGCGTCCAGCAAGGCGCCGTGGAGCTCTCGGTGGGCGTTTTCGACACCATAGCGTCGGCACAGCGCATCCAGGTTGTTCTTCTGCCCGGGGTGCTTGTTGCGCGCCAGCAGCAGGGTATCGCGCACGCCGGCGTAGTCCGCGGTGGTGCCAAAGCCGTCCAAACGAGCCAGCTCGGCGTCCAGAAACCCGACGTCGAAGGGCGCGTTGTGGATCACCAGTTCGCTGCCGCGGATATAGTCGAGGAACTCGGCGGCAATCTGCTCAAAGGCGGGTTTGTCCGCCAGAAAATCCGTGTCCAGCGCATGTACTTCCAGTGCCGCCTGGTCCACATCCCGCCCCGGGTTGAGATAGAGATGAAAATTGTTGCCGGTCAGGCGCCGGTCCACCAGCTCCACACAGCCGATTTCGATGACGCGGTGGCCCTCTTCCGGCTCCAGGCCCGTGGTTTCCGTGTCCAGAACGATTTGCCGCATCAGCCCGGTTCTCCCTGTTGGTTCTCATTTTCGTCAATGCCGCGATTGGCCAGGGCATCCGCCCGGTCATTGCCCGCATGGCCGCTGTGCCCGCGCACCCACTCCCAGTGCATGTGGTGACGTTGCGCCGCCGCGTCGAGCCGCTGCCAGAGATCCGCGTTGGCCACGGGCTTTTTCGACGCCGTTTTCCAGCCGCGCTTTTTCCAGTTGGTCAGCCACTCGGTAATACCCTTTTTCAGGTACTCGGAGTCCGTCACCAGGGTCACCTCACAGGGCTCGTGCAAGGCTTCCAGGCCCTGAATGGCGGCCAGCAGTTCCATGCGGTTGTTGGTGGTTTGCGCCTCGCCGCCGTAGAGCTCGCGCTCGCGGCCCTCATGACTCAACAGGGCACCCCAGCCGCCCGGGCCCGGATTGCCGCGACAGG
>CAYPKI010000158.1:4540-6712 GCA_964411265.1 uncultured Alcanivorax sp. | reverse complement strand
GCAGGCCCGCCAGTGCACCGGCATTGCCCGCCGCCCGGGCCTGATCCGCTGCGTCCGCCTGTTCCAGTGCCTGCTCGGCGGTCCGGGTGACAAAGCTGTTCAGTCCGGAATCGAGCTGCTCGATCCGCGCCAGCATGTGCCGGGTGAGCTCGCGGGCGGAGAAATCACCGGCGTCCAGTCCGGCCTTGAGTTGGGTCAGTGTCTTGTCGTGCATGATGGATCCGTTATTCGATGACTCGGGGAACCAGGAAACAGCCGTCTTCTTCCGCCGGAGCCAGCTTCAGGATCCGGTCGCGGTAATCGCCCCGGGTGACTTGATCCGGACGCAGGGGCTGATTCAGATCCAGTGGATGGGCCATGGGTTCGACGCCCTCCACGTCCGCCTGCTGAAGCTGATCCACCAACCCCAGAATCTCGTTCAGGCGGTCGTACAGATCCTCGGCGTCACCTTCCTCGAGACGAATGCGCGCGAGATGCGCGGTTCGCTCCACGGTGGTGTGATCAATCGCCATGGTGATCTCCGGTTGGTTCCCGACCGGCATGCGTGTCGGCAAGGCGGGAAACCTATCACAGACCGGTTGATACAGGCCAGACAAGGATTGCCGAAAGTCCCCGCCATTGCTAGAGTCACGCCATTCTCGCGCGCACGCTCGGGGGGTAAGCGCGGGGGCCGGCCCTGACGACCAGCGTCGTAGCCGAGGCTCGCCCCGGAACCTTTTCTTGATCGACTCGGGAAGTTGCCAGCATGTCCATGTTCAAGCGCATTCGGGGGATGTTCTCCACCGACCTCTCTATTGATCTGGGGACCGCCAATACGCTCATTTATATGCGGGACAAGGGCATTGTGCTGAACGACCCTTCGGTGGTGGCCATTCGGCATCAGGGTGCGCAAAAGAGCGTGGCGGCGGTAGGCGCCGACGCCAAGCGCATGCTGGGGCGCACGCCCGGCAATATTACAGCCATCCGGCCGCTCAAGGACGGTGTTATCGCCGACTTTGAAGTGACCGAGAAAATACTGCAGTACTTTATCAAGAAGGTACACGAGACCGGCTTCTTCCCGCCGGCGCCGCGGGTGCTGGTTTGTGTGCCCTGCACCTCCACGCAGGTGGAACGACGCGCTATCCGCGAATCGGCGTTCGCTGCGGGCGCGCGCGAGGTCTTCCTGATTGAAGAGCCCAGGGCCGCGGCCATCGGCGCCGGGCTACCGGTGGAAGAGGCCCACGGGTCCATGGTGGTCGACATTGGTGGCGGGACCAGCGAAATCGCGGTTATTTCGCTTAACGGTGTGGTTTATTCCGATTCCGCGCGGCTGGGCGGCGATCGCTTCGACGAAGCCATCGTGGGCTTTGTGCGCAAGGAATACGGTAGCCTCATCGGCGAATCCACGGCCGAGCGTATCAAGCACGAAATCGGCACCGCCTGGTCGGGCTCCGAGACCCGTGAGATCGATGTGCGCGGGCGCAACCTCGCTGAAGGCATACCCCGCAGCTTTACGCTGAATAGTGAGGAAATTCTGGAAGCGATCAGGGAGCCGCTTCAGGGTATCACCAATTCACTCAAGAATGCGCTGGAGGCCTGCCCGCCGGAACTGGCCAGTGATATCGCCGAGCGCGGCCTGGTGCTGACGGGTGGCGGCGCACTCTTGCGTGATATCGATAAACTCCTGTCGGACGAAACGGGTCTGCCGGTAATTGTGGCCGAGAATCCGCTTACCTGTGTGGCCCGGGGCGGAGGCAAGGCCCTGGAGCTGATGGACACCGGCGGATTCGATTCCCTGGCCGCCGAATGACCGGCCGCTCGACTCAGGTCGCCAGCCTCGGGTTCCGCCGTCCATGGACCGGACAGTGATCCTCGCGCCCGGCGCTTCGGGCGTATGATACCGGTGGAATCGTCGCGATAGTGGAGGCTTTTCATTAGCACCCTCTTTTCCAATACGGACCAACCGGGTTATCGCCTGGTGCTGGCGCTGGTGCTATCGGTGGCCCTGATGCTGATGGAGCAGCACTCGTCCTGGTTAAAACCGGTGCGGCAGGGGCTGAATCTGATAACCGCGCCCGTCCACTTTGCTGCGCACTGGCCCCTGGATGCAAGGGACTGGCTGCAAGAGCAATTGCGCACCCGCGAACAGCTTCAACAGGACAATGACCGTTTGGAGCGCCGCCTGCTGATTCT
>CAYPKI010000158.1:0-4530 GCA_964411265.1 uncultured Alcanivorax sp. | reverse complement strand
GCCGCGGATCGACTGGGTGGCGTCGATGTCGGGCCGGAACCCGGCGACGAATCGCTCGAAGTGCTGGTTGTGGCTCCCGTCGGGATCGGCGTACTCGGCCCAGCGGCCCAGCGCCTGGCCGTGCTGAAAGCCGAAAACGTGCGTTTGCGCGAGCTGCTCAATTCCTCTGAGCGGGTGGATGAACAGGTCCGGGTGGCCGAGGTTATCGGCTCGGATCCGGACCCGAACCGGCGCGAGCTGGTCATCAATCAGGGCTCGGTCGGCGGCGATGTTTATCAGGGTCAGGCGGTGCTCGACAGTCAGGGGCTGATTGGTCAGGTGGTGGAAGTGGGTCCCATGTCCTCGCGCGTGCTGCTGATCACCGACGCCAATCATGCTCTGTCCGTGAAGGTAAACCGCAACGGGGTTCGAAGCATCCTCGCGGGAACAGGCCGTGCCGATCGGCTGGAGATGCGCTATGTTCCGGAGACGGCCGATGTTCGCGAGGATGATCTGCTGGTGAGCACCGGGCTGGGCGGGCGCTATCCCGGTGGCTATCCGGTAGCGGACATCACCTCGGTTACCCACAAGCCCGGTCAGTCCTTTTTGACCATTGAAGCCCGGCCGCGTGGCCGGCTGGGCCGACTCAGTCATGTGCTCCTCGTTCGGCGTTCGGAAATGCAGGCGCAGCAGCAATCGGAGGACGGCGATGCTGAATGAGCCGCAGACGCGTTCAGCCGGCACGCCGGTCGTGCTGCTCACCTTTGTGCTCGCCGCCTGGCTGGAGGTTCTGCCCCTGCCGGAAATGCTCGATTCCGGTCGCCCGGAATGGATGGCGCTGGTGCTGATTTACTGGGTCATTGCCTTGCCGCATCGGGTGGGGGTTTTCTGGGGGTTCGGCGTCGGTCTCTTCCAGGATGCCCTTAGCGGGGGGGTACTGGGTGAGCATGCGCTTGCCTACGCCCTGTTGGCCTATATCGCCCTGCTGGCTTGCAAGCGCCTGCGGATGTTCTCACCGGTGCAACAAAGCGGCTTCGTGTTTTTGCTCACGGGCTCGGCCTTGCTGGTGACTTATACGGTGCAGAGCACGACCGGTACCATGGTCCAGAGTCCGCTGATGATATTGCTGCCGGCGCTGGTTTCTGCCGTGCTCTGGCGCGCGGTTTTCGTGGTGTTACGCCAGGTTCGCCATCAGTTTCTGGTCCGCTGAAGCATGGCCGTATTGCAGCTTGCCTCCGCCTCCCCGCGTCGCGCCGCTCTGCTGGAGCAAATGGGCGTGCCCTATGATCGACTGAATCCGCCGGACATTGATGAGCACGCCCACATGGGTGAGACCCCGGCGGCCTATGTGAGCCGGATGGCGCGCGAGAAAGCCCGGGTGGGCCAGCAGCGGGCCGGCGATCGTGCGGGCGTGGTGCTGGGTGCGGACACGGTCGTGGTGTTCGGTGATGCGCCTCTGGGCAAGCCCGGTGATGAAGCCGAGGCGGCCGCCATGCTGCACCGGTTGTCCGGCGGCCGTCATCGGGTGCTCTCCGCGGTCTGTCTTTACGCGCATGGGCGGTATCGTGACGTGCTGGTCGAGACCGCGGTCCATTTTCTGCAGCTCACCGACGAGCTGATCAACGCCTATGTGGCCACCGGCGAACCCCTGGATAAGGCGGGCGCCTACGGCATCCAGGGGCTGGGCGCCGCGCTGGTGGCGGGTATTGAAGGCAGCTACACAAATGTGGTCGGTTTGCCCCTGGCGGAGTTGCGGCCGTTGCTGGAGTGGGCCGGGGTGCCCTACTGGCGATGGACTACGCCCTGATTCACAATGGGTCGGGGACGTTTCCGGCAAACCCGCTTGATGGAGCGGCCCGGAAACCGTAAAGCTCCTGATCGCGCAAGCTGCTGAACCAGCCGACACCAGAGCACGTGTAGTGAATTCGGAAACGCAAGTTCCAAGCCCTGCCCGCCCGGGCAGAAGACGTCTGCGGACGCGGCTCTGGCAGCTGGCAGCCGTGCTCCTGCTGGCGGTCGCCGCCTATGTGGTGCTGGGGCGGCAACTCATGACGCTGTTGCCGCACTGGCACGAGCCGCTGGAAACCCGGCTGGAGGAAGAGCTGGGTACGGAGCTGGAAATTGGTGCGCTGTCCGGCCGCATGGATGGACTCTCGCCGGTGCTTGAGCTCCAGAACCTGCGTTTGCCTGTAGACGGGGCCGAATCGCCCTTACAGCTGGACCAGGTGGTGTTGACCCTGGATGTGCTGGCCTCGCTGGTTGAGCGTCAGCCGCGCTTGCGGCGTTTGCTCATCCGGGGCGCGAACCTCGATCTGGCGCGCTCGGCGGAGGGCGATCTGTCGCTCCTGGGCCTGGAAACCGAGCGCGAACCACCCTCGTTGCGGCGCGCGCTGGCCTGGGTCTATCGTCAGAACCGCGTTGTGCTTGATGAGGTCCGTTTGGGGCTGGACTGGCCCGGCCTGCCCAAACTTCAGACCCGGGATCTGGAGCTGGCCCTGATTAACTCGGGCCAGCGTCATCGCTTGTCCCTGCGCGCGGATTCGGTGAGCGACAAGCGCGCCCTGGATCTGCGCCTGCGCCTCGATGGGGACGCGCTCCGGTGGTCTGAAGTAGAGGGTGATTTGTATGCCCGGCTGGAGGGCGATGGTTGGCAGCGCTGGCTGGCGCAGCTGGATGCGGGCCCGATCAGGCCCGAGCAGCTGAGGGGTGAAGCCTCTGTCTGGGCGGATCTGGAAGCTGGTCGCCCCCGTTCTGCCGTGATGAAGCTGGTACTGGAAGATCTGCAACTCCATGACCAGCGCAACGATAGCCGCTGGCGGCTTTCGAGTGGCACGGCCGTGGGTCGGCTGGAACAACGCGATCCCGGCTATCATCTCAGCGTTCAGCGGTTGCAGCTGACATCGCCTCAGGGTGAGTGGCAGCCGGGCGAGCTGGGCCTGTTCTGGAGCGCTAGCGGCGAGCAAGCACCCGACTGGCGTGTGCGCGCGCGCAATCTGGATCTGGCTGCTACCCGGCAGCAGCTGCTGGCTGTTCCCTTTGCCCGTCCGGCGGCGCTGCAAGACAGCGCCGAGGCACTGCGACATCTCGCTCCCGAGGGACAACTTGAAGACTTCCAGGCGCGCGGCCGCGGGACGAATCTGGCTTCCTTCAGCGGCCGTTTCCATGACTTCGCCTGCCGGGCCCGTAACGGGATGCCGGGACTGCGTGGACTGTCCGGTTGGTTTGCCGGTACCCCTCAGCGTGGTGTGGCCCGGCTGGACAGTGATGAACTGGCTCTGGATCTAGCCGGACTCTATGATCAGACCCTGCAGGCGCGGGTTCGGGGGGCGTTGCAATGGACGCGCGACGATCGGGGTCTGGCGATCGAGAGTGGACGTCTGCAAATGCGCAACCCGCACGCCAGTGCTGAAGCTCTCATGAGCCTCCACCTTCAGGATGAAGCTACGCCCGAGTTGCGCCTGGTGGGCGACTTGCGCGCGGGCAGCGCTGCGGACGCGGCCCGCTATGTCCCGGATGCGAAGGTGAACAACCGTCTGGGCGATTGGCTGGACGACGCCTTCCGCGGGGGTCGGGTCACGCGCGGACGTTTGTTGTACCAAGGGCCGGTGCAAATCGACCCTCGGCGGCAGCAGGACCGGACTTTTCAGATGGGATTCCGCGTCAAGGATTTGCGCCTGCATTTTCTCGATGGCTGGCCCCCCATTCGTGATCTGGAGGGACGGGTCGAGATGGACGGCCGGCGTGTGGAGGGCACGAATCTGTCCGGGCGCTTGCGGGACACCCGGTTGCAGAATCTAGGCTTTGCTGTGCCGGGCGTGCCGCCCGGTACCACCCCGAAGCTGACCGTGACCGGCGGTCTGCGCGGCCCGCCTGGCGATCTCTCGCACATCTTTCACAACACCCCCTTGCGCGAGCGTCTCCCGCCAGCGGTGCGTGACTGGAATTTAACCGGCGGTGAGCTCAAGGCCGATCTCATGCTGCAGTGGCCCCTGGGGCCGAGTGGCGGCGATCCCCGGCTGCTCAGTCAGGGACGGTTGAGCCAAGCTGAGCTGGCGTCGGACCGCTTCGATGTTCGCGCGAGCGGGCTGAGCGGTGCATTCAGCTACGAACTGAAGCGTGGCCTCAACATGGATCGACTGACCGGGGAACTACTGGGCCGCCCGCTGGAAGGGCGCATTCGCTCTCGGGGCGACACCACCCGGGTGCATCTCGATGGCAAGGTTGCCATGAACGATCTGCGCGCGCGCCTGGACAATCCCGGGCTGGAGCAGGTGCAGGGTACGTCTGGCTTTGAAGCCGAGCTGACGCTGCCCCGCGACGGCGACCCGATCGCGCTGTCGCTGCAATCGTCACTCACGGGGCTGAGCCTCGATGCGCCGGCTCCGCTGGGCAAGCGCGGGAACCGTTCGGTGCCGTTGTCCGTGGACTGGGATCGCGGGCGCCCGGCCGATAAGTTGCGTATTCGCTATGGCGAACGGCTGGATGGCCTGGTGTTTCTGGAACAGGGCGCGCTGGCGCGCGGCCATGTCGTGCTTGGTGGCGGCCGCGCCC
>CAYPKI010000157.1:4067-6769 GCA_964411265.1 uncultured Alcanivorax sp. | reverse complement strand
ATGCCATCAACCGGGCACCGTCCGTCGACGTCTTACGGGCACGGCCCGGGGCATACCCGTGTAGGACGGGCACCGCTGACCCCTGGAGGCGGGCGCAAGGCCGAAGTGCGTACCGGCTGGCGCCCGAAAGGCCCTGATAACCGCCTTTTGGCCTCTCTGGTCCGACGCTGGACGAATCCCTGGTCTGGCTGCAGGTATCGCTTTTCAAAATCCGGGTGCATTTTCCGACAATGGCCAGAAACGGTGCGCCGGAACAGCCATGAACCGCTTACAAGGCTAACGGCATTGTGGAGCATCAAGGGCGTGATTGCAGATCACCGTCGCTAGGGCGGCGGCAGGTAAAGCTTATTGCAGAGGTGCTTGATTAAGGGTTTCGCGGCGCGCGCGCCAATCCGGCAGGTGCAGATCCATGAGGCGCTGGAAGCCGGACCCGTGATTCGCCTCGTCCAGGTGGCAAAGCTCATGCACCACCACATACTCCGCGCACGCGGGCGACAACTTCATCAGAGCCAGGTTCAGGTTGATATAGCCCCGATTGGAAAGACTGCCCCAACGCGTTTTCATCTTCTTCACCCGTAACCGGGGCCGGTCATGGCCACGAGCGCGGAAAGCCGGGAAATGGAGATCGATCCAGCCGGCGAAATGGCGGCGCGCCTGACTGCGATAGCCGTCCTCCAGGGCCCGGCCCACGCGTTCCTCGCTGTGAGGCGCGGGCATCCATATGTCGATGCCATCATCACCGAAAGAAACCGAATTGCGTCGCGAAGTCCGGATTTTAAGGGGGAGACGTTTCCCCAGAAAAAGATGTTGTGCGCCATCCACCAGTGCCGGGGCCGGCACCGGCGCGGGCATAGCCTGCAACCGACGCTCGATCCAGTCTCGTCGGCTGGCGACAAAGGCCTGGATGTCGGCATCCCGGCTGCGCCGGGGCGCCCGCACTTCCAGACTGTGGTCAGGGTGCAGGCGCAACTCCAGCGTCTTGCGCTTCGAACGCACCACGCGGTAAGCGGGCAGAGTCGCGTCGTCCAGCAACGAGCTCTGAGCCGGCGACCCGGCATCGCCGCCCGGCGTCATTCGGCGTACTGGGTGCGCATGTTTTTCTTGTCCAGCTTGCCCACACTCGTACGGGGCAGGCCGTCCACGAAGCGAACCTGATCCGGGACTCCGTATTTGCTGATAAAGCCCTTCTCGGCGTCGTCCTTGAGCATGTCCCTGATGGCTTCTTCGGTCACCTCGCCGGATTTCACCACCAGGGCCATGGGACGCTCACCCCATTTGTCGTCGGCCATACCGATGACAGCGCACTCGGCCACGGCGTCGTGGCGCAGAATCATGCTCTCCAGCTCGAGCGACGAAACCCATTCACCACCCGTCTTGATGACGTCCTTGATACGGTCCGTGATGCGCAGATAACCCTCCGGGTCAATAACGCCGATATCGCCGGTGTGCAACCACCGACCCTGCCAGAGCCGTTCCGAGTTTTCCGGGTCCTTGAGATAACCCTGGGTCAGCCAGGGGCCGCGCGCGACCACCTCACCCTGGCTTTCGCCGTCATGGGGCCGGTCGTTCATGTCCTCGTCCACGACCCGGAGCTGCATCAGCGGCACCGGTCGACCGGCGCGCGTGCGGTAGTCTACCTGCGTATCCAGGTCCGCGTTTTCCGCTTCCGCCGGCATGTGTGACAGCGTCATCAGCGGACAGGTCTCACTCATGCCGTAGCCGGTATAGATGTCGATGCCGCGCTCCAGGGCCTGGCGGCACAGCGGCTTCGCCAGGGCGGAGCCGCCGATGATCACCTTCCAGCCGGAAACATCCACATTCTTCGCGGCCTCGCTTTGCAGCAGCATCTGGATAATGGTCGGGACACAGTGCGAGAAGGTGACTTTTTCAGCCACCAGGAGCTTGAGCAGGGTCTGAGGTTCATAACGGCCCGGATAGACCTGTTTCACGCCCATCATGGTGGCCATGTAAGGCACACCCCAGGCATGCACGTGGAACATGGGCGTGATGGGCATATAGACGTCGTTTTGATTGAAACGTCCGTGACCGGTTCCGGACATGGCCTGTCGCCCCGCCAGCGTGTGCAGCACGAGTTGCCGGTGACTGAAGTAGACGCCCTTGGGCAGGCCTGTGGTGCCGGTGGTATAGAAGGTCGTGGCGCGCGTATCCTCGGCCAGCTCGGGGAACGCAAAGCCGGGATCCGCTCGGTCCAGCAGGACTTCATATTCACCCGCGGTCTTGAGCGCGCTCTCGTCCGGCCCTTCACCGTCGTCCAGAAGAACGTATTGCTCCACGCTTTCAATGCGATCACTGATTTCGTCAACCGCGGGCAGAAACTCCCGATTGACCAGGATAACCTTGTCCTCGGCATGGTTGATGGTATATAGCATCTGCTCCGGGGACAGGCGCACATTAATGGTGTGCAGCACGGCCCCCATCATGGGAATGGCGAAAAAGGCCTCCAGATAGCGGTGGGTGTCCCAGTCCATCATGGCCACGGTGTCGCCGGGCCGCACGCCCAGATCACTAAGCGCGCTCGCCAGCCGATGGACGCGCTCGCGCAGATCCCGATAGGTCATGCGGCGCTTGTCCGCATAGACGATTTCCTGATCCGGCGCGGTGCGCACGCCGGCGTCAAGAATGTCGCCGATGGTCAGCGCCGGATCCACCGCGGATTCGGTACGCTCGATCTCGATACCCAT
>CAYPKI010000157.1:0-4057 GCA_964411265.1 uncultured Alcanivorax sp. | reverse complement strand
ATGCTTCCCCTGTGCGTTGTTGTTCCGATCAATACGCCGGGCTATACAATAGCCGCTTTGACGTTTCCTTCAAAGCCGGCGCGCCAGCCGCATCATGACTCGGCATTCTCGCCGCTGTCCCGGTGGGGGTGAGCCAGTTTGGACGGATCCAGGATCCGCTCCAGCTCCTCGCGCGACACCTCCGTGTCTTCCTCGGCCACATCGATAATGGCGCGCCCCTGAGCGTAGGCCTTCTTGGCCACAGCCGCTGCTTGTTCATAGCCGATGACCGGATTCAGGGCCGTCACCAGCACCGGATTACGGCCCACGCCATCCGCCAGGTGCTCCGCATTCACCGTGAAATCGTCGATGGCCTTGTCCGCCATGACACGGCAGCTGTTCGCGAGCAGATCCGTCATGGTGAGCAGGTTATTCGCCAGCAGGGGGAGCATGACGTTGAGCTGGAAGTTGCCCGATTGCGCGGCGACCGTATTGGACTGATCCAGCCCCATGACCTGGGCGGCCACCTGGGCCGAGGACTCGGGAATCACCGGGTTCACCTTGCCCGGCATGATGGATGAGCCGGGCTGTAGCGCGGGCAGGGTAATCTCCGCGAGTCCGTGTATGGGCCCGGAGTTCATCCAGCGCAGATCATTGGCAATCTTCATGAGTACCACGGCCAGCCCACGCAGCGCCGAGGACAATCCCAGGGGCCGGTCCACGCCGCTCTGTCCGGCAAAGGGCAACTCCAGCGGCCGAAAGGCCTGATCCGTATCCGCCGCCAGCGTCTCCGCGAAGCGTCGGGGGAACTCCGGATGGGTATTGATGCCCGTGCCCACGGCCGTGCCACCCTGGGGAATGGATAACAGGCCGTTGCGCGCCTGTTCCAGTTGTTCCAGCGCCTGTTGCAGCTGGAGCTCCCAGCTCTGCAGTTCCTGTTCCAGCGTGATGGGCATGGCATCCATGAGATGCGTCCGCCCGGTCTTGACCGTCTCGTCCAGCGCCCGGGCGCGTCGGTCCAGGGCATTGATGAGCTTTTCCACCGCGGGCATAAGCGCATGGCTGATCTGCTGAACACCACTGACATGGATCGCAGTGGGGATGACGTCATTGCTGGACTGGCCCATGTTGACGTCATCGTTGGCGTTCACGGTTACGCCCGCCTGAGCGCACAGCTGAGCAACGACTTCATTGACGTTCATGTTGGTACTGGTACCGGAGCCCGTCTGGAACACATCCACCGGAAACTGACCACTCTGCTCGCCGGCCATAATGGTGTTGCAGGCGCTCACAATAGCGTCGCGCTTGGCTTCGGACAGGTCCCCCAGGTCGGCATTGACGCGCGCAGCACAACGCTTGATCCGCGCCACCGCCTGAATGAACGCCGTGGGCAAGGGCTGACCGCTAATGGGAAAGTTGTTGACCGCACGCTGGGTCTGAGCTCCCCAGAGCGCGTCGGCGGGGACCTGGACTTCACCCAGGGAATCCTTCTCGGTGCGATATTGGCTCATACTGCCTGCTCCGCGGTTATCGATGTCTATCCAGCGGGATCAACCCGCCTGTTTCTTCGTGATCTCGGCAACGTGCCGTCCCTGGAAACGGGCGATGGCGAGCTCGTCCGTGCCGGGCTGGCGGCTGCCGTCGCCGTCGGCGAGGGTTGTGGCTCCATAAGGTGTGCCACCCTTCACCTCGTCCACGCCGAATAGCTCCTGACAACTATAGGGCACGCCTACAACGATCATGCCCTGGTGCAAGAGCGTAGTCTGAAAGGAGGTGAGCGTGGTTTCCTGGCCGCCGTGTTGACTGGCGGTGGAACAAAAGACGCTGCCAACCTTGCCGATGAGCGCGCCCTGTTGCCAAAGGGCGCCGGTCTGATCCAGGAAATTACGCATCTGACCACACATATTGCCGAAGCGTGTGGGCGTGCCGAAGATCACGGCGTCATAGTTCGCCAGCTCGCCGGGCTCGGCCACCGGGGCATCCTGGTCGGTCTTGGCGCCCATCTCCTTGACCGTTTCCTCGGGCATGGTCTCGGGTACGCGCTTGATTTCGACCCGGGCGTCATCGACTTCACTTGCGCCCTCGTGAATCGCACGGGCCAGGGTTTCTACATGGCCCCAGGTGCTGTAATAAAGAACAAGAACTTTGGCCATGACTGCCTCCCTGAATACCAGGTTAACGGAAAACCCCAGCGTTACGGACCAGGCACTGGAGCGTCAATCCAGAAGCCCTTCATTTGCCAATACAGAAGCTGGAAAAAATCCGTCCCAGCAGGTCGTCGGCCGTAAAACGGCCGGTGATGGTTTCCAGGGCCTGCTGGGCCTGACGCAGGTCCTCCGCCAGGAGTTCCCCGGCATTGTGCTCGGCGAGTTGGCCCCGGCCGGTGCGGATCCAGTCGAGGGCTTCTTCCAGGGAGGTGAGGTGGCGCCGACGCGCGGAAAAACGGCTCTCCGAGCCTTCCTGGTAGCCGGCCGCATTCTTGAGGTGATCGCGCAGTTCCGCCAGGCCGGCGCCGGTTTTCGCAGACACCGTAATAATGGTGGCGGTTCCGGTCTCTACCTGCTTCGTCTCCGTTCCGCTCAGGTCGCACTTGTTCCGGACGACAGTGACCGGCATGGCGAGATCGGGCAGCGCCGTCTCGCTGTCGGGCAGGAGTGCCTGCAAGTCGGCTGGCCCCGGCCATTCCCGGTCATCCACTACAATCAGCAAACGATCGGCCTGTTCAATCTCGCGCCAGGCGCGTTTGATCCCTTCGCGTTCCACCTGGTCAGGGCTTTCCCGCAAACCGGCCGTGTCGACCAGGTGCAGCGGCAAACCATCGAGCTGGATCTGCTCGCGCAGAACATCACGCGTGGTCCCGGCAACCTCCGTAACAATAGCGCTGTCCTCGCCCGAGAGCTCATTCAGCAGCGAGGATTTTCCCGCATTGGGCCGTCCGGCAATGACCAGGGTCATGCCCTCCTGCAGGAGACGACCCTGGTCCGCGGTCCGCAGGACAGCCCGAAGCTGTTCCAGGATGCCATCGAGACGATCGACGACCCCGCCCTCCGAAAGGAAGTCGATTTCCTCGTCCGGAAAATCAATGGCCGCCTCCACATAGATGCGCAGCTCGATGAGCTGTTCCACCAGGACATTGACTTCCCGGGAAAAAGCACCCTGGAGCGAGCCCATGGCGGCACGCGCGGCTTCCTGGGTGCCGGCGTCAATCAGATCAGCAATGGACTCCGCCTGGGCGAGGTCCATGCGGTCATTGAGAAAAGCGCGCAGGGAAAACTCTCCGGCCTGGGCCAGGCGCGCACCCGCGCGGGTACAGGTTTCAACAATCTGATCCAGCAGGACGGGGCCGCCATGGCCCTGGAACTCGACCACGTCCTCACCGGTAAAGGAATAAGGTGCCACAAACGACAGCACGAGCCCCTCGTCGATGACGCCACCGTCGGCGTGGTGAAAGGGGGTAAAGCGGGCGTGGCGCGGTGTCAGCGTGACACTGTCCGGCAAGAGGCTTCGCGCAATGGGCTGCGCCTGGTCACCGGACAGGCGCACAATGCCCACGCCGCCGCGGCCCGGCGGCGTGGCCACGGCCACGATGGTGTCATCGGCGTCCTGGTTCATGCCGCGAGTGTAGCAGGCTTTGGAAGGCCGCGTTGATCCCGGCTACGTACCCTCTTTTTCGATATTACGCGTAATGATGTACTGCTGGCCGATGGACAGGAGGTTGTTCGTAAGCCAGTAGAGCACCAGCCCGGCCGGGAACCAGAGGAAGAAGACCGTGAAGACAATAGGCATCCATTTCATGATCTTCGCCTGAGTCGGGTCCGGAGGCGTCGGGTTCAAGCGCGTCTGCAGGAACATGGATGCACCCATCAGCAAGGGCAGTACAAAATAGGGATCAATAGCAGAAAGATCCTGAATCCAGCCGACAAAGGGTGCGTGGCGCAGCTCTACGGATTCCAGCAGCACATAATAGAGGGCAATGAAAACCGGCATCTGCACCAGAATGGGCAGACAGCCGCCCAGCGGATTGATTTTTTCCTTCTGGTAGAGCTTCATCAGCTCCTGGGACTGTTTCTGCCGATCA
>CAYPKI010000156.1:0-6863 GCA_964411265.1 uncultured Alcanivorax sp. | reverse complement strand
CCGGATAGCCGGCCTGGGCCGACGCCTGCTCCACGGAAGCCGCGGGAACACCCTCGCCCAGCATGGCCAGGCCTTCGTTGATGAAGTTGCCGATCACGCGCGTCGTAAAGAACCCACGGGCGTCGTTGACCACGATCGGGGTCTTCTTGATCTGCTGGACGTAATCATAGGTCTTGGCGAGCATCTCCGGATCCGTCTTCTCGCCACAGATGATTTCCACCAGCGGCATCTTGTCCACCGGCGAGAAGAAGTGGATACCGATGAAGTTTTCCGGCTTCTTCACGCCTTCAGCGAGCCCGGTGATAGGCAGCGACGAGGTGTTGGAGCCCAGCACGGCATCGGACTGCACCACATCCTCGATTTCCTGGAACACCTTGTGCTTGAGTCCGGTGTCCTCGAACACCGCTTCAATGACGAAGTCGCAGCCTTCAAGATCATCCGCCTTGTCCGTGGCGTTGATCTGATCAAGGATGCCCTGCTTTTTCTCTTCGTTCATCTTGCCGCGTTTGACTTCCTTGGCAAGCAGCTCATCCGAATAGCCCTTGCCCTTTTCGGCGTTTTCGGCGGAGATGTCCTTGAGCACCACTTCCATGCCGGCGCGCGCCGATACATAGGCAATACCGGCGCCCATCATGCCCGCGCCCAGCACGCCAATCTTACGGGTCTTGTACTGCTCGTAGCCGTCGGGACGGCTTTCGCCCGAGTTGATCGCCTCCAGATTGAAGAAGAACGCGGTGATCATGTTCTTCGCTACCTGGCCGGTTACCAGATCGGTGAAGTAACGGCCTTCGATCTTGCTGGCCGCTTCAAAGTCCACACCAGCCCCTTCCACGGCCGCCGACATGATGTTCAACGGCGCCGGATAGTTCGCACCCTTGATCTGCTTGCGCAGATTGGCCGGGAAAGCAGGCAGGTTCATGGCCATCTTGGGATTCTTGGGATCCCCGCCAGGCATCTTGTAATCCTTCTGGTCCCAGGGCTGCTGCGCCTGAGGATGCGCCTTGATCCATTCGCGCGCCTGGTCGAACATGGCGTCCTTTGAATCCACCAGCTCGTCGATCAGGCCATTTTTCTGTGCCTTGTCCGCCTTCATACGCGGGCCCTGAAGCAGCACATTCATGAGCCCGTCCTGAATACCCAGCATGCGGATGACACGCGTAACGCCTCCACCGCCCGGCAGCAGGCCCAGACTGACTTCCGGCAGACCGAACTCCGCCTTGGGATTATCCAGAGCAATGCGGTGATGGCACGCCAGGGCAATCTCGAGTCCGCCACCCAGGGCGGTGCCATTCAGAGCCGCCACGACAGGCTTGCCCAGGGTCTCGAGCAGGCGCAGCTGACGCTTGATTTCCTCGACACCGGCACGGATCTCGGGGGCGTCATCTTCGTCCGCCTTGAGCAGCTCATTGAGATCGCCGCCGGCGAAGAAGGTGCTCTTGGCCGAGGTGATGATCACGCCCGCGATATCGTTGATTTCGTTTTGCAGACGCTCGACCTTGGCCGCCATGGAACGCGCATAGAGCTCGTTCATGGTATTTGCGTTCTGATTGGGGTCATCCAGGGTCAGCGTGACAATGTTGTCCGCGTCCTTGTCCCACTGAATCGCTGTTTCTTCACTCATAATCTTGACTCCGTAACCGCTTAGACGCGCTCAACCACGGTGGCAATACCCTGACCACCACCCACGCAGAGGGTGCACAGGCCGTATTTCTGACCGCGGCGCTCCAGCTCATCCAGCACCGTGCCCAGCAGCATGGCGCCAGTGGCGCCCAGCGGGTGGCCCATGGCGATGGCGCCGCCGTTGACGTTGACCTTCTCGTGGGGCAAGTCCATGTCCTGCATGAAACGCAGCGCCACGGAGGCGAAGGCCTCGTTGATTTCCACCAGATCAATCTGATCAATGGTCATGCCCGCCTTCGCCAGCGCTTTCTTCGACGCCGGTCCGGGGGCAGTGAGCATGATGGTGGGATCCGCGCCACTGACCGCGGTGGCCAGAATCCGGCCGCGCGGCTCCATGTTCATGTCCTTGCCCACCTGCTCGTTGCCGATGGCCACCAGGGAGGCGCCGTCGACCATGCCGGAGGAGTTTCCGGCGGTGTGCACATGCTCGATGGCCTCGATCCAGTGATACTTTTGCAGAGCGACGTCGTCGAAACCGCCCATTTCACCCATCATGGAAAACGACGGTTGCAGACCGCTTAGCGACTCGGCGGTTGTGCCGGGGCGAACATGTTCGTCCTGTTCCAGGATGACCTCGCCGTTGAGATCCTGCAGCGGCACCACCGAACGGCTGAATTTGCCCTCTTTCCACGCCTGTTCCGCCCGGTTCTGGGACGTGGCAGCAAAGGTATCCACGTCCTCGCGCGTAAAGCCTTCCAGGGTAGCGATCAGGTCGGCACCGATTCCCTGGGGCACGAAACCGGTCTTGTAGTTGGTCTCCGGATCCATGGCCAGCGGGCCGCCGTCCGAACCCATGGGAATGCGGCTCATGGATTCCAGACCGCCGGCCAGGATCAAATCGTCCCAGCCCGAGGCCACTTTCTGGGCCGCGGTGTTCACACCCTCAAGCCCGGAAGCGCAAAAGCGGTTCAACTGATAACCCGCCACTGTATCCGGCAGGCCGGCCAGCATGGCCGCCGTCTTGGCGATGCAGGCGCCCTGATCGCCGATGGGCGTCACACAGCCCATAATCATGTCGTCAATGCGGTGCGGATCCATGTCCGGGAAACGGCGCTGCATTTCGTGGACCAGCCGCACGGCCAGGGTGATGGGCTTCACTTCATACAGTGACCCCTCGTTCTTGCCCTTCCCCCTGGGGGTGCGAATCGCGTCGTAAACAAAGGCTTCGGTCATAAGAGACTTTCCTCTCGCCATGGGTACTGGAGGACACCGGAAGGCGCTCCGGCAGTCCTCAAGGTTCGAATGCGCGGTGATCGGCCTGGAAAAAGGCGCCGATTCGATGAGCCGGGCGCCGCCCGACCCTGCCGGCGTTGGCCACCGCCGGCCCGCGAACCGTAGCTGAAAGCCACGAGATGCGCCCTTTCAACCGGCGCATACAATGCCTGAGCACGATCAGGCTGCAAATGACGAGACAGCTCAAACCCTGTGAGCGGAACGGACAGGCCCGAGCGACATTGACCCGCCCATGAGCCCGCACTAGGCTTGGCGCAAATTATCCGGGAGGGTTGTCCATGAAACATTCTATCGACGTCGCCGGCTCGCTGCTGGCTACGTTCAATGAACAGGGTCGCGGTATCCGTATCGCCTCAGCGGGCCGTCAGCCAACTGAGCTACTGGAACTTTATGACATGGAGGGCTGCCCGTTCTGCCGGGTAGTGCGCGAAGCGCTGACGGATCTGGATCTCGACGCTCTGATTTACCCCTGCCCCAAGGCCGGCGACCGCTACCGCCCGCTGGTGGAAAAACTGGGTGGCAAGCAGCAGTTTCCCTATCTGATGGATCCCAATACGGACACCGCCCTTTACGAGTCCGGCGACATCATCGAATACCTCTACAGGACCTATAGCAACCGCAGCGCACCCCCTGCCTGGTTGGTCAAGTCCCTTTACACGCTCAGTTCCACCGGGACCTCGGCGTTGCGGCTGGGCCGGGGCACCCGAGCACTGGAGAATCATCAGGCGGAGCAGCCGCTGGAGCTTTTCAGCTTTGAGGGGAGCCCCTTTGCCCGAATCGTGCGCGAACTCATGACGGAGCTGGAGATCGCCTATGTGCTGCGCCAGAGCGGTCGGGATCATGTCCTGGACTGGGTTCTCCCGCCGGTGCGCAAGCGGCTTTTCCCGGATTATGAGCCCACCCAGCGACATCGCCGGGCCCTGCTCCAGCGTACCGGGGATGTGGCCATCCCCTACATCATTGACCCCAACACCGGTACGGAGCTTTACGACTCGGAACGCATTACCGATTATCTCCTCAACACCTACGCGGACTGACGCGGCGCAATACAAAAACCCGCGCGAAGGCAGGGCTGGGGCCAATTCAGTCGGCCGACACCAGCAAATTGGGATTGAAGGACGCATCCCGGAAGCGATCCCGGTAGGTTCGCGCGAACTCGCGGACCTTCGGATTATCGTGCTCCTGGCCCTGATGCTTCAGCCAGGCAGAAAGCGACATTGTGCCGGCGCCGGTGTCGATGCGCGTATCCAGGGCTACGCCCAGATCGATCACCACATATTCCAGATTTTCCGCCTGACGTTCATCTATCAGCGTCCGAAGCAGGGTCCGGCCGTCGCAATCCAGTTCGAGCATGGCGGGCGCGTCCGCGAAATCCATTCGCTGCTCTTGCAGCAATCTGTTCACGGTTTTCGGCAGGCCGCTATCCAGTAACGCCGCCCGACACAACTGCCGGTCGGTAGCCCTGTCCACCAGCTCAGCTGTGGCCGTCAACGGCAGCAATAAAACCACAACAGAAATCCAGCGCATGGTGTTTACCTCCTCGGTGCCAGCGACGCGGAGTGTAAGAAAAAAACATGGCAATGTTAGGCCCAGACCGACAGACAAATCGGAAAAAAAGATGAATGGTGGGTCACGTAGGCTGCGCACCCTGACCCGGCCCCACCTGATCGCTACAATGCTTGCGTTTACGCAGTGACAGAGACCGGCCATGCGATCCGTTCATGCCGTCTGGTGCCTAATGCTGCTGGGGGTGTCCGCTTGTCAGCCCGGTCCGGAGCCGGGATACACCGGCTGGATTGGGCGCACGCCGGAAAAGACCGACGTTACCCTCGACGACTATAAACCGCCCCAGGGCCTGGGCGCATTCCGGCTTCAGGGCGAGATGGAGTTTCCGGAGCGCCAACTGCGCATGTTCCGCTATCAGAATCCGGACAATGCCGAGGACAAGATCGATGTGGCGCTCTATCCGCTGCCGAGGGGTTGGTCCGACATGTCCGGCGAGCGCGCAGTGGCCGGGCATTACGGAACGGTCAAGCACGACATGGCACAACGTCTGGCCCGGCGCAACGACTCCAGCCTGCAAGTAATATCGGAAGAGGTTCGCTCCGTGGAGGGCACGAACCATCCCCTGGCGGAGGGCGTCTTCCGTGAAACCACCGAGGACTGGACCCGCAAACTGGTGGTTCAAATCAGCATCCGGGATCCGGTGTTCGTCCGCGTAACAGCGGACTATCCGCAGGCCGAGGGCGAAGACCGGCTGAAGCGAATTCGGGCGGTCACCCGGGACTTTCTTGAGCGGGGCGAAGTGCCTGCACCCGCCTCGGACGAATAAACCCCCATGCCGGAATCGGATTTTGCGCCCCTTACGCCCGCCCGCCTGGAATGGGATGGCGACACCCCGCAAGCGCCCGACTTCGGGGATCTCTACTTTGCCCGCGAGCAGGGTATAGAAGAATCCCGGGCCGTTTTTATCGCCGGCAATGATCTGGAAGCCCGGTTCACTCGCCTGGCGCCAGGGGGACACTTCGTCGTGGGCGAGACGGGTTTCGGCACAGGCCTGAACTTCCTGAGCACAGCCGCGGCCTTCCTGGAGCGGGTGCGTTCGGATGCGCGTCTGCACTTCCTGAGTTCGGAACTTCACCCCCTCCAGCCTGCCGACCTGGAGCGAGCACTGCAGCATGCACCCGAGGCCTATGGACTGGCCGCGGAACTGCGCCATCATTACCCCCCACCCACACCCGGTTTTCATCGCTTAACCCTGGCTGGCGGCCGCGTGGTGCTCACCCTGCTGTGGGGTGAAGCCACCACCCTGCTGCGGCAGCTGAACGCCGAGGTGGATGCCTGGTTTCTGGACGGCTTTGCTCCGGGATGCAATCCCGGGTTGTGGCGGCCGGAGCTATTTGCCCAGCTGGCGCGGCTGAGTTACCCCGGCACCACCCTGGCCACCTATACCGCCGCCGGTTTTGTGCGGCGGGGCCTGGAAGAAGCCGGCTTCCGGATAGAAAAAGTGCCCGGTTTCGCGGGTAAGCGGCATCGCCTGAATGGTGTTATGCCCGGGCAGCGCCAGACCAATCCCGGTGCCGTCCGCAGCACCATCACCGTTGTGGGTGCGGGCCTGGCCGGCGCCACCACGGCCCGCGCGCTGGCCGAGCGCGGGCACAATGTCCGGGTGCTGGATGCTGAAGGCGTGGCGGCGGGCGCGTCGGGCAATCGGGCAGGTGTGCTCTATACCACGCCCAGCGCACATCCCACACCCCAGAACCGTTTTTATCAGAGCAGTTTCCTCCAGGCTCGGCACTGGCTGCGCCGCTATGGCTTTCCCCGGACCCCGAGTGAAGGGGCCCTGGCGGGCACCGTCCAGCAGCCCGCCGATGCCCGCAGTGTCCGCAAGATGCGCAAGGCCCGGGAGAGCGGCCTCTGGCCTGACACGCTGGCAGCATTCTACGAACTAGACGGCGAGCCCGGGCTGGAACTACCCGGCGGCGGCTATATCGCGCCCGCCGCCTGGTGCGCTTTCCTGCTGGAACATCCCGGGATTGCCCTCGATCAGGCCCGCGTACAGGCCCTGTCGCAGGGTCCGGATGGCTGGCAAATGGAGACAAACCAGGGAGTAATGCGGGCGGAAACGGTGGTGCTGGCAAATGCCGGTGACGCCCCGGCCCTCGCCGGGCTCGATTTCCTGCCCCTGCACCAGATCCGAGGCCAGGTCACTGGGGTTCGCGCCACAGAGGAATCCGCCCGCTGGCGCCGCGCCTGTTGCCATCGCGGTTATCTTACGCCGGCGCTGGACGGTATCCACTGCGTGGGCGCTACTTTCGACCGCCATGATGCCGACCCGAGTCCGCGTGCTGGCGACGACCGCGCCAATCTCGACACCCTGCGTCGCTACCGCCCGGATGACTGGCGGGCGCTGGGCGGCGAGGTCATGGAGCTCGTGGACCAACGCGTGG
>CAYPKI010000155.1:4910-6864 GCA_964411265.1 uncultured Alcanivorax sp. | reverse complement strand
CCAGGCGCCCGTAAAGGCGGCTGTACACGTGGCGGTGAAGCTGATCATAGAGCCGGGCGTTGTCCGGGTCCGGTTGAAAGCAATCGCCGGCATGCGTCATGGCGGCTACGGCCGCTTCGTGATCAGGGAACAAACCGGCGCCCACGGCGGCATTGATGGCGGCGCCCAGTCCCGAGGTTTCGCGGGTGTGGGGTCGTTCCACGGGCAGGTTGAAGAGATCCGCGGTAATCTGCATGGCCTCGTCGCTACGCGCGCCGCCGCCCGAGACGCGCAGCCGCTCCAGAGCCACACCATTGCGTTTTTCCAGGCGTGCACCTCCTGCCCGGAGCGCGTGTGCGATCCCTTCGATAATGGCCCGGTACAAGTGGGCCCGCGTATGCACATCGCCGAAACCGATGATGGCGCCCTTGGCCTCCGGGCCCGGGATGCGCACCCCGGGATTCCAGAAGGGTTGCAGGGTCAGACCCATGGCCCCGGGTGGGGAATTACGCAGCAGATCCTCGAACAGGTCTTCGGGCGCCACGCCCCGGCGGCGGGCTTCATCCACTTCGGCCTGGCCGAATTCACGCTTGAACCAGTTCACCATCCAGTACCCGCGCTGCACGATGATCTCGCTGTTGTAGCGCCCCGGCAGCGCCGCGGGATACGGCGGCACAAAGGCCATGGGCTCCACATAGCGCCCATTGCCGGTATTAATGGTGGCCGTGGTGCCGTAGCTGAGGTGTCCCGTTTCGGGCGTGAGCGCCCCGGAGCCCAGAACTTCACAAGCCTTGTCCGCGCCCGCCGCCACGAGCGGCAGACCTGCCGGAATGCCCGTCATCCGCGCCGCGTCCGCCGAGATCCAGCCCAGAGGTTCGCCCGGCGGGGTCAGCGGCGGGAGCTGCGACGGCCGCACCCGCAGGGCGCGCCATTTGAGATCTCGTCGCCCGGCCCACTTCTGACGTCGGAAATCAAAGGGCAGATAGCCCACCTGGGCGGAGACAGCGTCTCGCAATTCGCCCGTCAGTTGAAACGTAAGCCAGCCCGACAGCAGGACGAAGTGTTCCGTGCGGGCCCAGGTGTCCGGCTCGGTAACGGCCAGCCAGTTGCACTCCGCCCGCGACTGGAACTGATGCATGGTTTCGCTCTGGCCCAGCAGCCGGATGGGTGCGGCCAGCCACCAGGGCAGGCGCGGATAGTCGCCGGTACGGCGCTGATCCAGCCAGATCACCGCCGGCCGCAAGGGTTCGCAGTTGGCATCCAGACATACCACGGAGGCGCGCTGGGTAGTCAGTGCCACGGCAGCCAGGCGTTCGCTCAAAGCACTGTGTTCGCGCCACAATTCTCGGCACGCGAGCGCCAGATTATCCCGGAAGTAGTAACAGTCCTGTTCGGCCTGCCCCGCCTCCGGAGAGTAGTACGGCTCAATGTCCACCTGTGTGCGCGCAAGCAAGGCGCCCTGCGGGTCCAGGATCATGGCCCGAGCGCTCTGGGTGCCCTGATCCAGCGCTAGCAGCAGGTCCTTCATGCCGATGCTCCAGGCACACTGTAATAGCGCTCGATAATATCGGTGTAGCGCTCAACTTCCCGGTGCCAGCGTTTATGGTCCCAGCCCAGCAGCCGCTGACAGGGCGCGCGCAAGGCATCCAGTTGCGCCCGCGCGCCTCGGGGACACAACAACCCCAGATGAGTGCGGCGCAGCAGCAGATCGTCCAGGTGCACCACCATTTCGTGTTTCAGGATCCATTCCACCCATTGCGGTTCGCTCAGCTGCGGCCATCCCCGCAGCGGATGCCCGCCGCCCGCATGCAGCTCACGGGGCTGGAACAGGGTCTCGCGGCTGCGGCCTTCTTCCCGGCGCGCGTCGGCGCTCAGCAGGCCCGCCGCGTGCAGTGCATCCAGCGCAATCAGCCGGAAGGTGGTCAGCTTACCGCCGCTGACGGTGATGACGCCGTCGTTTGCCCAGACCTCGTGC
>CAYPKI010000155.1:0-4900 GCA_964411265.1 uncultured Alcanivorax sp. | reverse complement strand
GGGAGGGATCGAGTCCCTTGCCGCTGCTGATGACCGGCCGTACGCCGGCCCAGGTGGAGATCACATCGGCGGCTTCCAGGTCCAGGTCCGGAAACTGGCTATTGGCCAATTCCAGCAGATAGTCCAGTTCCCGGCGAGAACAGCTCGGTTCCTCGGTCAGATCCCGGCCATGGTCGAGGTCCGTGGTACCGATACAGGTAGCGCCTTCCCAGGGAAAGATGAACACGGGCCGGCCGTCTTCGGGATGAAGAATGGTCAGGCAATCCTCCACGGGCAAGCGCGCAGCAGATACAAAGAGGTGGCTCCCGCGCAGGGGCCTGATCCGCGCCTCGTCACCGCCCGCGAGCTGGTCCGCCCAGGCACCGGTGGCATTGATCACGCTTGTGGCTTCAACATCATGCCGTGAACCATCACAGCCGTCCGTCACCGCGATCCGGAACTCCGTGCCCGTGGCCGTGACAGTGTCAGCCGTCAGATAGTTGCAGACCCGGCCGCCCCGCGCCGTGCCCTCGTGCAGAATGCGCAGCACCAGCCGACTGTCGTCCGTCAGGGCATCGGTATAGCTCATGGCTCCCTTGAGCCCGCTTTGCGCGAAGCCGGGCAGACGCTGGAGCACAGCTGAACGCCCCAGCCAGCGATGATCGCGTATGCCCGCGAGGCGGTCATAGAGCCAGAGCAGCACTTTCATGGACCAGCGTCCGGGGAAACGCTTGCGCCGTATAGGAAACAGATACTGCTGTCGTACCACCAGCTCGGGCAATTCCCGGACGAGTCTTTCACGCTCGCGCAGCGCATCCCGCGTGAGCCGGATATCGCCCTGGGCGATATAGCGCAATCCGCCGTGGACCATTTTGGATGATCGGCTGGAAGTGCCCCAAGCAAAGTCACGCTGTTCCACCAGCAGCACCCTCAGGCCCAGCCGAGCGGCCATCAGCAAAACACCAGCTCCGGTGATGCCGCCGCCGATAACGATGAGATCCCAGTGTGTACCCGCCAACTCTTGGGGATCGGGACGTTTACCCGGCATGGTCTTCATCTCCCAGCAGACAGCCCGGATTGAGCTGTGTGTGCGGATCGAAATGGTGCATCAGTGCGGCAAGAGCGGCTACGCCCTCCTCACCCTTTTCCGCCGGCAACCAGGGCGCATGGTCCCGGCCCACGCCATGCTGGTGGCTGATGGTCCCGCCCAGCCGGCTGATTGCATCCGAGGCCGCGTTTTTCATACGCCCCCAGCGTTGCCGGGTTTCCTCCAGTGTGTCCGAACAACGGAACACATAGGTGGTGTAGATACTGGAACCCTGACCGTACAAGTGCGACAGGTGAGTGAAGACATGAGCCTGCTCCCCCACGCCGGCATGGGCGCGGATGGCGTCTTCCACTCCGGCCACCATATCGGCTACCCGGTCCCAGTTCACCGCCGTTTCCAGGGTGTCGACTACATAGCCGTACTCCCAGAGTCCATGGCGCAGGTAGGGCGACCGGAACCGGGTTTCTTCCCACTTGCGCCCGAGAGGCCGGCCCGTATGGACGCCCCCGGCCCGCCGGATGCGCCGTACGGTTTCCCGTAATGTCTGGCGACAGGCGCGAGCGTCGCCACTAACGCCGAAGGTGAGCATGCATTTGCCGTGGGCGCAGCCACGTAGCCGCAAATAACCTTCCAGCCCCGCCACCAGCTTTTCATGGCCGGCCAGCACCAGCTGGGTCCGGGTCTCCTCGGCATTGGACAATCGCACCATGGACAGCGGCAAGCGAGCCTGGACCAGTTCGCGGGCCAGGCGCATGCCATCGTCCCAGTCGGGCATGAAGGCGACATGGAAGCTTTCGTGCTCCGGTTGAGGCGATACGCGCGCCTGGACTTCGGTAATCACACCCAGACGCCCTTCCGAGCCCAGCACCAGCTCGCGCAGGTCAGGGCCGGCGGAAGAAGCCGGAAAGGCCGGGATCTCGAGGCTGCCCCCGGGCGTTTCCACGCGGCCGCCCGCAAACAGCTGCTCGATGCGTCCATAGCGCAGACTCTGTTGACCGCTGGAGCGGCTCGCGACCCAGCCCCCGATGGTGGACAATTCCCAGGATTGCGGGTAGTGACCCAGGAGATAGCCCTGCTCGGCCAGAAGCCGCTCCACCTCGGGCCCGGTGGTACCCGCGCCGAAGGTCGCCAGCTGACTGGTACGGTCGAGCGCCAGCAAGCCGGTAAGGCCGGCGAGCGAGAGCGTAAGCACGGGGGCGTCGGAGACCGGCGGGTTGATGTGCCCGGCCACCGAGGTACCGCCGCCATAAGGAACCAGCAGTATGTTGCGTTCCCCCACCCAGTCCAGCAGCTCGCGCACCTCGGCGCTGTCTGCAGGTTGCGCCACACCGTCGGGGAAGGTGCCAAAGTCGCCCGAACGCATGGCCAGCCAGTCCGGCAGGCTCTGGCCGCGGGCATGGCGCACGCGCGTTTCCGGGGAACGATCAATCAGGCGGTGCTCGGGCAGCCCTGATGTCGGTACCCGGGCAACGACATCGTCCAGTGCAGCGTCGGAATGGATCCGACCCGGGCCCAGTTGGCGCTTGAGGAATGCCTCTGCAGCAGGTTTGAGGGGAAAATGGGTGTTCTCGTCACCCCAGCCGTTCCAGCGTCGCATAATCTTCCTGCCGTATCGGGACCGCCTAGTATCGTACGCCAGGTAACGACGTGCTTCACAATTTCCTGCTGCGAACTCAGGAACTTTTTTCGAAAAATTCTCCAGAGCGGCTACTTTTTCGTTAATAATCAAAAATTTAAATTTATCTTTTAAAGTCAATTCTGTTTTCGGCGCTGCTGCACGCGCGAGCGTCGGTGGTGGCCGCGCCCACGGGGAATCAGCAGGTCCTCCCCTTACGCTAACCTGCCCTGGCGGGAACAAGCCTTAAATAACTGTACCCGTGAACTCCTGCGCTATTATTTTCCTGGTCACGATACTGGGGGCTGCAGCACCATGAGCGAAAAGCGGACCAGCCCACTCTGTGCCGCCCCGGCCGCAGGGGGCTGGTGGGCATTGCCAGTTTGAACAGCGCCCGGGAAAACAAGAAGCGCGCGCTCGCGGATGCCGGTATTCAGCCGCTGGCCGGCGGCGCACCCAAACGGGCCGGCTCGGAGCCCGGTTGCGGCAGGAACTGGAGAAAACAGGGTTTCCATGACCCGCCCCGGTAACTGACTGATTCTGCCTGTGTGGCAGCATAGCGCCTTCACCGGCGACACGACGCGTGTCCGGGATCAGTTTGAACCCTTGCGGGAGGTTGTCGCGCGAGTACTGGTGGACCACACGCCAAGACCAGGGTCGCGGTGGCGTCTCACACCAAGCGTACTGGCGTTGCGCACGACAATCGCCTGTTATCCCGGACAAAGGCCCGACGCATGGCCGAAAGACTGACCGGGTTCGGTGTAAACAGTGTCCGCCTTCACCCGGGGGGGGGTGGCGCAACCCGGCCGTTTGCCAGCACTGCGACCCAAGCCGGCCGGGCCCGCAATCGTCGCATGGAAGCGAGACTGCCGTCCTGCAAGCAAGACCGACGACAGCGCCCCGGGTTGGTACCGGCGGCGCGCCCACCACACGCCCGAACCCAAGTCTCAGGAAGCGTCCTCGTAGAGTGGCTTGGACAATTCCGCCCAGTCCACTTCGCCGTCATGCCCCAGATCCTCGAACTGCAGTATGCCGAGCTGCTCGAATTTGGGTCGCACGGACTCGGTCAACAGGCCGATACGCTTGAGATTGGGCATGATCCGGGTAAACAGCAGATTCCGGAACTGCGCCATGAGGCTGGATTCCAGCGCCACCTGGCGTGCCTGCTCCACATTCCAGCCAAAGTGCTGGAACACGTCCGTGGCAATAAGACGCTCGCGCATGACCACACAGGCTTCATAGGCGAATTGCGCGCGTTCTTCGCGCTCGTCCTCGGTGAGCTGGTCATTGACGTATTCCTGGAGGTAATTGACCCCGAAGGTCACGTGGCGCGCTTCGTCGCGCACCACCAGGTGGATGATGTCTCGCAGCAGCTTGTCCTGGGCTGTGATCTTGAGCGTATTGAAGGCCGCCAGCGCCAGCCCTTCGATGATGATCTGCATGCCGATGAACTTCAGATCCCAGCGCGGATCGGACAGGATCTTGTCCAGCAAGGACTTCAGGTGCTCATTGACCGGGTACAGAATACCAATCTTGTCCTGAAGATATTTGGTGAATACCTCCACATGCCGGGCCTCATCAAAGGTCTGGGAAGCCGCGTAGAGCTTGGCGTCATAGGTGGGCGCACAGGAGGTAAGCTGAGACGCCACCAGGAGCGCGCCCTGCTCGCCGTGCATGAACTGCGCTAGCATCCAGGCCAGGTTGTGCCAGCCGAAGCGCAGCTTTTCGTCCTCCGGCATGGCCTCGAAGGGTTCCCAACCTGCGAACGGATTCATGCTCTCGTCCAACGGGTACTGGCTCTTGGGGAAGTTCTGACTCCAGTCCACATCCATCTCCGCGTTCCAGTTAAGCTCCTTGCCCAGGCGGTAAAGCTTGCGGATGCGATCGTCGGCACTGGAGTAATCCCAGTTGTAGTGCCCGGTCAGCGGGGTCTGGAAGATCTCGACAATATCCTGGACGTGGCCGGGCGTAAGCTTGTCCTCCAGGTCGTCTGCGCCGGGACCGTCCCAGCTGTCGTAGTAGGCCACTTCTTCGGGTGGCTGTTTCCGGTTATCGATCTTCATAAGGCCTCCGTCCATGATTTTTGTCAGCTTTACCCTCACGCTAGGCAGATCCGGTAGCTCCAGCAATGTCGTAAAATGACAATCCCTCACGAACCTGGCGTCAAATCACAATCAGGCCAGCTGGTCGCCCGCCTCCTCGGATAGAAGGAAATGGGAACGGGCGATGGCCACAGGGTCGGTGCGCCGCACCTGCCA
>CAYPKI010000154.1:0-6913 GCA_964411265.1 uncultured Alcanivorax sp. | reverse complement strand
TTCGAGCAGCTGCAGGCTGCTTAAAACCGGTGTCCACTTTTGTGGGGTCAGTGCAGCAATTTTCCTTGCTCCTTGCAACTTGCCCCTTGCTACTATTCGCCGTCAGGCGAATTAGTCCAGTGAATGGTGACGGTTTTCTTGCCCCATTGCCGGGCCTTCTCCTTGTCCTTGCCCATGAAGATGTCGATCTTCTTCTTCCAGCGTTTGTTCATCTTGTCGCGCACGATATAGGTGCCTTCCAGACCGTCGATCTTGACCTCGGTCTTGTGATCAAGCCCGTCATCGATCAGATCCCGCGAAACGGCAATCGCTTTCATACCCGGCTCGAGCTGATCGCCCCAGGCCGCCAGGCCTATATTGCCTTTCTTGGTTTCATCCTCGGCCATAGTGTAGGCAGTGGCGGTAACTTCCATGGTTTGCGGGCCTTCACCCCGGTCGCAGCCCAGCAGCAGTAACGGCAGGGCCAGGGCCAAGCCCAGGCGCGGAATAGCGTTCATTGTAATCTCCTTTCTTATAAGAGGCTGTCATGGGGAAACCGTTGTACGTTAATCCGGCATGAAGAGGACTCGAACTGCGACATTCATTCGCACCGGGTACGGCCCCGACAGGGCCCGCGCAGCATCGCTTCGAGCGTGGCAAAATTCTCCTCGCCCGCGTTCATCTCGCCATGGAGGAAGTTGGCGATCCAGCCGGCCAGTTCCAGACCGTCGCGGCGGATGGCCTCCGCTGTGAGCAGGGCATGATTAAGGCAGCCCAGTTCCATGCCCACCACCAGGATCACGGGCAGCTCCAGCCGGCGGGCCAGATCGGCCAGGGTTTCGCGCTGGTTGATGGGCACATACCAGCCGCCGGCCCCCTCCACCAGCACCAGGTCCGCCTTTCGGGTCATGAGCGCACCGTTGACATAGCCGGCTAGGCGTTCGGCGTTCAGGTTCATGCCGTGACGTTGCGCCAGAATGTGCGGGGCGACCGGTTCGCGGAAGGCCACCGGATTCACCAGGTCGTAGTCCAGCTCAACCGAGGCCGCTGACTGCAGCGCTTCAGCATCCTCGTTGCGCAGGCCTTCGTCGGTAGCCTCGCTGCCGGCGGCGATGGGCTTGACCCCGTAGCAGGAAAGCCCGGCCCCGCGGGCCGCTTCCAGCAACCGGACACTGACCCAGGTCTTACCCACATTGGTGTTGGTGCCGGTCACGAAGTACCGGCCGCGCAGTGCCCTCAGTCCGTTCACGGCTTGGCCTCCTTTTCCGCCACCATGTACAACACCTGCCAGGTCAGCGGCAGTCCCGATCCGGTGCGCCGACGTTCATAGGCGTCAACCAGCTGCCGAAAACGCCGCCGGCTGGTCAGGCCGGTTTCGCCCGGCCGGTCCACCCGGTGCGCCCCCGTGTTCCGCAGCATGCGGGCAATGGCCCTTACATCCGGATAATAACGGAGACGGGTTTCCGGCTGCCATAAACGGATATACAGGCCACTGCTTTCAAGGGCCTGTTGCCAGGTTTCCGAAGTGGCCAGTTCATTGACGTGGACGCCCGCATCCACTTCCGCCCAGCTGGTCTCGAGTTCGTGCAGGCTGCCGGCCACGGGCACGCTGACCGCGAGCACGCCGCCCGGACGCAGCGCGCGCGCCAGACGGGCTGTCACGTCCGCCGGGCGGGCGCACCACTGCAAGGCAAAGGACGAGTACACCAGCGCCAGGCTCTCGTCAGCCAGGGGCAGAGCCTCCAGATCCGCCGCCACGGGGACGAAACCCGGCCCCAGGCGCTGCCGAGCCAGGCCCTGCCGGAGCATGGGCTCGGCGATGTCCAGCGCCAGCCAGCGCCGCTCAGGCCAGCGGCGACGAAAATCCCGCGCCAGCGGGACCGTGCCCGCGCCCAGATCCACAGCCGGCCCGGGTGGCAGCGCATCCGGCACCAGCCCGGCCAGCGCCCGGCCCGCCTCGAGCTGAAGATCGGCGTTTTCATCATAGGTGGCGGCGGCCCGGCCGAAGGCCGCGCCCACGGCCCGGCTAGACAGCATCGAGGACTCCCTGGTCCCGATAGAAATCGAGTAGTGCCCGGCTGAACAGATCGGGTGTGGACACAAAAGGTACATGGGCGACGTCACGCAGCAAGGCCAGCTGAACACCCGGCACAAGTTCTTCCAGCTCGCCCATGACCGCGGCCGGCACCAGATTGTCGTTTTCGCCGAAGAGCATGAGCGCCGACGGTTGCAAATCGGGCAGTTCCGCGCGCAGGTCCGTGTCCCGCAGGATCCCCGGTACGCCGCGGAAGGCGCGCTGGGCAGGCAGGCCGCAGAAATACAGAATTTCTTTCAACAGCTCCACATCTGTGCGCATGGTGGCGCTGCCCTTGCAGTTGAGCGCCAGAAAGCGCACCAGGGTGCCCTCATAGTCCTCTTCCATGAGTTCGGCAAACTTGGCCAGGATCTCGGGCTTCATGGCTGTGGGCCAGTCGTCCGAGGCGGTAAAGCGCGGCGTGGTGGCGACCGTAGCCACGGACTGCACACGCTCCGGCTCGTCCAGCGCGATCCGAAGCGCTACCAGCCCGCCCAGGGACCAGCCCAGCAGGTGACAGCGTTCGGGCAGCACACGCCGGATCTGGCTCACCACGAAACCGAGATCATAGTTGCCATTGGGCAAGGGGCTCTGGCCCATGCCGGGGAGATCAATGACGGTGACCCGGAAGTGCTCCAGCAGCGCCGGCATGATCGAATCCCAGGCAATGGAGTGAAGCCCCCAGCCGTGGAGCAGGACCAGATCCTCGGCCGCTTCGTTATCGACACCAGTGGGCTTGTAGATGTTGTGGAACGGGGTCAGCGCCGTCATGCATTCGTTCTCCGGCTATATCAGGGGCGGGCCTGAGGGTGGGCATGATCCAGAGCCTCCAGCAGTGCCTCCACATCGGCTTCTTCATGCGCGGCGGACAGGGTCACGCGCAGCCGGGCCGTGCCCTCGGGCACGGTGGGCGGACGGATGGCGGTCACCAGAAAACCCTGCTCGCGCAGCCTTTCGCTGATGTGCACGGCCTCGCCGTCGTCACCCACCTGAAGGGGCTGTATGGGCGTAGTCGACGGCATGAGCTGGTAGCCGCGCTCAGCGGCCCCCGAGCGGAAGCGCTTGATCAGGGTCTGCAAGTGCTCACGTCGCCAATGGTCCCCACGCGCCAGCTCCAGGCTTTTCAGCGTGGCGCCGGCAACCGCGGGCGGCAACGCCGTGGTGTAGATATAGGTGCGCGCGAACTGGACCAGGGTCTCGATCAGTGCGTCGTCACCGGCGACAAAGGCGCCGCCCGTGCCGAAGGCCTTGCCCAGGGTGCCCACCAGTATGGGCACCCGCTCGCCCAGGCCCCTGGCCGCCACCAGGCCTCCGCCCTGTTCGCCCAGCACGCCCAGCCCATGAGCATCGTCCACCATGAGTCCGGCGCCACGCTCTTCGCAGGTGTCCGCCAGCTCCGCCAGGGGTGCCGCGTCGCCGTCCATGCTGAAAACACCGTCCGTGACCACCAGCTGCCGCCCCCGACCATCCGCCAGCTTGTTCGCCAGATCGGCGCTATCGGCATGGGCATAGCGGCGAAAGCGCGCGCCGCCCAGCAGGCCGGCATCCAGCAGGGAGGCGTGGTTCAGCCGGTCTTCCAGGACGGTGTCGCCCCGGCCCACCAGGGCCGAGACCGCGCCCAGATTGGCCATGTAGCCGGTGGAGAATAGCAGGGCCCGCTCGCGCCCGGTAAAATCGGCCAGCGCCTCTTCGAGTTCATGATGGGGCCGCTGGTGACCGCAGACCAGATGAGAAGCGCCACTACCTGCGCCGTACTGGTCGGCCGAATCGCGCAGCGCAGTCACGACCTCGGGATGATTCGCCAAGCCCAGATAGTCGTTGCTGCAGAAATTGCGATACGTCCGGCCGTCCAGGGTCAAGCTGGCACCGGCAGGGCTATCCACCGTCTGGCGTTGACGGTAGCGCTGCTGCCGGCGCCGTTCCGCCAGCGCCGGTTCCAGATCCCACGGCAGGCTCATGGGCCCCGCTCAGTGTTCGACGGGACGATCCGCCGTCTCTGCTTGCCCGGTCTGGAGCGCGTCGTACCAGGGCGCGCTCTGCGCCGCCACGTCCGCCCGCAGGGCGTCCTCGGTGGACGCGTCCGAGGCTTCGGTGCGCGGGTCCAGCGGATAAATACCCAGGCGCTGGAACAGGGCCTGATCGTGCTGAGCCTCGGGGTTTTCCGCTGTCAGCAGCCGCTCGCCGTAGAAGATGGAGTTCGCGCCCGCAAAGAAACACAGCGCCTGGATCTGATCATTCATCTCCTCGCGCCCGGCGGCCAGACGCACATGGGCCGCCGGCATGACAATGCGCGCCACGGCAATGGTGCGGATGAACTCGAAGGCGTCCAGATCCTCGACGTTCTCGAGGGGCGTACCCGGTATCTTCATCAGCATATTGACGGGCACGGACTCCGGATGCGCGGGCAGATTGGCCAGCTGCTGCAGCAGCCCGGCGCGGTCATTGCGCTCTTCGCCCATGCCCACGATGCCACCGCAACATACCTTCATGCCGGCATCGCGCACGTTCGCCAGGGTTTCCAGCCGGTCGTTATAGGTACGGGTGGTGATCACCTGGCCATAGTATTCCGGCGAGGTATCCAGATTGTGGTTGTAATAATCCAGGCCCGCTTCGGACAACTGATCCGCGTCCTCGCGGGTGAGCATACCGAGGGTCATACAGGTTTCCAGGCCCAGAGCTTTTACCTGGCGGACCATGTCCAGCACATAGGGCATGTCCTTTTGCCGGGGACTGCGCCAGGCGGCCCCCATGCAAAAGCGCGATGCCCCCAGATCGCGCGCGGCACGCGCTTCTTCCAGCACCTTGTCCACTTCCAGCAGCTTTTCCTTCTCCAGGTTCGTGTTGTAGTGCCCGGACTGGGGACAATAGGCGCAATCTTCGGGGCAGGCGCCGGTCTTGATGGAAAGCAGGGTGGAAATCTGCACCGCGTTGGGATCGAAAAACTGGCGGTGCACCCCGGCCGCGCGGAAGATGAGGTCATTGAAGGGCAACTGGAACAGGGCCTCGATTTCGTCGCGCTGCCAGTCATGTCTTACAAGATCGGATGGCTGAGACGCACGCTGCTGGGCCGGACTCTCTGTCATGGTGGGCTCCCCCGGAATAGTGTAACTCCAGTAAGCATAGGTACCCGGCCTATGACCGTCAACCAGAGCGCTGTTGCAAGGGTTTACAACTGGCTGTGCGGGCGGCTGATCTGGCCGGAGCCCTGCGCGCTCTGCGGTACGCCCTTGCCGCCGGATGAGCTCTTGTGCTGCTACTGCCGCGCGGTTTTCGCCGCGCCCGGAGAACATCTATGCCGATGTGGGCTGGACACGGCCCTGCCGCCACCGGCCCC
Organism: uncultured Alcanivorax sp.; assembly: GCA_964411265.1. Taxonomy (GTDB): domain Bacteria; phylum Pseudomonadota; class Gammaproteobacteria; order Pseudomonadales; family Alcanivoracaceae; genus SLJS01. The sequence continues at coordinate 1,526 of CAYPKI010000154.1, read as the reverse complement.
GGATAAGCCCGAACTTTGCGGGCGCTGTCTCGGGCGCCCGCCGATTTTCGATGCCGTATGGCCCGCACTGTCCTACGAACCGCCCCTGGATCAACTGATTCATGCCTACAAGCACCAGGGCCGACTGGAGCGCGAACGGCTGCTGTTGCAGCTCTGGCTCGCCGAGTTGGCTCGCCGCCCGCCACCCACGCCTGATCTTGTGGTGCCGCTACCCTGTCACTGGCGCCGGCACTGGCGGCGCGGCTTCAGTCAGGCGGAGCGCCTGGCGGCCGGCCTCGGCAAGGCGCTCGGGCTGCCCGTACAGATGGCGCTGGTGCGGCGACGCGCCACCCCGACCCAGCAGGGCCTGTCGCGCGCGGCTCGCGAGCGCAACCTCGCGGGCGCTTTCGAATGCCGACGAGCCTTGACGGGACTGCAGGTGGCGCTGATTGATGATGTCATGACCACGGGCAGCACAGCGCGCAAGGCCGCCCGCGCGCTGGGCGACGCCGGCGCCGCGCGGGTGGATATCTGGGTGCTGGCCCGGACACCGCCCGGCCACAAGCGCTAATCAGGGGACTTTTGATCCGGGTCAGATACAAGCGCCCTGCTGGTCTGCATAATATGTCTTGTGACAATCGACCGGGGGAACCATGAAAAAGTGCCTGCTCATCCTGGGCCTGGCCGCTGTCCAGGCCGCATTCGCGCAATCACCGCAATATAGTGACAAATCCAGCCCTTATGAGGGCATCAAGGTGCAGCGCGGTTTCGTGGTATCCGGCTATCGCGTGGACCCTTCAGCCGATGTGGATACGGGCTTTGGCTGGGACGTGAACTACTCGAGCGTTGCGCTCAATGGCGGCGTATCCAGCAAAAAGTTCGGGGAATCGCCCTTGCGGCCGAGTAGTGTCAGCGATCCAAACCGGACTGTGGACGAGGAACGCGTCAACAACGCTTATATCGGCACGGGTTTCAGCCGCGTCATTCAGTTTCAGTATGGCTACGGCAACCATGGCGATGTACTGCGGTTGCGCTCCGATTTCAACTTCCGGGCCATTGCCGATTTCTTTCAGGATTCGCGCACGCCCAAGCACCAGCTCACGCTGGCGGACCGGCTGACGTTCACGGCGTCACTGGAGGAATATCTGGATGACGACGAAAAAGGCTTCGACAACTTTACCTGGGGTATTGGTCTGCTGTTTTGATCATTGAAATCGCCCAGGGCCGGGAACCGCCGGATAATCCGGACGGCATTACCGTGGTCATCGATGTCATCCGCGCCTTCACCACGGCCTGGTTTGCCTTCCACAGCGGTGTTAGGCGCATCCGGCTGGTGGGATCGCCGGAGGAGGGTTTTGCCCTGGAGAAGCGTATGCCCGGAACCCCCCTGGTGGGCGAAGTGGACGCTTTGCCCATTCCCGGATTTGACTACGGTAACTCGCCGCTGGAGATCAGCCGTGCCCGTCTGCCGGAAGAGTTGATCATGCTTACCACCAATGGTGTGCGCGCCACCCTGAACGCCCGGGACAGCCGGCGTGTACTTGTTA
>CAYPKI010000153.1:0-6945 GCA_964411265.1 uncultured Alcanivorax sp. | reverse complement strand
GGTGGTCAAGAGCGCTACCCCCGAATTTATCGCGCAGAATCCCGTGCCCGGTTGGGTGCGCGAGGGTCAGGTGACGGATCTGGGCGCACGGCGGGAAGTGCAGGAATTGCAGCAGCGTATCGAGGAGCTGGAGCAGGAAAAGGAGGAACTGGCGGCCGGCCCGGGTCCTGCCCGTCAGGCATTGGCCGGTGATGACGATCCGGTAACCCTGGAGTACAGCTGCAACGCCTATGTGAAGGGCAATTGCAAAGCGGTGCCGGCCCAATCCACGCTTACCTGGCGTCAGGTGTTTGCTGCCGTGGCGCCGCAGATGCTGGAACCGGCTTCGGAAAACGCCATGCGTCAGGCCCTGGAAGAGCATCTCACCGGCGCGGCGCTGACCGATGTGCAAAAACAGCTGCCCAAGGCCCACGCGGTGCGCAACGTGGCGCTTACGACCGCATCATTCAATCAGATCAAGGTGCAGTTGCGCGCTCAGGGGCTGATTCGCAAGCAAGGCTCGGGCGACGGGGCCGTACGCTGGCAGCTGACAGCGCTGGGTGATCAAACCATGACCCAGCTGGTAGCGGTACCGCGCAATCGTTAACCGGAACCGGCAAGAACCGTTTCAATACCATCCAGCCCGACCTGGTGAACTTCGCCGCTACGGCGATTTTTGTACTCCACGCGGCCCTCATCCAGGCCTTTCTCCGTAACCAGTAGCCGATGAGGAATGCCCATCAACTCGGTGTCGCTGAACTTGACGCCCACTCGTTCCTTTTCCCGGTCGTCGAAGAGCACGTCATAGCCCGCCTCGGTCAGCCGGCCATAGAGCTGTTCACAGGTGTCGCGCTCGCGGGGGCTCTTTTTCGGATTGAGCGGAATCAGGACCACCTGGAAGGGGGCTATGGACTCGGGCCAGATGATGCCCTGGGTGTCGTGGTTCTGCTCAATCGCGGCGGCTACGACCCGGCTCACGCCGATGCCGTAGCACCCCATGGTCAGGGTGGCGTCCTTGCCGTTGTCATCCAGTACAGTCGCTCCGAGAGCGGCACTGTATTTCGTACCGAGCTGGAAGACATGCCCGACCTCAATGCCGCGTCGAATAGTCAACCTGCCCCGGCCGTCGGGACTGGCGTCTCCTTCCCGTACCTCGCGCAGATCCGCCACCGTCGGCAGAGCCTGATCACGTTCCCAGTTGATGCCGAAATAGTGCTGTCCGTCGCGGTTGGCGCCAGCGGCAAAGTCGCTGAGTGCGGCGACGCTGCCGTCAACGATCCCGGCCAGGGGCAGGCCCACCGGTCCCAGACTACCCGCGCCGGCGCCCACAGCGGCCCTGATTTCGGCATCCGTGGCCATTTGCAGAGGCGCAGCCACTCCCGGCTGGCGTTCTGCCTTGAGCTCATTGAGTTCATGATCGCCGCGCACGATCAGCGCGATCAGCGATTGCGAGGCGGACTCGTCGGCATGCACCACCAAAGTCTTGATTGTCTGTTCCGGGCCCAACCCGAACTGTTGCGTCAGGTCATCAATGGTGTGCACATCCGGCGTGTCCACCAGCCGGATCGCTTGTGAGGGAGCAGGCGGCTCGGCACTCGCGGGAACCGCCTCGGCGAGTTCTACATTGGCGGCATAGTCGGATTGATCCGAAAAGGCAATGGCGTCTTCGCCGGATTCGGCGAGAACATGAAATTCGTGGGATTGTGAGCCGCCCATGGCGCCGGTATCGGCCTCCACGGCCCGGTAGTCGAGACCCATGCGGTCAAAGATGCGGCAATAAGCCTGGTGCATGGTCTGATAGGTTTCCTCCAGACTCGCTTCATCCAGGTGGAAAGAGTAGGCGTCCTTCATGAGAAATTCCCGCGCGCGCATGATGCCAAAACGCGGACGGCGTTCATCCCGGAACTTGGTCTGAATCTGATAGAAGTTGAGCGGCAGCTGCTTGTAGCTGTGTACCTCATTGCGGACCAGATCCGTGATGACTTCCTCATGGGTGGGGCCCAGACAGAAGGGGTTGTCGTGGCGGTCATCGACGCGCAGCAATTCGGGGCCATAATCCGCGCCCCGGCCGGATTCGTTCCACAATGCCACGGGCTGAACCATGGGCATGAGCATTTCGAGCGCGCCGGCACGGTCCATTTCCTCGCGCACGATCTGCTCCGCCTTGCGTAACACGCGTAGGCCCGTGGGCAGCCAGTCATAGAGCCCGGACGCCAGTTTACGGATCATGCCCGCGCGCAGCATCAGCTGATGGCTGGCGATGACCGCGTCCGTGGGTGTCTCCTTGACAGTTGCCATGAGGTAGCGAGATGCGCGCATGGAGCCCCCGGTCGAGCTGAACGAAATCCGCGATTGTAGGCGCATGCGCCCGTGCTGACCAGTAGAGGTAGCCGGCAGCGGGCCCAGCGGGGGGAGTGGCTCCGGCGCTTGCCGGCGCCGGCGAGCGTTACCGCTCGCCCAGGTCGTATTTCTCCGGGTTCTTGAGCTTGTCCATGGTCAGAGGCTTATGGATCACACTGGTTAAATTGCGGTCCGTGGCACGCATATAGTCGAAACGGTCCTTTTCGAAGTCGCGCCAGCTGCGGTAGTTGAGCGCATAGAGACGTATGCCCTGGAGCCGCTTGTAGGCATACATGGAATCCAGCGCTTCCATGGCGAACGCTGGCCGCAGTTTGGTGGCCTTTTCCATATGCTGCATGGCTGTATTGAGTTCGCGCTTGCGGTTCATGTAGATGAGCGAATTGGCATACTCGTACTGCACAATCGCATAATCCGACGCCGTTTCGAGCGCTTGCTCGAACGCATCCTTGACCACGGTAGTGCGCGCGCCATAGGTCATGCGGCCCGTGAATTTGCCCACTCGGCGCATGATGCCCGAGTCCACACCGGCGAGGAATGCATGCCCGAGCGGATGATCGGGCACCAGGTCGAGCACCTCGTTGGCCAGATCCTTGACTCTGCGGATATAGCCGCGCGCCACGGCCACCGGGATGGGTGCTTCCTCGGCAATGCGCGCCACGGCATAAGCCTTGCCCAGAATCGCGAAGGCGGCAAATTTCCTGATGTCCTCCCGGTCATCGTTTTTCATGCGTTGAATTGCGCCATCAAAGCTGTTGACAGTATTGACGATGTCCTGCAGCAGCATGTCCTTGGTGGACTTGCGGTCGGCGAGATACATGGCGTAATAGGTTTGGCCAAAAGCGCCCGGCATCATACCCAGGGGCCCCAGATCCAGTCCCTGCTCGCGCGCCTCCTGGAACTTGCCCGAAAAGAAGAGACGCCAGACCTGCATGGCCTCGTCATGCAATTGTCGCGGATTATTCACCAGTTCCTGGTCAACCCCCTCGGTCAGGCCCGGATAATTCTCAATGGCATACTTGATCAGGTCGACATCCGGATAGGGCGCCCGCAAGCCTTCCATCAGGTCTTGCCATTTTTCCCGGATCTGCTCATCCGAATAGTTGAAGTAGCTGGTGTCGAAGGGCGTTTCATTCCAGTCCTGGCGGAAAACACGCTCGTCGACGTCAATCTGGTCTTTTTTCAGTTCTTCCTTCGAGACCTCGGATTCATCGATGTCCAGGTCTTCAAGCTTGACATCCTCGGGATTGGTATTGGTTTCGGTCTCGTCCTGAGCGTGCGCTGGCGCAAGCATCAGAGTGAGCAACAGGGGCGCGATCAATCGCCGCGCACGGCTTTCCGTATGCATGGGACGTCTTCTTATTAACATTTTTCCGTCGTAAATCGGCCTCATTCCAGACCAACCTTGCCACGTCCGGCGTCATTTGAATAGTGCCCGCGCCCTTGATCCGCGGTTCAGTTCGCGCCGGCTTCCTCCAGCACCTCAACATAGGGACCAGCGTGCCGATGAGCGCTGATTATGTCCTTGAGCGTGCGGCCTTTGGGATCGCGAGCATTCACATCTCGCCCGTGCTCCAGGAAGAATTCCATGAAACGGGCGAAGTCCTCGGGCGTCATGCCGCGGTAGGCGCGCAGCAGCACGTGAAAATCCGGATCCTCGCCTTCCTCCGGGGGGAAATCGAGCAGCGCCCGGAATTGCGCCTCCGGCATGGGTTCGCCCTGGACCGGGGCCTTGTCTTTAGCTGCCATCAAAATCTCCTGAAAACGGACCACATTATAGGGACTGCCGTGCTTTGTTGCATCCAGTCAAGCAGTCTTGCTGGCGGTTCCTTCTATGCGACATCAGATCCATGCAGGCATGAGCTCGGGGCAGGGGGACGTGACGGCCAGTAACGACTTTATCAACCAAGCCGGGCCTGTGCTGTTCGCGCGCGGGAAACGGTTTCGCCTCGGTCGATCCAGCATCCGCAACAATTGGTCGAGCGGTACGAACCACAGCGCTATGCGAGCTGGCTCGAGTGCCAGATGAAGTTCAGCAGGCTGTTAGAAAACGCCGTTGCGTACTCAGGCTTTCAGGCTGGTTCGCCATCGAGGCGCCATTTTGAAGGCGGGTGTCTACCCGTCGAAAATGGCAACCATGGCCGCGCGCCAGCCTGAAAGCCTGAGTGCGCGGGGCTTGTTGCAACAGCCTGCCTGGTTCCGGTTTCCAGTAGCGCGGATTGATTTCGGGGCACGCGAAGGAAAAGCGGTCATCATTGAATTCAAGACCGTGCCGATGAAGTCTCTGCTCCCGTTTTCGGGTGACGGCAGTCGGCTATGAAGTCTATTCCCGCGCCGCACAATGAGAGGCACGGTTGATCGGGCTGCTGAGTGTGGCGCCCTCCAAAACGGCCGTCAGCGGCCCAGTTGGCGGCCCGGATGGCCGCCGGCAACCAATCACCGTTTACCGAATAGGTGCCAATACAAGGCAAAGCCGAGCGGGTCCGGGCCCGCGACAGACCCGGACCGGTAAGCTTCAGGATTCGGCCATGTCCTTGAGCTTTTTCAGCGGACGCACCTTGACAACCGTCTTTGCGGGCTTGGCCTTGAAGGTCGTTTCTTCGCCCGTAAAGGGATTCGTGCCTTTGCGTGCCTTGGTGGCCGGCTTCTTCTGAGTGGTGATTTTCATTAAGCCCGGCAGGGTGAATTGACCGGCGCCGCGCTTTTTGATGTGGCCCTCGATAATATTCGACAGCTCTTCCACCACAGCATTGACGTCCTTCTTGGTCAGGCCGGTGCGCTCCGCGATCGTGGTGGTTACCTGGGTTTTGGTCATGGGTTCGCGGATGGCCTTGACCTTGCTGGCGCCGCTGGCAGCGGTTTTTTTGGGCGCTGCTTTTTTCGTGGCGGCTTTCTTCGCGGTAGCCTTTTTCGCTGCCGCTTTTTTCGTGACGGCTTTCTTCGCGGCTTTTTTATTGGCAGCCATAGTTTGGGTGCCCCCTTTGATGTGGTCCTGTTTGACGGATTCTGCGGCCAAGCTGCTACGCACAACCCCCTGAAGCTTGTGCCGACCCCGGTGGCAGGACGGTGTCGGAACACTGGCCCTTTATAGGACACGGGGCAGGTGTGAGCAAGGATGAGCTCGTTTTTTTCCGCTACGCGGGCGCTTTTTGTACGCGTTGCCGCGAATACGCGGGCTCGCCATGGCTGTAACCGGGGTAAATCGCTATACTGGGGCGCCTTTAACGGGTCCCGCGCACTTTGAATCCCGGACCCGACCTCACTTTAGCGGATAAACGGATCGAGCATGCGAAGCCACTATTGCGGTGATCTCACAGCGGCCCACGAGGGTGAAATGGTTACCCTCTGTGGCTGGGTTCACCGTCGCCGGGACCACGGCGGCGTCATTTTTCTGGATATGCGTGACCGCGCCGGCTTGGTCCAGGTAGTGTTTGACCCGGACACGGAAGAGGCCTTTGAGCGGGCCGACCGGGTTCGGGGCGAGTATGTGCTGCGTCTGACCGGTCGGGTGCGCATGCGCGACGAGGCTGTGCGCAACCCGCGCATGGCCACCGGTGATATCGAGGTGCTGGGCGCAGAGCTCGAGATCCTGAACGAGGCAGAGACACCGCCGTTCGAGCTGGATGAATATACCCACGCCGGCGAGGAAATCCGTCTGAAATACCGCTATCTGGACTTGCGGCGTCCGGATGTGCTGGCCAATTTTCGGGTGCGCTCGCAGGTGACCGCTGAGACGCGTCGTTATCTGGAAGAACACGGTTTCATGGATGTGGAAACACCGGTGCTCACCCGGGCCACGCCCGAGGGCGCGCGGGATTACCTGGTCCCCAGCCGCACCCATGCCGGGGAGTTTTTCGCCCCAGCTGTTCAAGCAGCTGCTCATGGTGTCGGGCTTTGACCGGTACTACCAGATCGCCAAATGTTTCCGCGATGAAGACCTGCGCGCTGATCGCCAACCCGAGTTTACCCAGATCGATCTGGAAGCGGCCTTTGTTACCGAGGACGATATCATGGCGCTCAGCGAGGGCCTGATACGCCACCTGTTCAAAACGGTACGGCATGTGGAGCTGCCCGAGTTTCCGCGCATGAGCTGGGCGGAGGCCATGCGGCGCTTTGGCTCCGACAAGCCGGATTTGCGCATTCCGCTGGAGTTTGTGGATGTCGCGGATCTGGTGGCGCACGTGGACTTCAAAGTGTTCAGCGCCCCGGCGAAGGACCCGCGCGGGCGCGTGGCGGCGCTCAAGGTGCCGGGTGGCTGCGAGCTCACGCGCAAGGAAATCGATGATTACACGGAATTTGTGGGCATTTACGGCGCCAAGGGCCTGGCCTATATCAAGGTTAACGACGCGAGCGCGGGTGCCGACGGGCTGCAATCGCCCATTCTCAAATTCCTCACTGAGGACGCCATTGCCGGTATTCTCCAGCGCACCCAGGCGCAAAGCGGGGATCTCGTCTTCTTCGGCGCCGACAAGGCCTCGGTGGTCAACGAAGCCCTGGGGGCGCTGCGTGTGCGTCTCGGGCATGATCAGAACATGATCGAGGGCGACTGGGCGCCGCTGTGGGTGGTGGATTTTCCCATGTTCGAGCGCGAGGATGACGGCAGCTGGC
>CAYPKI010000152.1:949-6962 GCA_964411265.1 uncultured Alcanivorax sp. | reverse complement strand
CTGCGGGGTCTGCGCGGCCGCGCACGGATCATCTCCAGGTGGTGCATCACGTTAATCACACCACGCACGCCCGCGCGGACACAGGATTCGTCATAACGCAGTGCCTCGCCCGCCTCATAGGTAATTACGGGCACACCGGCGGCGTCGGCGGTTTCGCGCAGCGAGCCCTCACGCAATTCGGAATGCATGACCACGGGCACACCAAAGGCCTGAGCCAGACCCGAGACCCGGGGGTCATCGAGGCTGGCACGCACCTGCGGCAGGTTGGAACGGTGGATGGCGCCGGTGTGGAGATCAATTCCGTGCGTGGCATGATCCAGCACGGCCGTTTTGAACATGCGGGCCGTGCGCGCGCCCAGACTGCCGGATTCGGACCCGGGGAAACAGCGGTTCAGATCGCGCCGATCCGGCAGGTAGCGTGAGTGATGAATAAAGCCAAACACATTGACGACGGGCACCGCCAGCAAGGTGCCGCGCAGATTGCGTAGCGCCGAGTGTCGCAACAAGCGTCGGATGATCTCGACGCCATTGAGCTCATCTCCATGGATAGCGGCGCTGACCATCAGCACCGGCCCGTTCCGCCGGCCGTGGAGAACATGGACGGGAATGCTAACCGGCGTCTGGGTATAGAGCTGAGCAACGGGTACCTGAATAAAGCGATGGCTACCCGCGGTAATCCGCTCGCCCGCAAACTCAAAGGGAGCACGCATCAGCCCCGTGCCCCTTTAGTGCCCGTGCGGTTGGGGCGCTGTTCCTTTTCGATAAAACGGATAATCATGCCGGCCACATCCTTGTTGGTGGACTGTTCAATACCCCGGAGGCCGGGCGAGGAATTCACTTCCATGACCACAGGCCCATGACTGGAGCGCAGAATGTCGACTCCCGCCACATTCAGGCCCATGATCTTGGCCGCCCGGGTGGCGGTAGCGCGCTCCTCGGGGGTGAGCTTGACCAGGGTGGCCGTACCACCCAGATGCAGATTGGAGCGAAACTCGCCTTCCTTGGCCTGACGTTTCATGGCCGCGATGACGCGGCCGCCGACAATAAAGCAACGAATATCCGCGCCGCCCGCTTCCTTGATGTACTCCTGAACCATGACACTGACATTCAGGCCCAGAAAGGCCTCGATGACACTTTCTGCGGCCTTGCGCGTTTCTGCCAGTACAACACCCTTACCCTGGGCGCCTTCCAGCATCTTGATCACCAGGGGCGGCCCATTGACCATCTGGATCAGATCATTGACGTCGTCGGGCGAGTGAGCGAAGCCGGTAACGGGCAACCCCACGCCGCGACGTGCCAGCAACTGCAGCGAGCGCAACTTGTCCCGGCTGCGCGCAATGGCCACCGACTCGTTCATCGGGAATACGCCCATCATTTCAAACTGGCGCACCACAGCCGTGCCGTAAAAGGTGATCGACGCGCCAATGCGTGGAATCACGGCGTCGTAGCCCTGGAGTACGCGGCCCTTGTAATGAATCTCGGGCTTGTGCGAGGCAATGCTCATGTAACAGCGCAGGGTATCGATGACATGCACGTCATGCCCCGCCGCCTGACCCGCCTCCACCAGACGGCGCGTGGAATAGAGCTTGGCGTTACGGGACAGAATGGCGATTTTCATCGATTGGCGCTCTTTGCATTACCACCCAGCAGAAAGGAAGCCCGGGGGCGGACAACACAGCCCGCCATGGCGGTACGCCCCAACAACATCCGGAATCGCATAGTGTCGCGACTGGTCAGCGAAACTTCAATGGTCCGCCGCCGGTGGGCAAACACCAGATCCGTCTCGATAATAACCCTTTCCTCCGGGTGACCACCGGAGTCGGTGACACGGCGGCAATCATGAACCGGCTCGTCGCACGCCACCACCTGTTGTTCATCATACTGAAACGGACGGATCCAGAACCGGACTCGCTCCTGCCCGTGCTGAGCATAGGTTTGCATTTCAAAGGCGTGGAGACAGGAGGTGCGAGCTCCGGTATCAATCTTGGCCTTGATGGCGTCGATCCCCAGATCCGGCAGGCAGAACCACTCCCGCCAGCCGATAACGAGCTCGTCCACAGACGCCATCAAATCCGGTCTCCCTTGCCTGTTGCCATACTCGCGCTCGCACCGGCCGCCAAGCTTCAGGTATCCAGATCACGTCCATTCTTGGCGGCAATGCGCAGGCGCAGGGCGTTGAGCTTGATAAAGCCCTCGGCGTCCTGCTGATCATAACTGCCCGCGTCGTCCTCAAAGGTGGCGACACTGGCGTCAAAGAGATTATCCGTCTCGGAGCGGCGCCCCACCACGGTGACATTGCCCTTGTACAACTTGACCCGGACCTCGCCATTGACACGCTCCTGGGTCTCGTCAATGAGCTTCTGCAGAGCGAGCCGCTCGGGCGAGAACCAGTAGCCGTTGTAGATATAGTCCGCGTAGCGGGGCATGAGGCTGTCCTTGAGATGGGCCGCCTCGCGATCCAGGGTGAGCGACTCGATCGCCCGATGGACCTTGAGCAGCACCGTACCACCAGGCGTCTCGTAACAACCACGGGATTTCATGCCCACATAACGGTTCTCGACAATATCCAGCCGCCCGATGCCGTTGTCCCCCGCGATCTGGTTGAGCCGGGCGAGCATTTGTCCGGGTGGCAGCCGTTCACCATCCAGGGAGACCGCGTCGCCCTTTTCGTAGCCCAGCACCATATAAGTGGGCTCGTCCGGCGCCTGCTCCGGGCTCACACTCCAGCGCCACATGTCTTCTTCGGGCTCGCTCCAGGGGTCCTCCAGATTGCCGCCCTCATAGGAGATGTGCAGCAGATTGGCGTCCATGGAATAAGGCGACTTTTGCCCGCGCTTCATCTCCACGGGAATATCATGCTTCTCGCAGAAGGCCATGAGCTTATCGCGACTGTTGAGATCCCACTCACGCCAGGGCGCGATTACCTGAATGCCCGGCGACAGGGCATACGCACCCAGCTCAAACCGCACCTGATCATTGCCCTTACCCGTGGCCCCGTGGGACACGGCATCGGCACCCGTTTCGGCGGCGATTTCCACCAGTCGCCGGGCAATCAAGGGCCGGGCGATGGACGAGCCCAGCAGGTATTCACCCTCATAGAGCGTATTGGCACGGAACATGGGAAAGACATAGTCGCGGGCGAAGGTTTCGCGCAGATCCTCGATGTAGATCTCGTCCACCCCCATGGCCTTCGCCTTTTCACGCGCCGGTTCCACCTCCTCGCCCTGACCAATATCAGCGGTAAAGGTGACCACCTCGCACTGGTAGGTTTCCTGCAGCCATTTGACGATCACCGAGGTATCCAGTCCCCCGGAATAGGCCAGAACGACTTTGTTGATCTCCGACATGAGTGACTCCTGGGCGCGTGAGCAATAGCGGCGCATTGTAACCCGGAATCACAGGCGACTGTCATGGCCGCCGCGTTTTCGGTAGCATGACAGCCTCGTTGTCCCGGAGTCCCCATGAGCGAAGATCTACCCCGGATGGCCCGCCGGTTCCGCGGTTTCCTGCCCGTGGTGGTGGATGTGGAGACTGGTGGATTTAACAGCCGCACCGACGCGCTGCTGGAAATCGCGGCTGTCCTCATCGATATGGACGATGAGGGTCGACTGCGCCCGGGCAAACGGCTCCATCACCATGTCGAGCCCTTCGCCGGAGCCAATATCGAACAGGCGGCGCTGGATTTTACCGGTATCGACCCGGCCAATCCGCTGCGCGGCGCCGTAGGCGAGGAACGCGCACTCACTGACCTGCTGCGGCCGGTGCGCCGGGCAGTGCGCGACTACGACTGTAGCCGGGCTATCCTGGTGGGACATAACGCCTTCTTTGACCACGGCTTCCTCAAGGAAGCCGTGACGCGGGCGGACATTAAAAGAGATCCCTTTCACCCTTTCTCTTGTTTCGACACGGTCTCCCTCGCCGGATTGACGCTGGGCCAGACGGTGCTGGCGCGCGCCTGTGAAATGGCGGGCATCCCGTTCAACCAGCAGGAGGCTCATTCCGCGCTCTACGACGCTACCCGGACCGCGGAGCTGTTCTGCACTATTGTCAATCACTGGCGCGATCTGGACGGCTGGCCGCCCCCGCCGCCGTCGCAGCTGCCGCCGACCCTGGCGGACGACTCCGGGGACGAGTGATTGCCCACTCTGTGGGAGCGGCGTCCTCGCCGCGATTCCAGTCTGGTAATCGGCACGCGGACACGCCTCCTACAGGTGCTAGCCTCATCCGAACCCAAGCTGAACAAAAAAGAGCCGGCATAAGCCGGCCCTTTTTTCTCTTGCGCCTTGTTCCTTGCGCCTTGCTACTTTTTTACAGCTTGTCCGCGTTGCTGGACAGATAGTCCGCTACGCCTTCCGGGCTTTCGTCCATGCCCTGATCACCTTTTTGCCAGCCCGCCGGGCAAACCTCGCCGTTTTGCTCGTGGAACTGCACGGCATCCACCAGGCGGATCACTTCGTCGATGTTACGCCCGATGGGCAGATCATTGACGATTTCGCTGCGGATCACGCCCTTGTCATCAATCACGAAGGTGCCCCGGAAAGCCATGCCGCCTTCGGATTCCACATCAAAAGCACGGGCGATGTCATGATTCATGTCCGCCGCCATGTGGAAACCAACCGGGCCAATACCGCCGTCGTCCACGGAGGTGTTGCGCCAGGCGTTGTGCGTAAAGTGACTGTCAATGGAAACACTGATCACTTCCACGCCGCGCTCCTTGAAAGCGTCCATGCGCTTGTCCAGCGCAATCAGCTCGGACGGGCAGACAAAGGTGAAATCCAGGGGATAAAACACTATGACCGCGTACTTGCCCTTGATGTGCTCGGACAGGGTGAATTCATCAACAATGGAACCGTCGCCCAGTACAGCGGGTACCGTGAAATCGGGTGCCGGTTTGCCTACGATTACGCCCATGATTATCTCTCCAGTTTACTTGCGGTTAATTCGAACTCACGACAGCGCGTATAATAGACCGCCGCCCGCAACCATGCATGTGGCTGCGGCAATTGCCGTGATTGGGCACGGCTATCGGTTTTCCAGGGAGGCGGGACCAGAAATAGCGGACAGGTCTCTACCCGCGCGAACCGCGACCTCGCCACCAGATCACGATGCCGGTGGTGACCAACGCCAGCAGAAGCAGCGCCGCCAGATCCATGATTACCACACCGGTGGCGCCGCCCAGGCGGCCACTGTGAAGATCCAGCAGTAACCGCTCCCAGTTCATCTCTTCCGGCACGGACCGGCGCCGGATGCGGCGGGCGACCGCCCGGTCGGCGGTGGCCGGCCGGGCGCGCTGCCAGTCGGCACCGGCCGGCAACGGCTCGGTTGCCATGGTCCCCGGATTCAATAGTACGGGCTTGTCCGGCCTCGCCAGCACTACCCGGCCATCGTGTCGTCCCAGGGCTGTGAATTCGGGCAAGCCCCAGCCCGACCCCAGGCGTTCCATAACTTCGGCCGCCGGCGATAACACCAATACCTCCTGATTACAGCCCACAACCACGGTGCGATCCAGCGCCACCGCCCCCCGGAAAGGGGGATCGCAGGGCGCTACCCGGGCACTGCGGCGATAAAGCGCTGAACCCGCGAAATACAATGGCGGGTCCATGGCTCCGGAACGCAACACCTGCTCCGGCGGCGTGACCCCATAGACCCGAGCCAAAGTCGCGGGAAGACGTTTGCTGGACAGGTTCAGCGTATTGGCGTGGTTGAGCAATACGCCCGTCACGGACAGTACCAGAAGTGGCAACGCCACCAGCAAACCACCCCAGCGATGCCATTTTCGCCAGCTTCGAGTGGGTTTGGGCATGGACGCGGCTCGCCTTGCTTTAATCGGAGCTCGACCCTACCTGCTCATGCAGCCACAACGCCAGTTTCGCCAGACGTTGCGTCGCCTCCACGGACAGGGTGGCACCGGTGATGCCGTCAATATCGCGACTGAGCTTGCCGTCTTCCAGATGGGCCTGTTTGAACTGCTTGGTGTAGTAGGGGTAGCGCACTTCCCAGCCCCGTGATTCGC
>CAYPKI010000152.1:0-939 GCA_964411265.1 uncultured Alcanivorax sp. | reverse complement strand
TGAGAATCTCGAGTTGCCGGATCTGGTTGTCCTCGACGATCCAGCCCATGGTGATGGGGTGATCCCGGCCCACGGCTTCCAGCACCCAGGCGGTACGATCGCCACGGCGCCAGTAGCGCTGACGGAAGCCCGGGTCCTCACCCGCGAGTTCTTGAGACCGGTCACGCTCCGCCGAATCCAGCCACAAGACTTTTGCCTTCGGTGCTTCGCCCTTAAAGGCCTGATCCACAAAGTCCGGCACCGGGAGGTAGACCTCCTCGGCGCCGCCGGCATGCGAAAGAACGAGCAGGCAGGCGAGCGCAGGGAGACGCCGCATGCCTGTACGAGCAGGCTGTTGAAGACCCGCTTGCGTACTCAGGCCCTTAGGCTGGTTCGCCCTCGAGACGCCCTTTTGAAGGCGTGTGTCCACACGTCGAAAAAGCGTAACGATGAGTGCGGACCAGCCTGAAATCCCCGCAGGGCACGGCCTGAAGCGTCCGTCTGCCGCACTTTGTCGCTCGAGAAGGGAACCACCCTCTTCGTCGCGACCAAGCCCACCAGCTGCACGCTTCAGGCCACGCTGAGTGCCAAACACGTTCTCCAAAAGCCTGCCAGACCATTTCATAGCAGCTCAGAAGCTCCAGCCCACGCCCAGGTTGAAGCGGTTCTGATCCGCGTTGGCCAGATCATCATTTTCGAAGTCCTGATAATCCGCCTTGACCACGACGCGGGGGTGCGGCCAATAGTTCACGCCGCCGGTGGTTACCCGGGTGGCATCATTGTTGTCCGCGGAGCCGGCGGTGTTATCGATTTCTTCGCCGCGTGTGAACAGGCCCACCTGATCGGTCACCTTGTAGCCCGCTTCCAGCATAGTGCCTTCCTGCTTGTCGGTGCCGTTGTTCTCGGCGATATCCGAGTCAATGCTCCATTGCGCATGCTGAGCCGTCAGCTTGAAGCCGG
>CAYPKI010000151.1:0-6993 GCA_964411265.1 uncultured Alcanivorax sp. | reverse complement strand
TTCTGCTCATGCGTAAAGCCGCTTTTCTTGCGCGGCTTGAGGTCATGATCACCGTCGGACATCCAGCGCAACCGCACCTGTGGCGGCAAATCATAGCCTTGCACCTGTTCAAAATCGCCCAGCGGATCCCGTTCTCCCTGGCAGATGAGCATGGGCGCGCGCAGGTCCGGCAAGTGCTCCAGACGCGTGCGCTCCGGTTTGCCCGGTGGATGAAAGGGATAGCCCAGACAGACGACACCCGCCACATCCATGTCCGTGGCCAGCATGGACGCCATGCGTCCACCCAGGGACTTGCCGCCGATATAGACCGGCTCGGATTCGCCGATGGCCGCCAGCACCGCGCGAAACCGCTCCAGCAACACGGCTGGCCGGTCCGGCGGCGACTTGCGTCCGGTGGCACGCCGACGCTCCATATAGGGAAACTCGAAGCGGACCACGGCAATGCCGCACTCGCACAGGCGTTGCGCCATATCGTTCATGAACTCACTGTCCATGGGCGCACCGGCACCATGGGCCAGCACGAGGGTCGCGACGGCCTCGTCCGGCGTGTTCCGGATCACGTCCATTTCCCCTCCCGATGGTGGCTCCGCCGGAAGAATATCAAACGAGCGGCAACTGACGGCCGCTGCCGGGCACGGCGAACAGATCCGTGCGCAGTTCTATGCGTTCATCGTCCTGAAGGTCGGCCCTGCGCAGGGCCACCCCGAGGCGCCGCCCGGGCAAACCCCCCCAGGGGCCCGATCCCGCCGACGGGCGGAAGAGGGTCCTCGGTAATCCCGGCCCCCGTGCAGTGACTGGACTACCTGCATAACCCGCTCGGCCCGATCCGGATAATGTTCCGCCAGCCAGTCCCGCCAAAGCGGCCCCACTTCATGCGGCAGGCGCAAGACGACATAATCGGCGGCTCTGGCACCGGCTTCAGCGCTTTGCTCGATAATGGCCTCAAGCTCGTGGTCATTGATAAAGGGGATCACGGGCGCGGCCAGCACTGTAACGGGTACCGCCTCAGCCGCAAGCTGACGGATGGTCTCGAGACGGCGGCTTCCGGCGCTGGCTCGTGGCTCCAGCTGGGCCTTGATGCGGTTATCCAGGGTGGTCACGGATACCGCCACCGAGGCCAGGCCCTGGCGCGCCATGGGACCGAGAATATCCAGGTCCCGGAGGATGAGCGAACTCTTGGTGACAATACTCACCGGGTGACCGAAACGGGCCAGCACTTGCAGCAACCGCCGGGTGAGTTGCTGGTCGCGTTCAGCCGGCTGGTAGGGGTCCGTGGCCGTGCCCAGGGCGATGGGCGCACACTCATAGCCCGGCCGCGCGAGCTCCGTTTCCAGCACCTCCTCCGCGCCCTGTTTAAAAAAGATGCGATTCTCGAAATCCGCCCCGGGAGAGAGCTCCAGATAGCTGTGCGTCGGGCGGGCGAAACAGTAGACGCAGCCGTGTTCGCAGCCACGATAGGGATTGATGCTGCGAGAGAAAGGCACGTCCGGCGACTCATTGTACGTGATCAGGCTTCGACACGGCTGCCCGGCCAATACGGTCCCGGACGCGGTCCCGGGTTCATCGAACTCGCTGTGCGTGACGGCCAACCGGCCCGCGGGATTGGCGCCAATACCCCGTCCATGCCCGGATGCGGATTTCATAAAAACACCCAAAAAAAACTGTTCTTTTGTACAGCTTATATCAGGTGCTCGAATCTGCCAATCACCATCCCCACGACGGTCAGGCAACCCGGCGCAGCAGCGGGAGGTACCAGGGCCGCTTTTCATCCCGATTGCCCTTCACGCGTCTGCGGGCTGGACCAACACCCAGGGCTTGACCACGACCGCCCACATGTCCGCATCGCGCTCGATCCAGTCCCGAGCCTGGTCAGCGTCGACTTCACACACCTGCTTTTCGTCCATCCAGGCCTGAACCCGGCAAGAGTCGTCATCGATAAAGCTGCGCGCCACCTGAATAAGATCCAATTGGGCGGCAACAAAGATCGTCTGCCCCCGGGCAAAAAAGGGTTGCAGTTCCTGCCAGCTGATACGCCCGGTTTCCAGGTTAAGTTGTGCTTCCAGCTCGTCGGTAGTTGCCATGACAGCCTCCCGTGAAAGAGGGTCTATTGTATAGCCTTCCGGGGCGCGATGGCAGACGCATCCGGCATAGCAAGAAACAGGTGGGGCATAAAGGGGGCATAAAAAAGGCCCGACCCCTTCCCGGGCCGGGCCTTGATCTGAATATGCCCGCTCCCTGCGAGCCTGCGTACCTGCACCGAGGCCTCGTCCTTGATGCCGAGCATCCATGCTTACTCGTAGTCTAGTTAGAGTCGGACGGCGCGTCCCTAGGAAATAACGCCTTTCGGCGTACGCAATTTCTTACATAGGCCTATTTGTGACTTTTTTCACAAATAATAACCGGAGAACGATGGGCATCCAGGTCAGGGTCCGTTGCAATGATGCTGGTATCGATCCGGCAGTCCAGCGGTCGTCACAGTCAATTCGAGCAGGCTTTTGAAAAAGCCTGCCACGGAGGCCCTGCAAGAGCCTGAGCCGCACCGGGGCCAGCTCTTCGGTCACTACGACCTTTACCTCACGCCCACCACGGCCCAGCCGCCCTCGCGGATCGGCGCACAGGACACGGCCCTGCTGGACGCGATCGGCTCGAGAGCCCTGGCTCGCTGGGTCTGGGCCGCCTGGCGCGCGCCTCCGCCCGGGTGACCCGCCTGGCGGTGGACGCCCTGGCGCGGGTGCCGTTTACGCAACTGGCCAAGTTTTGCGGCGCACGCTCCATGTCTGTGCCCATGGGCTGGAGCGAACAGAACGGACTACCCCATGGTATTCAGTGTACGGGCGCACGCGACGAGGAGGCCTTGCTGCTTCAGCTGGCCACGCAGCTGGAAAAGGCTTGCCCCTGGCCCGGAGTGGCACTCCCCCTGAGCTCGACTATGACTCGAACCTGATCAGTCGCTGTCCGCGTCACCGGCCTCGCCCTCTTCACCCGAAGCCGGGACCAGGCCCAACAAGCGCGCGCAGGTAGACAGCAGTTGCCCCACCCGCACGGGCTTACCAATAAAGGCGTCACAACCAGCATCCAGACAGTCTCGCCGATTGTCACTCATCACATTGGCTGTCAACGCCAGAAGAGGCACATTCGCGCCGTGTTCGCGCAACGCTCGGGCGGTCTGGAAGCCATCCATGATCGGCATCTGCATATCCAGCACCACCAGATCAGGGGGCCCGTCACGCTCGACCCGGCTCAGGGCCTCCTCGCCTTGCTCCGCCTCGGTCACCGTCATGCCCGCGCTCTCCAGCACCTGTTTGACGAAGAGCCGATTGACCACATTATCTTCCACGACCAGAGCCGTGCCCGCCAGCTCCCGCGTATCCACAGGATCTGCCGGGGCATCGTCCGCATCCGGATCGCGCCAGTGGAACTCGCTCTCGGGCGCCGCCACAGCACGCAGCCACAGATGAAACTCGCTGCCCTGGTGAGGTTCGCTATACGCGGCCACATCCCCGCCCAGCGAGCGCGCCAGTTGCCGCGCTATGGCCAGCCCCAGCCCGGATCCACCAAAACGACGCGTGTGCGAACCATCTTCCTGGGCAAAGGGCTGAAAGATAGACTCCAGGGTATCCGCGGCAATGCCGACACCGGTATCGCGAACCCGGATATGCAGAAAGGGCTGAACACCGTCTTCCCAGCGGGCTTGCACCTCCACGCGGCCCGCATCGGTAAACTTCACGGCATTACCCACGAGGTTGATCAGGATCTGACGCAGGCGCAGCGGGTCCGTGATCACCTGGTCGGGTATACGCGTGGCGTAGTCCAGCTCAAAGGTCAGCCCTTTTTCCCGCGCGCGCAGGGCGTGGGTGGCCATGACTTCGGACAGCAGTCCGGGCAAATCGAAGTACCGGTATTCAACCTGCACCTCGCCCGCCTCAATGCGCGAAAGATCGAGCACATCATTGATCAGGGCCAGAAGCACATCACCGTTTTCCTGAATAATGTCCAGGTAGCGCCGGTGTTGCCGCGATAGATCCGCTTCTCTTTGCATGAGGTCGGTATAGCCCAGCACCGCTGTCATGGGCGTGCGGATCTCATGACTCATGTTGGCCAGAAAGAGACTCTTCGCTCGGTTGGCGCTCTCCGCGTTCTCGCGCTCGCGGGCCAGCTCATCCCGGGCAGCACGAATATTATCCACCATCCGGTTGAAATCCTCCGCCAGTTCGCGGAGTTCATCTCGCCCGCCCAGTTCAGCATGCCGCGAGAGATCGCCACCGCGTGCCAGGGCGCGCACGGTGCCATGCAGTCGGTCCAGGCGCGCGAATACCAGACGCCGCAAAACCCACCAAACGACGCCGGCAATGGCCAGAGCCACCACCAGAAAGAGCAGCGCCGTCCAGAACATGGTCTGCAAACCAGCGCCATAGAGCGGGTGTGACACCTTGACCCGGGCGCGCAACAAGACTTCCCCGTCATAGCTTTCCAGGGGAAAGCTGCCGCGCGCATGCCCCTGCCCCGTGCGCTCCACCTGAATATGGCGGGCATCCTGGTCCCCTTTTCCGCTCGCGGGTACCAGCTTGACCGGCAGACCCGTGATACCTTCGAGCTCACTCGACACCCGACCATCGAGCGACACAGCAAAAAGCAGGGCATTACAGCCGGAACCCACGGGCTCCATGGCAAAGATGGCAGGGCCATCGTTCAGGCGCGTCACGCCCCAGAGCGAATAACAGTCCCGTGCCCGGAAACGCTGATGCAGCCGCTCGAGCGGTTGCGCCTTAACGCCGCCCCGCAGCCATTGCGCTCCGCCGTCACGGCGAATCACACCCGCATGATCGACTTTCAGTGCCCCCATGCGCTTACTCGGCAGGCGGGGCGGCTGGGCCTCGCCCGTGTCCTCAAGCCAGGCACGAAGGTCCGGCCGCGAGGACCAGTCGCGGGCGCGGATATGGAGTCCGGTAAGCATCTGCACCAGGGCATTTTCCACGGTCTCCACATCGCCCCGCACTACCTCTTTTTCATAGTCGAAAAAACGCGGCATGATCATGAAGTAGAAGGCGATCATGCCGATTACTACGGCGCCCACGGCACTACCGAACAAGAAAATCGCCAAACGTTTGCTCAGGCGCATGCCCCTCTCCTTCTCCCCGGCGATCTTGCCCTGGCAGGCAATTAAAAACTGGTTGCGTACTCAGGCTTTCAGGCTGGTTCGCAATCAAGGCGCGATTTTGCAGGCGGGTGTCTTCTACCCGTTGAAAATGGCAACGATACCTGCGGGCCAGCCTGAAAGCTCCGCAAGGCGCGACCTGAAGCGATCATATGCGGCATGGTGTCGTTCCGAAAGGGAATCACCCTGTCCGTCGGAACAAAGTACAACAGCTGAACGCCTCACGCCACGCGGAGCGCGCGAGGGAGTCTCCAACACGCGGCTCGAGCCTGTGCCAGCGCGCACGGATGCTGCGCCTCGGAGGCCATCCCATGATGAAAAAAACCGGCGCCGTCCGTATCATAGTGGTCACAAAAAACGGAACCGGATTGCCCATGCCTGAAACAACGCGTCGCCTGCTGGTCACCAGCGCCCTGCCCTATGCCAATGGTCCCGTTCATCTGGGGCATTTGCTGGAATACATTCAAACCGATATCTGGGTCCGGTTCCAGAAACTGCGCAATACCGACTGCGTCTATGTTTGCGCCGACGATGCCCACGGTACGGCCATCATGCTCAAGGCCGAGGAATACGGTATCACGCCGGAACAACAGATCGCGCAGGTACGCGCCGACCACGAACGCGACTTTGCGGATTTTCTGATCGCCTTTGATGAGTACTACACCACCCATAGCGAGGAAAATCGCGAGCTCGCCGAGCTGATCTATACCCGCAACCGTGATAACGGCCATATCGCGCAGAAAACGATTACCCAGCTCTACGACCCGGAACGGGGCATGTTCCTGGCCGACCGCTTCGTCAAGGGCACCTGCCCCAAGTGCAACGCCGAGGATCAATACGGCGATAACTGCGAGGCTTGCGGCGCCACCTACACACCCGGCGAGCTGGTCGATCCGCGCTCGGCGCTGAGCGGCGCCACACCCGAGGAACGAGAAACCACGCAACTGTTTTTCAACCTGCCGGAATTCGAAGGCATGTTGCGCGCATGGCTCGCCTCGGGCGCAATTCGCGACAGTGTTGCGAACAAACTGCACGAATGGCTGGAGGAGGGGTTGCAGCCCTGGGATATCAGCCGGGAATCCCCCTATTTCGGTTTTGAAATTCCGGGCTGGCCGGGCAAGTACTTTTATGTCTGGATGGATGCCCCCGTGGGGTATATGGCGGCGCTCAAGCACTACTGTGATCGCGTGGGGCGTGACTTTGCGCCCTACTGGGCGCCGGACAGCGACTATGAGGTTCATCACTTCATCGGCAAGGACATTATCAACTTCCACGGCCTGTTCTGGCCCGCCATGCTGGAAGGCGCCGGTTTCGGCAAGCCCACGGCCCTCCATGCGCACGGTTTTGTCACCGTCAACGGCGCCAAGATGTCCAAGTCCCGGGGCACTTTCATTACCGCGCGGCACTATCTCGAACATCTGGATCCGGAATACCTGCGTTATTACTTTGCCGCGAAAATGGTCCCTGGCGTCGAGGATTTCGATCTCAATCTGGATGATTTCGTTCAGCGAGTAAACTCGGATCTCGTCGGCAAAGTGATCAATATCGCCAGCCGCACGGCCAACTTTATCCGCAAGGGCGGCGGTTCCCTGGGCTCGGAGCTGGACCATGCGGCGCTGGTGGACGACGCGCGCAATGCCGCCGACGACATCGCCGAGCTCTACGAAACGCGGGAATTCGGCAAGGCGATGCGCGCCATTACGGACCTGGCCGACCAGACCAACGCCTATGTCAATGAACGCGAGCCCTGGAAGCTGGCCAAGGAAGAAGGCCGGGAGGGCGAGGTTCGCGCCATTTGCACGACGGCGCTCAATGTCTTCCGCATCCTGGTTCTCTAT
>CAYPKI010000150.1:4953-7017 GCA_964411265.1 uncultured Alcanivorax sp. | reverse complement strand
GGTTTTTTCAAAAGCCTGTTAGTCCCCGGCCCCGGAGGCGCTGGAAGGTTCGAGGTCGGGGCGGGCGCTCGAGCAGTAGCATCATCCGGACGCATCAATCCCGGTAGCGCTTGAGCAGATCCGCGTAGGCATCAATGCGCCGGTCACGGAACCAGGGCCAGATTTGGCGCAACGCTTCTGTGCGACCGGGGTCGAGGTCAGCGGTCAAAACCGTTTCCTCGTGCTCGGCGGCGCATCCCAGCATTTCGCCCTGGGGGCCGCTAATAAAGCTGTTGCCCCAGAAATTGATGCCGCCGTCACCGTTCGCGGCGGGCTCAAAGCCCACCCGGTTGGCGACCAGCACAGGCACACTGTTGGCGATGCTGTGGGCGCGCTGAAGGGTCATCCAGGCGTCCAGCTGGCGGCGCTGCTCGTTCGGCTCGTCTTCCTGGTCCCAGCCGATAGCGGTGGGGTAGAGCAGCACTTGCGCGCCTGCGAGCGCCATCAGACGCGCGGCCTCCGGATACCACTGATCCCAGCATACCAGAACGCCCAGCCGGCCCACCGCTGTGTCCACGGGGCTGAATCCGGAATGGCCGTCGCCGTCCGCGGCGTCGCCCGGGGTGAAATAGAATTTCTCATGGAAGCCCGGATCATCGGGTATATGCATCTTGCGATAACGGCCCGCCAGGCGGCCGTCCGCGTCCAGCACCACGGCCGTGTTGTGGTAAAGACCCGGGGCGCGGCGTTCGAATACCGAACCCACAATGACCACGCCCAGCGCGGCGGCAAGAGCTCCCAGGCGCTCGGTGGATGGGCCCGGAACGGGTTCGGCCAGGTCAAAATTCGCGACCAATTCTTGCTGGCAGAAATAGTGTGTACGGTGCAGCTCCTGGAGCACAATCAGCTGCGCGCCCTCCTGAGCGGCATCGCGGATGCCGGCTTCGGAATGCGCCAGGTTGGCTTCCGGCTCCGTGCCCGCTTGTTGTTGAACGACGGCGACACGCATGGTTCAGAAGACGCCTTCCGGTAATTGCAGGGTAGCGCAGTGCAGGCTGCCGCCCTGCCGCAGTAAGGGCCGACAGTATACCGTCTCCACAATACGCTCGGGAAACGCCGACTGCAGCTGGATCCGGGCCGGTTCGTCCGTGTTTTCGCCGTAAACCGGCATGAGCACAGTATTGTTCAGAATCAGGAAGTTGGCATAGGTAGCAGCTAGTCGCTGGCCGTGTTCATCATGAACAGGCGGGGGCAAGGGCAGGGGCGTCAGGTGCCAGTCGCGAGTCCGTGCCAGCCTGGTCAGTTCGGTCTCCAGGGCGCGGAGCGGGACATGGTGGGTGTCGTGCTCGTCGCAGCACTGGACATAGGCCAGGTTGGCGGGCCCGCAAAAGCGCGCCAGCATATCGACATGGCCGTCGGTGTCATCGCCTTCCAGGGCGCCATGCTCCAGTTCAATAATGTCGTGAGCGCCCAGCGTCTCCCGGAGTCGGGCCCGCAGGTCCGACGTGCCAAGATCCGGATTCCGGCCGGAGTGGCGCATGCACGAGCGCGTGGTCAGTATCGTGCCCTGCCCGTCGGTGTCGACGGCCCCGCCTTCCAGCACCAAAGGCCGGGTTTGAACCGGTGCGCGCCAGGGTATGCGCGCGGTGACGCTGTTGTCCCGTTGAGCGTCGTATTTTCCGCCCCAGCCGTTGAAGATGAAATCGGCCAGTTCGGGCCCCTCAAGAGCCAGCGGGCCGTAGTCGCGGGTCCAGGTATCGTCAAAGGGCAGTTGCTGAAAATGCACGCGCTGCTCGTCGACACCCGAGCGGATGAGCTGCTCGCGGACGTGCTCGCGGTGGGTCCTATTCCGGCACAGGATCAACAGTTCTTCCCGGGCGGTGATGGCCCGGGCTATCTGGCGGTAGACCGCTTCAGCCTCTTCGAGCAGCTGCGCCCAGTCGGTATCCGCATGGGGCCAGGCCATGAGCACGCCCCACTGTGGGTGCCATTCCGGAAGTAACCGGGGCGCCGACCGCTTATGCATACCCGGGTTCAGTCCTTGGGTTCGATGCGACCCGTAGCGGGATCGAACTCGAAGTCCTG
>CAYPKI010000150.1:0-4943 GCA_964411265.1 uncultured Alcanivorax sp. | reverse complement strand
CGCCGTCTTCCTCGTCTTGTTCTTGCTCGCTGTCGGGCCGGGTGGCACGTACAGGGCCATCAGACTCGGACGCGTCGTCGCTGGCGGCGCCATCACCCGGGCCGCTTTGCTGGCCGGTGTCCGTGTCGGGCTCGGCCTCCGGCTCAGGCTCCGGTTGAGACTCTGATTCCGGCTTTGGCTCCGGTTCCGGTTCCGGCTTGGGTTCAGGCTCTGGTTCCGGTTCCGGTTCCGGTTCCGCCTCAGGTTCCGGTTCAGACTTTGATTCCGGCTTTGGTTCCGGTTCCCGCTCTGGTTCAGGCTCCGGCTCCGGTTCCGGATCAGGCCTGGGTTCGGGCTCTGATTTTGGCTTCGCTTCCGGTTGTTGTTCGGTTTCAGGTTCCGGCTCGGATTCGGGTTCGGGTTGAGCCTCTTCGGAGTCGGTCTCCGCCGACGGTGTGGTATCCGCCTGCTCACCCGCTTCGGGCGGCTGATCCATTGACTGCTGTTCCGGCTGCTCGGGCGCGGGTGCCGGCTCGGATTCGGGTTCGGGTTGGGACTCTTCGGATCCGGTTTCCGCCGACGGCGTGGCATCCGCCTGCTCATCCGCTTCGGGCGGCTGATCCGTTGACTGCTGTTCCGGCTGCTCGGGCGCGGGTGCCGGGGCCTGTGTCTCGGCGTCGGACGGCTCGGCGCTGTCGTCCTCGTCGGCGCTACCCCCGGGTGTATCCGCCGTAGGTTGAGCCTCGTCTGATGCCTGCTCGCCGTCGGCCTCCGAGTCGCTGCCGGGTTGCGTCGTGGGCGATTTAACCGGTTCCCCGTCTTCGTCTACTTCGATAACGCGGCCGGTGTCCGGATCAAATTTGAAGCCGCTTTGATCCTTTTGTTCTTGTTTGCTGCTTTCGTCTTCAGCGCTTGCTTCGGTCTCATCAGACGCAGCCTCGTCAGCCGAAGCCTCGTCAGCCGGAACCTTGTCTTTCGCGCTGTCCTGGTCCGCGGTTTCGGCCTGGTCTTCGGACTCTGTGGCATCAGGTTGATCCGGCGCCTCGGTCTGATCCGCATCGCTGTCCGCTGTCTCGGCACTATCCGCGCTGGTCGTACCAGCCTCGCGCTGCTCGTCGTCGCTTTCCTCGGCTGGTTGAGTCTGCGAGGTCGCTGCCTCTTCCTTTTGGTCGTCCGCCGGATGCCGGACGCTATGCAGGGTGTACTGGTTCTCGAAGTAGACCGTGAAGCCGTCATAAATCCAGCGGGAAATGGGCGGATTGCCTACGGGGCCACGGGTCTGATCCGGGGAACCGAATTGCGCTTTGACCTCGTCCTGGCTCATGCCTCGTTGAGGCAACTCTTGCGCCCGGGCAAAGGCCCACCCCTGACACAGCAGCAAGGCGGTCAGGACGCCGGTTTTTATTCTGTCCATCGATGGTCCCCCGCGGGATTGTAATTCCCAGAAATATTAGAAAGTTACCCGCAACTATTCAAGCATTTTGAGATAAATCCGGGCAATCCAGCCGGGTTTGGTTGGAATGGCGCCCCCGTTTTGTGCTCCAATGCGCGCCATGTTCAAACCCGTCTCCCTTTTTGTGGGGCTCCGCTATACTGGCGCCCGTGCCCGCAACAGCTTCATTTCCGTGATCACGTTGATTTCCGCGCTGGGCTTGATGCTGGGCGTAGCCATTTTGATCACGGTTTTGTCGGTCATGAACGGTTTCGATCGTGAGTTGCAGGACCGAATCCTGGGCATGGTAACCCATGTCCAGGTGCAAGGACGCCAACCAGTGGGCGATTGGCGCTCCCTGGCGGAAAAGGTGAGTCACCACGAAGAGGTCGAGGCGGTGGCGCCCTATATCCGCCTTCAGGGCATGCTCACCGCGGGGGGGGAGGTCTCGGGGGTCATGATTAACGGCGTGGATCCCGAAGCCGAACAGGATGTCTCCATTGTGGACGAATTCATGGAGGCGGGTGAGCTGGGATCACTCAGCCCGGGCAGCTTCAACCTGGTGCTGGGCTATGATCTGGCACGGAAAATGGGCGTGAGCAAGGGAGACAAGATCACGCTGGTGTTGCCCGAAGCAAGCATGTCCCCCGCGGGTGTGATTCCGCGTTTCCGGCGCTTCACCGTGACCGGAATTTTCCGCGTGCGTGCCAATGTCGATTCGTTGCTGGCCTATGTCCATCTAGGGGATGCAGGTCGAATGGCGCGACATAAAAACAAGGTAGACGGTATTCGTCTGCGCCTGGACGATCTGTTTCAGTCCTCGTCGCTGGCGTGGCGGATTCAGCAAGAGCTGGGCCCCGGCTACCGGACGACGGACTGGACCCGTACGCACGGTAACCTCTTCCAGGCGATCCGCATGGAAAAGGCCATGATGACCCTGTTGTTGTCCTTCATCGTGGCGGTGGCAGCATTCAATATCATTTCCAGTCAGGTCATGCTGGTCACGGAAAAGCGCGGCAATATCGCCGTACTGCGGACCCTCGGAGCGTCGCCGGGCGCCATTATGCGCATCTTCATGGTGCAGGGGACGGTGGTGGGCTTTGCCGGCACGGCCCTGGGTACAGGGCTGGGCGTTTTGCTGGCTAGTCATGTGCCGGAAATTGCCTCATGGCTGGAAGAGACGTTCAATACGCGCTTGTTCGAAGCCTATTTCGTGCAATACCTGCCCTCACAGTTGCAGTGGGGTGATGTCATCATCATTGCTGTAATTGCCATGTTGATCAGTTTTTCTGCAACCCTGTACCCGTCCTGGCGCGCGAGTCGCGTGCGGCCCGCGGAGGCGCTGCGTTATGAATGACAACGTTATCGAAGCCCGCGGGCTGATCAAGCGCTATGACGAGGGGCCGGATAGTCTGGAAATTCTCAGTGGCATTGATTTATCGCTCGCGCCCGGCGATACGCTGGCTGTGGTCGGGGCGTCCGGGTCCGGCAAATCTACGCTGCTCAATCTGCTGGGCGGGCTGGATGAGCCCACAGAGGGGACGGTGCAACTGGCGGGCGAGGCGCTGGAGCAGCTCTCGGAGAAAGCGCGAGGGCAGTTGCGTAATGAGTGGCTCGGGTTTGTCTATCAATTCCATCATCTGTTGCCCGAGTTTACCGCGCTGGAGAATGTCGCCATGCCGCTTTTGATCGGTGCCGGTTCCACCGCGCGCGCGCGACGCGAGGCGGGCCGGGTGCTGGAACTGACCGGCCTGGGGGACAGGCTTGAGCACAAGCCGGCGTCGCTCAGCGGCGGCGAGCGTCAGCGGGTGGCCATTGCCCGAGCCCTGGTAACGCGTCCCCATCTGGTCATGGTGGACGAGCCCACTGGCAATCTGGACGAGCGCACGGCGGAACAGGTGCAATCGTTGATCCTGGACCTGAATCGCGAAATCGGCACGGCCTTGCTGGCCATGACCCATGATTCAGCTTTTGCTGGTCGATGCCAGCGCCAGTTGGCTCTGCATGATGGTCAATTGACGCAGCTATAAGGATCGAACGTCACGATTGGTCGCGGGTGGCGCGACGCAAGCGCCAGTTGCGCGTGACCATGATGCGCCAGCCCAGGCGCACGAGTATCCATCCCAGGGCACCGGCGACCAACCCCGCCAGCAGTGAACCGAACCACAAAGGCAGCAGAATCTGCCAGATCGCCAGCAGGTTCTCCGCCATCCAGTCAAAATCGGTTAATCGTTTCAGGCTGATGCCGGTTTCACCCGGAGGCGGCACAGATACGTTCAGCAATCCGCTGCCCAGTTGGTAGTTGAAATAGAAAATGGGGACATAGGTAAAAGGATTACTGAACCAGATAAGGATCAGGGACAAGGGCAGATTACATTGAACCTGCAGCGCCAGCAGGGCCGCCAGAGCCGTCTGGAAGGGGATCGGCATAAAGCCGCAGAAGATGCCGACAAAGGCAGCGCCCGCCAGGGAACGGCGGTTGATATGCCAGAGATCGGGGTTAGCCAGCAAGTTCCCGAGGAACTGCAGCGACCTGTATTGCCGAAGCTGTTCCGGGTCGGGTAGATATTTACGGAAAAACTGGCGAGGCATGGTGGTTCCGATAACCGCTATCGGCCCCTATTATGCCCGCTCAGCGCAGGGATATGCACGGAGGTCCAGGGATGTGGTTCTTCGCCGCGGCCGTTGTGGCCGGGTGCTGGTTGCGGGTTCCGGGCGATTTGCCGGAGATCTGGGTTGTGCCCTTGCTGGCGCTGGCGGCGCTGGTAAGCCCAAGCCGTATGATCGCGGCGGGCCTGTTTATGCTGGCCGGATTCATGCACGGCCACGGCATGTTGCAGCAGGAGCTGGACAGTCGCCTGCCGGCGTCGGTCAGTGGTGAGACCTTTCGTTTCACCGGCACTGTCACCGGGCTGCCCGAACACGAACGTCTTTCGCGCGGACGCCACGCCGGTGAGTGCCGGCGCAGCTTCCGTGTTGTGCCGGATCCGGAAGCGTCCCTGCCGTTATCCGGTCGCGTGGATCTGAGTGCTTACGGAGACTGCGTGGATCTACGCCCGGGTGATCGGGTCAGAGTGCGGGCAAGGCTTTATGCCCCCCGGGCTCGGGTCAATCAGGCTGGCTTCGATAGCGCCCGGCACGCGCTCAGCGAGCATGTGGCCGCCCGGGGTTATGTGCGCGCCTGGTTGGAGCACAGTGCACGCTCCGGGGGCGTGGACGGCGTCCGCTGGCGTTTGAGCAGGCAGGTTCGGGAAACGCTGGCAAATCAACCGCGCGCTGCGCGCTGGGTGCCCGCGCTTGTCACGGGGGATCGGCGTCACTTGAGTCCGGACGACTGGCGGCTGTTGCGCCAGACCGGGACGGCGCACCTGGTGGCGATCTCGGGACTGCATATCACCCTGGTCACGGGGCTGGTCTGGGCGCTCTTTCGTTTTTTCCCGCCGCTGCTCTGGCGGCGTTGGTCGACACTGGCTGCTCAGCAGTTCGCCGTTGCGCCCGCGCTTGCGGCGGGCATCATCTATGCTGCCCTGGC
>CAYPKI010000149.1:0-7114 GCA_964411265.1 uncultured Alcanivorax sp. | reverse complement strand
TAGTACTTGAGATCCAGCGTCAGGACCGGCTTTTTGTCTTCGCCGCCGACCTCATAGGAAGCAATAAAACCTTCCTGCTGAAGCACCATGGCAATATTCACTTTGGTCTTGGACGAAGGAATATTGACCCTGGTTTTCCGGGCCATTTGCGCGTTGCGGATACGTGTGAACATATCCGCCAGGGTGTCTTGCATACTCATGCTGCTATCGCTCCGCTTGACCGTTTACCAGCTTGATTTGACCAGGCCCGGCACATCGCCGTGCATCGCCGCTTGCCGAAGCACGTTACGGCCCAGCCCGAATTTGCGGTAATAGCCGTGCGGGCGTCCCGTGACGGCACACCGATTGCGCTGACGGACCGGCGCCGAATCACGCGGGAGCTTTTGCAGCTTAAGCTGCGCTTCCCATTTGGCTTCCGGTTCACTCTCGGGGTCCTTCATGATTGCCCGGAGCTCGTCGCGCTTGGCCGCATACTTGCGGACCAGCTTCGTGCGCTTGCGTTCGCGCTCTTTCATCGCTTCTTTTGCCATGACTAGCCTCTCAGCCCTTCAGCGGGAAGTTGAAGGCGCGCAAGAGCGCCCGGGCTTCCTCATCCGATTTCGCGGTCGTGGTAATGGTAATGTCCATGCCACGAACCTTGTCGACTTTGTCGTAATCAATTTCCGGAAAAATAATTTGTTCCTGCACACCCACGGAGTAATTACCCCGGCCATCAAATGCCTTCGGGTTGAGCCCGCGGAAATCACGCATGCGGGGAATCGCCACATCCACCAGCCGTTGCAGAAAGTCATACATGCGCTGACGGCGCAGCGTGACCTTACACCCGATGGGCCAGCCCTGGCGGATCTTGAACCCCGCCACGGACTTGCGCGCTTTGGTAATCAATGGCTTCTGCCCGGTGATTTTCGACAGATCGCCCATCGCGCCTTCCATCGATTTGCGGTCCTGGGCAGCCTCACCCACACCCATATTCACCGTCACCTTGGTGATCTGCGGCACCTCCATGATGTTCTGGTAACCAAACTCTTCACGTAGCTTGGGGACGACTTCATTTTGATACTGCTCTTTAAGATTGCTCATGGCTTACCCAATACCCTCAGGTGTCCAGCGTTTCGCCGTTGGACTTGAAATAACGGACCTTTTGCTTGCTGCCATCCTTGCCGTCTTCGAGCCGAAAGCCCACGCGGTCCGCCTTCTCGGTTTTCGGATTCCAGATGGCCACATTGGAATGGTCAATCCCGGCTTCCTGGTCCACGACACCGCCCTGTACACCCTGTTGCGGGTTGGAGCGCTGGTGCTTTTTAACCATATTGACGCCAGTAACAATCAGACGACCATTGCCGAGCACACGACGAACCGTGCCGCGCTTGCCCTCGTCCTTGCCGGCGATTACCACAACTTCGTCGTTACGCTTGATTTTGCGCATGCCTTCACCCGCCTCTAGATAACTTCAGGTGCCAGGGAAATGATCTTCATGAACCGCGACGTGCGCAGTTCCCGGGTCACCGGCCCGAAAATCCTTGTTCCCACCGGCGCCGTCTGTTGATTCAACAACACTGCCGCATTCTGATCGAACCGGATGACGGAGCCGTCTTTGCGCCGGACACCCTTGCGGCTGCGCACCACCACCGCGTCAATGACATCGCCCTTTTTGACGCGGCCGCGCGGAATCGCTTCCTTCACCGTGACCTTGATGATGTCCCCGATGCCCGCATAGCGACGGTGCGAACCACCCAGCACCTTGATGCACTGTACCCGACGAGCACCGCTGTTGTCGGCGATATCGAGCATGGTTTCTGTCTGAATCATGGTTCACTCTCTCCCAGTCCTGCCGTCTTCGGCAGCCACCGTATTTGTCAGGCCTGCTGAGCCTGTTTGACCACGCTGTTGAGCGTCCAGCTTTTACGACGCGACAAGGGCCGGCATTCCTCAATCCGGACGAGGTCGCCTGCGCTACACTCGTTGTTCTCATCGTGTGCGAGCATACGCGTGGATCGACGGATAAACTTGCCGTACAGCGGATGCTTGACCTGGCGTTCGACCAGCACACTGATGGTCTTGTTCGCCTTGCTGGAAACAACCCGCCCGGTCACCGTGCGCTTTACTTTTTGATTCGCCTCAGCCATCACTCGTTGTCCTGCTTCTCTCTCAGAATCGTCTTCGCCCGAGCAATGTCGCGACGAACCCTTCCAAGGTCGTGGGTAGTGGACAACTGCGCAGAGGCTTTCTTCATGCGCAGTTTGAACTGCTCCTCGCGCAGATCCAGTATCGATTGCTCCAGATCCTTGCTACTCTTTTGTCTCAGCTCGCTCGCTTTCATGCTCACATCACCGTCCGGTTAACAACACGAGTGCTGACCGGCAACTTGGCCGCGGCCAGCCGGAAGGCCTCGGTTGCCAGCTCCTCGGAGACACCTTCCATTTCGTAAAGCATCTTGCCCGGCTGTATCTGGGCGACCCAGTACTCAACACTGCCCTTGCCCTTGCCCATCCGGACTTCAAGCGGCTTCTGCGTCACCGGCTTGTCCGGGAATATCCGAATCCAGACCTTGCCGCCACGCCGAATGTGGCGCGTCATCGCACGCCGACCCGCCTCAATCTGCCGGGCTGTCACGCGGCCGCGGCCCGTCGCCTGCAAACCGATGGTGCCGAAGGACACCTTGTTCCCACGCTCTGCCTGGCCCCGATTCCGGCCTTTCTGGACCTTGCGAAACTTGGTTTTCTTTGGCTGTAACATTAATCGCTACCCTTTAACCTCGGCCGCGCTTGCTGGCGTTGGCGTTTTGCGCCTGACGGTTGTCTTCGATGACCTGCTCCATGCCACCGAGAATTTCGCCGCGGAAGATCCAGACCTTGACACCAATGGTGCCGTACCCGGTCTCCGCGCGAACGCCGGCGTAATCGATATCCGCACGCAGCGTGTGCAGGGGTACACGACCCTCGCGGTACCACTCGGTGCGTGCAATCTCGGAGCCGCCCAGGCGCCCCGACACCTGGACCCGTACGCCCTGCGCCCCGGATTTCATGGCGTTTTGTACGGCACGCTTCATCGCGCGGCGGAACATCACGCGTCGTTCGAGCTGACCCGCGATATTGTCGGCTGCCAGCTGCGCGTCTAGATCCGGCTTGCGCACCTCCTCGATGTTGATGTGAACCGGCACGCCCATTCGTGCGGCGACATCCCGGCGCAGACGTTCCACGTCTTCACCTTTTTTGCCGATCACGATCCCGGGCCGCGCCGTGGCAATCGTGATACGAACGTTGTCCGAGGGGCGCTCAATCCGAATGCGCGCTACGGAAGCGTTTTTCAGGCGCTTGAACAGATAGTCCCGGACTTCCAGATCGGTCACAAGATAAGTCGCGTAATTTTTGGGCGACGCATACCACAGGGAGTTATGCTCGCGAATAACACCCAGACGAAAACCAATCGGATGGACTTTATGACCCATCTCGTTACTCCCCTTCCGCCAATGTGACGGTGATGTGGCAGGTACGCTTGTTGATTCGATCCGCCTTGCCCTTGGCACGCGGCTGAATGCGCTTGAGCGTCATGCCTTCATCGACATAGACGCTGGATACCTTGAGCTCGTCCACATCAGCGCCTTCGTTGTTCTCCGCATTGGCGATGGCGGATTCCAGCACCTTGCGGACAATCCCCGCCGCCTTCTTGGGGCTGAACGTCAAAATGTTCAGCGCCTGCTCTACCTGCAGCCCGCGGATTTGATCCACCACGAGTCGTGCTTTCTGAGCCGAAATTCGTGCCCCGCGCAAACGGGCCGACACTTCAGTCGCCATGGTTATGCACCTTATCGCTTAGCCTTCTTGTCCACGATATGCCCGCGAAACGTACGGGTCAGCGCGAACTCGCCCAGCTTGTGGCCCACCATGTGTTCGGTGATCAGCACCGGCACATGCTGGCGGCCGTTATGCACCGCGATCGTCAATCCCACCATTTCTGGCACGATCATGGACCGGCGGGACCAGGTCTTGATGGGTTTACGGCTTCCCGCTTCCGACGCTTCTTCCACCTTCTTGAGAAGGTGGTGATCGATAAACGGACCTTTTTTCAGTGAACGTGGCACAGCCTGAACCTCTCTATTCCCTTACTTCTTCCGACGACCCCGGAGGATCATCTTCTGAGTCTGTTTGTTGGTACGCGTCTTGTAGCCCTTGGTGGGCATACCCCAGGGCGTCACAGGATGCCGGCCGCCCGCGGTCCGACCTTCGCCACCACCATGCGGATGATCAATAGGGTTCATAGCGACACCACGGACCGTCGGGCGCACGCCGCGCCAGCGCGTCGCGCCGGCCTTACCCAGTACACGCAAGCTATGCTCGCTGTTGGACACCTCGCCCAGGGTGGCACGGCAATCAGCGTGCACCTTGCGCATCTCGCCCGAGCGCAAGCGCAGGGTTACGTAGTCGCCTTCTTTCGCCAGCAGCTGAACCGCGGCTCCAGCCGAGCGCGCCAGTTGCCCACCCTTGCCGGGGCGCATTTCCACGTTATGCACGGTGCTTCCCAGCGGCATGTTTCGCAGTGGCAGGGCATTGCCCGTCTTGATTGGCGTCAGCGTGCCCGATTGCACCCTGGCACCAGGCTTGAGCCCGCGAGGCGCAAGAATGTAACGGCGCTCGCCATCCATGTATTTCAACAGCGCAATGTGTGCGGAGCGATTCGGGTCATACTCCAACCGTTCCACCTCGGCCGTCACACCATCCTTGTTCCGGCGGAAATCGATTAGCCGGTAACGCTGCTTGTGGCCACCACCCCGGTGACGGCTGCTGATGCGTCCGTCACCGTTACGTCCACCGGTCTTGGATTTCTGCACAACCAGAGGCGCATAGGGCTCACCCTTGTGCAGTTCCGGACGCACCACCTTGATGGTAAAGCGCCGTCCCGGAGAGGTCGGCTTGCACTTTTCAATCGCCATGATGACTCACCCCTCGTTAATCAACCGCCAGGAAATCGATTTCCTGGCCCGCCGCCAGCGACACATAGGCCTTTTTCCAGCCGCTGCGCTTGCCCTGCTGGCGACCAAAGTTCTTGGTCTTGCCCTTGACGTTCAGGGTCTGCACCGCCTGCACATTGACCTCGAACAGCTGCTCGACGGCCTTGCGAACTTCGAGCTTGTTCGCGTCACGGGCTACGTGAAAAACGTACTGGTTGTGCGCATCGCCCACATTGGTGGTCTTTTCCGAAATATGCGGTGCCACCAGAACCTGAAACATGCGTTCCTTGTTCATCCCAGCACCTCCTCAAGCTTTTTCAGCGCCGGTACGGTGATCAGCACCTTTTCAAAATTTACCAGGCTGACTGGATCCACGCCCTGGGCGTCGCGGACATCTACTTTGGGCAGATTGCGCGCGGCGAGATAAAGATTTTCATCAACCTGATCGGCTACGATCAGCGCGTTCCGCAGCCCCAGTTCACCCAGTCTCCCGGTCAGTGCCTTTGTACGCGGCTCAGACACGGCGAACTCATCAACCACAACCAGTCGCTCTTGGCGCACCAGCTCGGAAAGAATGCAGCGCAGCGCTCCCCGGTACATTTTGCGATTAACTTTCTGCGAAAAATCGCGCGGTACCGCTGCAAAGGTCTTGCCGCCGCCACGCCAGAGCGGACTACGAATCGTGCCTGCGCGGGCTCGACCCGTTCCCTTCTGGCGCCAGGGCTTGCGCCCACCACCCGCTACTTCCGAGCGGGTCTTCTGGGCCTTGGAGCCTTGCCGGCCGCCCGCGAGAAACGCCGTCACCACTTGGTGCACGAGCGGCTCGTTAAAGTCCTTGTCGAAGGCGACCTCGGACACGTTAACGGTTCCTCCAGAGGCAGTATTGAGATTCATCCTCTATTCCTCTTTCAGGCCTTGGCCTTGACTGCCGGGCGCACTACAACATCGGCGCCGTTGGCACCGGGTACAGCACCCTTGATCAATAACAGGTTTTTGTCGGCATCCACACGCACGACTTCCAGGTTTTGCACAGTTACCTGCTCGTCGCCCATGTGACCGGCCATTTTCTTGCCCTTGAATACTTTGCCCGGGGACTGGTTCTGTCCAATGGAGCCGGGCACGCGATGGGCCAGGTTATTGCCGTGGCTGTTGCGCTGACCGCGGAAATTCCAGCGTTTGATGGTGCCGGCATAACCCTTGCCCTTGGACGTTCCGGTCACATCCACTGTTTGCCCCGGCTCAAAGCGATCAACAGCCAGGCTGGTGCCGGGCTCCAGATTTTCGGTTTCGCCGCGGTACTCACGCACCACATGGCCCGCTTCGACTCCAGCCTTGGCGAAATGCCCCGCCATGGGCTTGGTCACCCGATGCGGGCGACGACTACCGGCGGTAACCTGGACAGCTTCGTAGCCATCGCGCTCGGGCGTTCGGATCTGACTCACCCGGTTCGACGCGACTTGTACGACGGTCACCGGCGTACTGGAGCCATCGTCCGAGTACACCCGCGTCATTCCGCATTTCCGACCGATTAAACCAATCGTCATTTCGTACCTCTTCCAACCCGCGGCGGCCCCGGCCGCCGGCCGTTAACCCAGGCTGATCTGCACATCCACGCCAGCGGCGAGATCGAGCTTCATCAGCGCGTCCACCGTCTTGTCGGTGGGCTCGACAATATCTACCAGCCGCTTGTGCGTGCAGATCTCGTATTGATCGCGCGCCGTCTTGTTCACATGGGGCGAAATCAACACCGTGTACCGCTCTTTCCGCGTCGGAAGGGGAATTGGCCCCTTCACCTGCGCACCCGTACGTTTGGCCGTGCCCACAATTTCCTGGGCGGACTGATCAATGAGGCGGTAATCGAACGCCTTGAGCCGGATGCGGATTCTCTGGTTAGCCATAGCTAACAAACTCCAGTGTTCAGACCATGCTCAGATGGCAAAAACCCGCTCGGGCCCTTGCATTTGCAAAGGCGGCGGGTTCAGCTTCGAATCCGGGATCAATGCCCCGGTTGATGCCGTGTTCCAACACGTCGATAGTGACGAGAGGCGCGGATTCTATCGAAAAAACCGGGCTCGAGCAATGCTTTGGCTCGATCTTTCCGAAATCGTTCTTTACTCGATGATTTTGCTCACCACGCCGGCGCCCACGGTGCGGCCGCCTTCGCGT
>CAYPKI010000148.1:0-7139 GCA_964411265.1 uncultured Alcanivorax sp. | reverse complement strand
CAGTCCCCGCGCTGAAGTTTGCCGCGGATAAAATCGCTGTGGGCAACATAGAGCAGATCGGCGACGCGCCGGATAATCTGCTCCTCATGCTCGTCGGCATGGCCGTCGGCGTGAGCTACATCCCACATGTCCGCCACCAGTTGTGCTCTGGGTTCCGGTCCCCAATATTCGCGCAGCAAACCGGTATGGTCGAACAGGTCAGTCGCATTTTCGGCGTGATCGCGGATGCCGGCCAGCATGCGTTCGTGCGCCTCGTCGTCCAGCCCCCAGCGTTGCCCCAGTTCCTGCACCAGACGGGCCTGCTCGGATTCGTCCACGCGGCCATCCGCGCGGGCCACTTCGTAGAGCAGGGCCAGGGCGGCGCGGTGCAGATCGTCCTCGGAGGCGCCGGTTTCGGCAGCATCGCCGAAAAGCTTATCCAGCAGATTGCGCATGGTTCGATACTCCGCTCATGAGTTCCTCCAGCGCCTGCTGATCCCGGGTGAAACGCCGGATACCATCACTGAGCAGATCGCTGGCCATGGGATTCTGGTTGAGTTGCCACCGGAACCCGCTTTCCGTCACCGGCGGCTCCACGGGTGCGGACGCGGCTTCCACGCGGCTCAGGTAGCGCTCAATGAGGGTGTCATCCGAATTGAGCTCTTCCAGCAGCGCCGGACTAATGGTGAGCCGCTCACAGCCTGCCAGAGCCTCGATCTGCGCCTTGTTGCGAAAGCTGGCGGCCATCACCACGGTGTCAAAGCCGTGACCCTTGAGATCGCGCTGAATCTGCTCCACCGACTGGACACCGGGATCCTCGGCAGGCGTGTTGACGCTCAGCCCCTGGTTTTTGACGTACCAGTCCAGAATCCGCCCCACAAAAGGCGAGACCAGGGTCGCCCCGGCCTCGGCCGCGGCGCGCGCCTGCGTGGTCGAAAAGACCAGGGTTACATTGCAGCGCAGCCCCTCGGCTTCGAGTACATCCACTGCCCGGATACCTTCCCAGGTGCCGGCCACCTTGATCAGAAAGCGATCCGGCTCCACACCCAGTTCAAGATAGAGAGCTGCCAGCCGGCGCGCCCGCTCGATCGTGGCGCTGGTATCAAATGACAGCCGTGCGTCCACTTCGGTGGACACCACGCCCGGCACCAGCTCCGTCAGCGTGCGCCCCATCAGCGTGGCGAAACAGTCGCTCAGCAGAGCGGGATCGTCGGCGTAGCCCAGCTCGGCTGCGAAAGCGCGAGCCCGGCTCAGGTACTCCTCGTAACCCGCTTCGCCGGCCACCGCCAGCAGCAGCGACGGGTTGGTGGTTGTATCCACGGGCCGGTACCGGCGCACCGCCTCCGGCTCACCCGTATCCGCTACAACGGTACTGAGTTGTTCGATTTGTTCGCGCTTGGAGGTCATATCTGCGTATCCGCCATTGCTCTGCCCTCATCATAGGCGTCCTGGTCCGACGGCACCAACTGCAATGCATCCGCCAGCATGCCGGGCCTGGCGTCGCGGCGCTGGATATGATCGCTCAGGTGGCGCCGAAACGCGCGTGCACCCGGCCGGCCCTGAAACAGGTGCATGGCATGACGCAGGCCGTGTCGTGGATCAGCGCCGGCGGCTTGGCGGGCCTCCAGATAGGTAATGAAGGCCTCCGCCACGGCGTGGCGGTCAGGCACGGGCCGCGCGTCGCCGAAAATCCGTTGGTCCGCCGGAGCCAGGACCCAGGGATTACGGCAGGGTTCACGCCCCATCATGACACCATCCAGGCCTTGCAGATGGTTGCGGCCGTCGCCTAACTCCTGGATCCCACCGTTGAGGACGATTTCGCAATCCGGGAAGTCCCGCTTGATCTGGTACACGCGCTCGTACAAAAGCGGTGGAATCTCGCGATTCTCTTTCGGACTCAACCCGCCCAGGACCGCCTTGCGGGCATGGATGATGAAGGTGCGGCAGCCGGCGGCGCGCACCTGATCCACGAAGCGAAACAGAAAATCGTAATCGTCGCGGTCATCAATGCCGATACGGGTCTTGACGGTAACGGGTACCTGCACACGCGCCTGCATGGCGGCGACCGCGTCCGCGACCCGGCCTGGTTCGGCCATGAGGCAGGCCCCGAAGGTGGCGGATTGAACGCGATCGGAGGGGCAGCCCACGTTGAGGTTAATTTCGTCGAACCCCTGGTCCACGCCGATGGCCGCCGCTTGCGCCAGCCAGGCCGGATCGCTGCCGCCCAGTTGCAGAGCCAGCGGGTGCTCCGCCGGATCATGGCCCAGCAAGTGTTCGTGGTCGCCCTGGCACACCGCACGGTCCACCACCATGTCCGTATAGAGCAGGGTGCGCCGGCTGATCAAGCGCAGCAGATAACGGAAGTCCCGGGTCGTGTAGTCCATCATGGGTGCGACGGAAAGTCGCCGGTCCAGGGGTGCGGCCATCGGGGACACAGAGTCGATCATGGGAACGAGGAAATGCCTGTCGGTCCCGTATTATGACACGCAAGCTGGTGAGCGGTGAAAGGCGGACATAAAAAAACCGGATGTCGGCGAGGGTACACCGGCATCCGGTTTCGGCTCGGGCGGTGCGAGCTGCCTAACGGAGTGGCAATAGCTCTCCCGAGCCCTAACCCCAGAAAAGAGATCAGCGCCCATAGGGCAATCGTTCGGACTGTGCACACGAAGACGTCCAAGAACAGAGTCACAGTATGCTCCCTTTTACGCTTGGGTGCCAGCCCTGATCTCGTAAGATCATGTACCACAGATCTTACAAAACAGCTTGGTCGATTCCGTGGTCGGTCCCTGTGCCGGGGGACTGAATGGTGCTTGGCATGTGCGTATAATGCGCCGCCAAATCGTCAGGAGTTGTCATGACCGTTCGTACCCGCGTCGCCCCGTCACCCACGGGCGATCCGCATGTAGGCACCGCCTATATTGCCCTGTTCAATCTCTGTTTTGCCCGTCAGCACGGCGGTTCTTTCGTGCTCCGGATCGAGGATACGGACCAGGTCCGCTCCACGGCCGCTCATGAGAAGGCGATCTTGCAGTCGCTTCAATGGCTGGGGCTGGACTGGGACGAGGGACCAGGACGCGAGGGGGCCCATGGTCCCTACCGGCAAAGCCAGCGCCGTGAGCTTTACCAGTGGTATGCCCACCAGCTGGTTGAACAGGGCGATGCCTTTGTCTGCTATCGCACGCCGGAAGAGCTGGACGAACTGCGCGCCGAGCACAAGGCCGCCGGCCGTCAGAAAGCGCTCAAGGCAGAGGACCTGGAACTGCCGGCCGACGAGCAGCGCCGCCGTGCCTCAGCCGGTATGCCCTCGGTGATCCGGCTGCGGGTGCCGGATAGCGGCCCGTGCGAAATTCAGGACCGCTTGCGCGGCACCATTGAGCTCCACTGGGAGCAGGTGGACGCGCAGGTGCTGCTCAAGTCCGATGGCATGCCCACCTATCACATGGCCAATGTGGTGGATGACCACGAAATGGCTATTACTCATGTAATTCGGGGCGAGGAATGGATCGACTCGGCCCCCAAACATCGCCTGCTCTATGAATACCTGGGCTGGTCCATGCCCGAGTTGACGCACTTGCCCCTGTTGCGCAATCCGGACAAGTCCAAGCTGTCCAAACGCAAGAACCCCACAGGCATAAACTATTACCGCGAAGCAGGCTATCTGCCCGAGGCGCTGGTCAATTATCTGGGTCGCATGGGGTGGTCCATGCCCGATGGGCGCGAGCAGTTTTCGCTGTCCGAAATGCTCGAACGTTTCGATCTGGACCGTATCTCGCTGGGTGGACCCGTCTTCGATGTGGAAAAGCTGGCCTGGCTCAACGGCCAGTGGCTACGCGGACTGGGCGATGAGGATTTCCTTCAGCGTCTGGTGGCATGGAAGTACAACCGCGAGCGTGCGCTGGCGATTATTCCCCATATCCGCGACCGGGTGGAGACACTTGGACAGGTGGTGGACAAAGCCGGTTTCTGTTTCAACGAACAACCGGGTATCGACGAGAACAGCTTTGCCCACAAGCAGCTGGATGCCGAGGCCATGAAAGTCTGGCTGCAGTATTTCCTCTGGTCGCTGGAGGAAGTGGAAAGCTGGAACCGGGATGTCATCTTCGCATGTGCCAAATCTCTGGCTGGCGCACTGGACATCAAGGTGAAAGACTTTCTATTTCCGGTGTTTGTTGCCATCGCTGGTACGGCGTCCAGCTTTTCCGTTGTGGACAGTATGGAGTTTCTGGGGCCCGATCTCGCGCGCATGCGCTTGCGCCGTGCCATTGAAGTGCTGGGCGGTGTCTCGAAGAAAGAGACCAGGAAACTGGAAAAGGAGTGGCGCGAGCTCCAGGGGGCGAGCTGACGGTGCGCTTGACACCCCGGGGGTGGTTGCTAAAATGCGCAGCCTCCGGTCGTACCGGAGCAGGTTGTAACGGGGCCATAGCTCAGTTGGGAGAGCGCAACACTGGCAGTGTTGAGGTCGGCGGTTCGAGCCCGCCTGGCTCCACCAGATTTTCCCGGAAACGGTTCAGGTCCCCTTCGTCTAGTGGCCCAGGACACTGCCCTTTCACGGCAGTAACAGGGGTTCGACTCCCCTAGGGGACACCACAAGAAGGTGCATCAAGCGCCGTGCGGCGGTGGCAAACTGCCCGAAACAAGCCGACCCAAAGTCGGCTTTTTTGCTTAACGGCCCCTCAATCAAGGGTGCCGTCGTCCTGGAAGGAGGCCGGCCATGAGTGCTGCCCCCGTTGCCATTATCATGGGATCCCGCTCGGACTGGGAGACCATGCAATATGCCTGTACCCTGCTGGATACGTTTGGCGTGGGCTGGCACGCGGAAGTGGTGTCCGCGCACCGTACGCCCGAGCGGCTGTTTGAGTTCGGCCGGAACGCGCACCAGCAGGGTTTTCGCGTCATTATTGCCGGAGCGGGCGGTGCGGCCCATTTGCCGGGTATGCTGGCGGCGCTCACGCCACTACCGGTGCTGGGCGTGCCTGTAAAAAGCAGCAGCTTTAACGGCGTGGACTCCATGTTGTCCATCGTCCAAATGCCGCGGGGCGTAGCCGTGGGCACTCTGGCCGTGGGCACGGGCGGCGCTCACAATGCAGGTCTATTGGCCGCACAGACACTGGCCACCGCCGATGAGAACCTGCGCGAACGCATCGCCCAATGGAAGGCCGATCAGGCCGACCAGGTTCTGGCTCACCCCGACCCCCGTCAGCCGGAGTCATGAACAAACCTCTGCTCGTACTCGGTAATGGTCAACTGGGACTCATGCTGGCCGAGGCGGGCACTCGGCTGGGCGTGCCCGTGGACTGCATGAGTCCGGAGAACGACACCCTGCATCCGGGCGCTTCGGACTATGCGCTACCCCTGGATTCGGCCGCATGCCTGGAGCGCTATTCCGTCATTACCGTCGAACGTGAGCACCTGCCGGATTCCGCCTCCATTCAGGCTCTGCTGGACAGTCCGGGCATGTGTGGCCGGCGCGCCATGGAACTTTTGCCGGATCGCCTCTACCAGAAGCGCTTTCTCGACGAAATTGGTGTAGCCACGGCGCCCTGGCTGCCCTATGCCGAAACCGCGGATCTGGACATCGGATTGGAGCGTTTCAACGGTCAGGCCGTGGTCAAGAGTCGACGGGGTGGTTACGACGGCAAGGGGCTCTGGGTGGTGGATTCCGGCGGTGACGCGGACTTGCCCGTACCCGCCGGTGAAGCCATTATCGAGCAATGCGTGCCGTTTCGCCGGGAACTGTCCATCATTGGTGCGCGCGGGCTGGACGGGCAGGTGGTGTGCTATCCGCTTACCGAGAACCGGCACCGTAACGGTGTTCTGAACCTGAGCCTGGCGCCCGCACAAAACACTGACAACCTCCAGGATTCGGCCGAAACCCTGTTCCGGGCTATTGTGGATGGACTCGACTATCAGGGCGTGCTGGCGGTGGAGCTGTTCGAAGTGGACGGCCGCCTTTATGTGAATGAACTTGCCCCCCGAGTTCATAATTCCGGCCACTGGAGTCAGGACGGCGCGGATATCAGTCAGTTCGATCTGCATCTGCGTGCGGTTTGCGGGCTGCCTCTGGCGGTGCCGCAAGTCCCTGTGCCGGCGGCCATGGTGAATATCCTGGGCCACGCCTTCGATGAGCGCTGGTTGTCACTGCCCGCGCGTTTGCACTGGTATGGCAAGGAACCCCGAACGGGCCGCAAGCTGGGCCACCTTAATGTGACCGCGCCGGACAGGAAGGAGCTCTTCCGACGACTTTACGCGGTTCAGCAGATGCTGGGCGACGCCGGTCTGGCAACGGATCTGCGGGAGCTGGAGGACCGCTAAGCGCTGTGGCCGCATGGAAAAAGGGCGGGAAGACCCCGGCGCCCGCGACTGCGGCGAACGCCGGGTCGTCTTGCCCCGGGTCAGGCGCTTTGATCCTGGTTCGCTTGCCGGCGTTTAAGCCGCGGATCATTGCTGGCACGGCCCTCCGGCGCTTGCTCCTCCGGGGAAGCCGAATCTTCCGGTGTCGGTTCCGAATCTTCCGGCGCCGGTTGAGTCGGGCTCTCCCCGGCCTGATCCGGTTCGGGACCGGACAAGGTATCCACGGTTTCTTCCTGTTCCCGGGGTTTCTCCTCCGCGGC
Organism: uncultured Alcanivorax sp.; assembly: GCA_964411265.1. Lineage (GTDB taxonomy): Bacteria > Pseudomonadota > Gammaproteobacteria > Pseudomonadales > Alcanivoracaceae > SLJS01. The sequence goes on along the minus strand of CAYPKI010000148.1, from coordinate 549 downwards.
CACATCCTTTTCCGGAGCTTCCGGGGGCGAGGCCGTTGCCGGCGCTTCCGGCGTCGAGGTATCCGGGGAAGGAGTTTCGGCCGCTGATACCGCCCCTTGCTCTCCGCTGGCTTTTGAATCCGGTACCGTCTGATCGGTCTCCCGACTGGCTACAGCTTCCTTCCCCGTGGACGCAGCCACGGCTTCGTTGGTCCCGGCTTCAGGCTCCGCCGGAGCTGCGGGAGGTGCCTCGGGCTCGGGGGCCGGCGGGCGTTCCCGTTCCCGCAGGGGCCGGTCATCTTGCACCTCAGTACGACGTTCAGCCCGTGTGCCGTCCTCGACGGCATCCGGTTTCGACGCGGGCTTTTCAGTCTCTTGCTCCCCGCCAGCCTTTTCCGGCTGTTTGTTCCGGTTGGATGAGCGGTTGCCGCGTTTGCGGCCGGAACTCCGATTGGAGCGCGACCCCCGACCGGCACCGCCGCCGGATTGGTTCCCGGGTTTGCTCTGACCCCCACTGGTATCGGCAGTGTCCCGGGAGTCACCAGACTCGGAGGCATCTTCCTTGTCACT
>CAYPKI010000147.1:3115-7148 GCA_964411265.1 uncultured Alcanivorax sp. | reverse complement strand
TCGGGGTCAGGCGAGCGGCCCATAGCCAGAGTAACCTGGTGTCATGCCCGACTAGACATCATGTTTTGACCTGCCCGTCCTCAAGCCGCGTGGGTTATGTTTGAGGACGAGCTAAAACCATAGAGCCACCTTGAGGAGGGCAGGCATGACAGATGTTACCACTGACGCCATTGAAGTCGAGATGACCACCATCGCCGCCGCACGGCCGACCTTTGCACCCGCGGACTATCCCGCCTACATCGGTCTGGACGTGCACAAGGACACCATCGCCATCTCCGTGGCGCGGGCGGGCCGGCAAGCGCCGGAGTCCTGGGGCGAGATCGCCAACAAGCCCCAAAAGGTCGCCAAGCTCGTGGAGCGCCTTGCGGGCGAGTTCGGCGGCGAGGCGCTGCTGTTCACCTACGAGGCGGGTCCCTGCGGGTACGGGCTGTACCGCCAGCTGCTCAGCCTGGGCCAGGACTGCCAGGTGGTGGCGCCGTCGAAGATCCCCTCGAATCCCGGCGAGCGGATCAAGACCGACCGGCGGGATGCCGCCAAGCTGGCCCGGCTGCTGCGCAGCGGCGAGCTCACGCCCGTGTGGGTGCCGGATACGGAACAGGAGGCGATGCGGGACCTGACCCGGGCGCGGGATGACATCAAGGCCCAGCAGCGCAAGGCCCGGCAGCAGTTGAATGCCTTCGTGCTGCGCCACGGCCACCACTGGCCCTCGAACAAGACCAACTGGACGCGGGGGCACTACCACTGGCTGGAATCGCTGCGCTTCGAGCACGACTGGCAGCAAGTGGTGCTCCAGGAGTACATCAACTCGGTGAAGGCCGCCGACCAGCGGGTATTAGATCTCACCGCCCAGATGGAGCGGGTGCTGCCCCATTGGTCGCTGGCGCCGGTGGTGGACTCGCTGGTGGCCCTGCGCGGTATCGACAAGCTCGCCGCCATGGTGCTGTTGGCCGAGCTTGGCGACATCAGCCGTTTCGACTCCCCCAAGCAGCTCATGGCTTTCCTGGGGCTCGTGCCGAGCGAGCACAGCAGCGCCAGCAAGCGCCGTCAGGGCGGGATCACCAAGACCGGCAATGGTCACGCTCGCCGGATGCTGGTGGAGTCGGCCTGGAGCTACCGCTTCCCGCCGCGCCAGACCGCGCACCTCAAGCGCAAGGGCGCGTCGGCCTCCGCCGAGGCCCAGGCCATCGCCTGGCGGGCCCAGAAGCGCCTCTGCGGGCGCTACCGGACCTTGCTGCAAAACGGCAAGAACACAAAACAGACCACCACGGCGGTGGCCCGGGAGCTGGTGGGCTTCATCTGGGACATCGCCTGCCGGGAGATGCCGCGAACCGCCACGGCGGCCCGCGGTTAGGCCTGCGGTGTCCCCGAAGCAACCGTAACGAGTAACGACTAACGAGCCCGGAAGGAGGCGACAGGCGCGTTGGGCAGGGCACGGTCGGCCGGTGAGGAGAACCCTTGTGCCTGCTATACCGGCATCGGCCAAGCGGATAATCCCCAAAGGGGTATTCCGGCCGATGAGCCCTGCTCTTAGAGAAAGGCTAGCTCCGCGACGTAAGTGAGGTCAGGTCGGTAACCAATCCACGCATATCAGCATGATCCACCGTCGCAGACTGCTCGGCTGTGCCCTGACCCAACGCGCCTGGCAAGCGCCCCGCAAACCCGGGAAGGAGCGTATTCGAACACCGCGGCAAATCAACCGTTGACAGGTCAAAACATATCAGCAGGCTGTTGAAAAACCCTGTGCGCGTACAGGGTTTTTCAACAGGCTGTTCGTCGTCGAAATGCTCGCGCGTGGGCTGGATCGGACTCTGGCCGGGTGAAACAGCTGATGGGGCGATCGAGCCCGTTAGTTGCTTTCAAGACACCGCGACAGCCCCCGTTCCCGGTCTGCTTTTTCCTGCCGACCCCCTTCCCGGTTGCAGGTAACGGCTGCGGACCAAACCCCTGATCAGCCCCTCTTTATAATTCCGCCGCAAAACCTGATGAACGATTCTGCTTTGTCAATCTAGTTTCGTTTCGCTATTATTGATCTATGAGTAACAACGCCAGTGCCATTATCGCCGACCGCCTCATCCATCTCGCCTGGCAAAGCTGCAGCGCGGAAGGTGGTGTTGAACATGAACTGAGCGCGGCCCAGTGGGCCGCGATGCGGTTCCTCGCGCGTTCGAACGCGATATCGCGCAAGCCCTCGGCTTTTGCTGAGTTTCATGGAAGCACTCGTGGTACTGCCTCGCAGACGCTCAAGTCGCTGGCGTCAGCAGGGCTCGCGCAGCGCGAAAAAGACAGTCGCGATGGACGGAGCGTGTGTTTTTCGCTGACCGAAGCGGGTGAGTGGATGGCGCTGAACGATCCGGTTCTGCGACTTCAAAACGCGGTGCAGGGTCTGCCCGAAACACAGAGAGAAACCCTGGGACGCTTGATCGGGCAACTGTCCTGCCGTCTTGCGGAAACGGGCGAGCACCCCTGCTTTGGGTGCTGCCACGACTGCATCCATTTTGCGCCAGGCGAGAACGATTTGACTGCAGGGGCCTGCCTGCTCGAAGAACAGGCCACGCAGATCGAAGACCCGAATGCGCTGTGCGTCTACTTTGAACCGGGTTGAAGAGAACGGGGCAATGGATATTTACGGCTTACAGTCGGTATGTGTTGGACGCAAGCCTGTCCGGTTTTGCCGGATCTGATGACGGCCCGGGAGCCCGGCGTCATCCGCTACGTCCAGACCGAGCGGAAGTGCGGCAATCGAGTGAGCGGTGACCCAGGGGTTATCCTTTCAGGAATTGGATTGAGACCTGGTCAGGAGCTAACTTCCACGAACGCGCTGCAAGCGTTCAGCAACGGATGAACGACCGTTATGGGCAGGAAGCTCAATGGGCACGCTACGGATTCGATTGGCCCATGGGTGTGCCGGCCCCCACAGTCTTAGTGCGGCGATAGCTGAAATCCAGGCAGATTCAGGTTGAAGGAATCGGTGGCATGAGTATTGATGTAGAAGTCAGAGAGGCGGCGCGGGATTACCTGTCGAGACTGCTGGCGGAACAGGAGACTCCAGGCATAGCGGCGCGGATGTTTGTTGAGAATGGCGGGACATCGAACGCGGGGGCTTGTCTGGTCTTCTGTCCTCCCGGCGAAGAGGAAATCAGCGATACATGGCTGACGTTTGACGACTTCACGCTCTATCTGGATACGCCAAGCCTTCCCTATCTCAGGGAGAGTCGCATTGACCTTGATACGGCGAGCGGTACCGAAACGCTGACCATCAGGGCTCCCTACACTCAGGAACCGGCGAAGCCTCCGACCGAGTTGGCCCTGCCGATGGCCTGTGTGGCCCAGCGCGTGCCCCATGGCGATGAGGTCACGCTGCCCGAGGGCGCAGAGGTCTCCGTTACCCAGGCGCTCGGCGGCAGTGTGACTGTGAAGCACGCTGGCAATCTTTACCGTCTGCCGCCCGAAGAAGCGGGCAAGGTTGGCCTGCGTAGCGATGTGGCCATATTTGAAACGCCGGAAGACGGACAGATCAGCGAGGATCAGTGCTGGCAGGCGCTGGAGCAGGTGTATGACCCCGAGATCCCGGTGAGCATCGTCAGGCTCGGCCTTGTCTACGAGCTCACCGTCCATGCGGAAAAAAATTCCGTGTATCTGAGGATGACGCTGACCTCGCCGGGGTGCGGCATGGGCGATGTGATCGCCGACGATGCCCGTAACCGGCTGACGGAGGTTCCGTTCGTGGAAGACGCCGAGGTGGCCATTGTCTTTGACCCGCCCTGGACCTTTGACATGGTCAGTGAAGAGGCCAAGCTGGCGCTGGGGCTTCTGTAAACTGTAATGGAATCTTCCTCCGGCGCATCGAAACGTCGATAGCCTCGTCCACAGCGTTATAAAGGCGGCAAAACGGCCCATAGGGCACCATTCAATTGATTGAGAGGGAGTACAAAGTGATCGGTTCCATGCCACCGTTTACGGGTTAAGCCCGAGGGCGCATGCAATCGTTGTTGCTGGCTAACAGGCTGTTGAAAAACCCTGTACGCGCTCAGGC
>CAYPKI010000147.1:2764-3105 GCA_964411265.1 uncultured Alcanivorax sp. | reverse complement strand
GGAATCACCCTGTCCGTCGCAACCAAGTACACCAGCTGCACGCTTCAGGCCACGCTGAGCACGTACAGGGTTTTTCAACAGCCTGCTAAACGGGTGTCCGATCCGGGTTGACCAGAACAGGAGTAACGACCATGGCACAGAATGTTTGCCGGAAACTTATCGCCCACCATTTGATGGAAGGCGAGATGGCGTTGGGCGAAGAGATCGGACTGCGGATCGATCAGACCCTCACCCAGGACGCGACAGGCACCCTCGTGATGCTGGAATTCGAGGCGCTGGGCCTGGAGCGGGTCCAGACCGAGGTCTCCGCGCAGTACGTGGATCACAACCTGATTCAGGAC
>CAYPKI010000147.1:0-2754 GCA_964411265.1 uncultured Alcanivorax sp. | reverse complement strand
GTAATCCGGATGATCACGTATTCCTGGCCAGCGCGGCCAAAAAGTATGGCCTTTGGTTCAGTCCCCCTGGTAATGGCGTGAGTCACCCCGTGCATATGGAGCGCCTGGGTGTTCCGGGTAAGAGTCTTCTCGGCTCGGATAGCCACACCTGCGCCGCCGGCTCGCTCGGCATGCTGGCTATTGGCGCTGGCGGGCTTGAAGTGGCCATGGCCATGGCAGGCGAGCCTTTTCATATGCGGATGCCAGAGGTCATGGGAGTGCGGTTAACCGGCACACTCCCGGACTGGGTCAGCGCCAAGGACGTCATCCTGGAGATGCTGCGCCGCCACGGGGTCTCCGGCGGCAAGGGGCGCATTATCCAGTACCACGGTCCAGGACTTGCCGAACTCAGCGCCATGGATCGACATGTTATAGCGAACATGGGGGCCGAACTGGGAGCAACAGCAACCGTTTTCCCTTCAGACGACATGACCCGCGACTTCCTGCGACAGCAGGGACGCGAAAGCGATTGGGTTGAACTGCAGGCCGACGCCGGTGCCACCTACGACATCACTGACGACATCGATTTATCCTCTCTGGAGCCGTTGATCGCACTGCCGGGCAGCCCTGACAACGTTGTCCCGGTGCGTGAAGTCGCTGGCAAGCCGGTCTTCCAGGCCTATGTCGGCTCCTCCGCCAATCCCGGACTAAGAGACTTCGGGATAGCCGCCGCAATTGTTCAGGGGCAGCGTATTGCCGAGGGGGTTTCCTTCGACATTAATCCTACCTCGCGTCAGATCCTGCAACAGATGGTAGAGCTCGGGTCTCTGGGTGATCTGATCGCCGCGGGTGCGCGCCTGCACCAAACCGGATGCAATGGCTGTATCGGCATGGGGCAGGCGCCAGCGACGGGGCGTAACAGCCTGCGCACGGTGCCGCGTAACTTCCCCGGTCGCTCCGGTACTGAGGAAGATGCCGTATTCCTCTGCAGTCCGGAGGTAGCAGCGGCATCGGCACTTACAGGTTATATCACCGACCCGCGTACCATGGAGCAGTCTTGCCCCAGGTTTCAGGAGCCCAGGGGGGGAACGGGCGCTGTCGATATGATGTACCCGCCGTCCTCCGATGCCAATGCCATTAGGGCGCTTGAAAAGGGCCCGAACATTGTCAGCCTGCCGGAGTTCGAGCCGTTGGACGACCGGATTGAGGGGCCTGTGCTCCTTAAAGCGGGTAACGATGTGTCGACTGACGAGATTATGCCAGCTGGTGCCAAGGTGCTACCGTTTAGAAGCAATATACCTGCCATCAGCACCTTTACTTTCTCGCGGCTGGATAAGGACTACCACGACCGCGCTATGGAATACCAGAGCGCCGGTTCGCTGGTCGTCGGTGGCGACAACTATGGCCAGGGCTCAAGTCGTGAACACGCCGCTATTGCACCTGCCTATCTGGGCGTTAAGGCCGTTTTGGCCAAGTCCTTTGCGCGTATCCACTGGCAAAACCTGATTAACTTCGGCGTCCTGCCGTTGAATTTTCAGGATCAAGCGGATTATGAGCGCATTGGCCGCGACGATTGCCTCATTCTTGACGGCCTGCGCGATGCGCTGGCGACCGGTGGCGCGATCGAAGCCTACAATATTAGCCGCGACGAACGTTACGCACTGACCCACCACCTGTCCGATCGGCAGGTTCACGTGGTTACGGCTGGGGGGTTGATTCGTTACACGCGCGCCAGGAAGACTGCCGCTCAGCGCTCATTACCGTCTTGAATTTTACCGAACTGGGACGCGAGATTGACCCCCTGCGTTAGCCTGCCTGCCTGTGAGTCCCAATCTGAATCGAGATAAACCGGTGACTTAAACGAAATGCATGGCATTCGTCGCTATGGTCAGGATAGTTGGAAGGCCATCCGATGTTGCAGTCTTACACAGAGGCAGGGTCATTTGATCGACAGGCTGTTCAAACGGAGTATAACAGCATCGAGAGGAAAAACGGGGGGATGGCCCCAGTGCCGTCAGAATCAGAAAGACGGTAATGAGGGTCCGGATAGAAACCAGTTGCTAAGAGGGGAATAATGCCCGAGGCTTTATCAATTCTGGAGTCGATCTAACGCTGCGTTAGCAAGCAAACTACCATCTGTCTTCAAGTCGCCCCAGCAGATTCCGCCCGGGATCGGGAATGCGATTCTCGCGGGTAGCCGGAGCCGCCGCCTTGAACGTCCGTGCGTGCATTGCCGATGGTGGTGCCGGAAGTCGGTGTGAACTCTTACACTACATCACCGCCACGGTGAATCCACCGCCAAGGTGAATCATGCGCCACTGCCGGTCATAGGACAGTTGCAGCGTGCGCTCGTTGTCGAGCTGGGTATCCCAGCCCACGGGATCATTCGGCAAAGCCCCGTCCACGCCCGTTTCGCTGAACACGTTGACCAGCACGGCCCAGTTATCCCCGCGCGCTGCGCGAGCAATTGGCGGGTAGCGGTGGTTTTGGCCAAGCCCAAAAAGCCAAAAAAGTGGCTCCCCTGCACTCCTAATGGGCCGCCGCTCACCCCGGCAAAATTCGCCACCCGGACATGCCACCCTCCATGGCGCTGAAAGCGCTGCATGCCGCGCCACGGCCGGATTTGCCGACCCACGAGAAGTGCAGGAAAGTTTTTTAACAGGATGCCTGACAACCAGCCCCCCGGCGGCCCGCTGCTGTAGTCTTTTGGTAACGGAGATAAATGACTCGCACGTTTATGCGCCGGGCCCTTCCCCCGGGCCGTGTTGGCTGACA
>CAYPKI010000146.1:0-7198 GCA_964411265.1 uncultured Alcanivorax sp. | reverse complement strand
GGGTAGAGAAACCCCAGCGTGCAATCCCGGATTTGCTCGGGCCACCAGCCGAAAACGGGACCAATACTATCACTGGCGGCGAGAACACAACGTGTCTTCCAGCTCACAACGAAAACGGGATTTCTATGGGCCAGAAAGGCCGCTTCGACCAGATTGGTTTGGGCGAGATGGGGGGCGGTGTCCATGGTTCAATTCCCCTGGCAATTCCAAACATCCCGGCCGGTACGCCCGGCCGGGTCGAAAAATTCCGTCTTGCGGCTGGCTCAAGCCTTGTCACCAAAAGCGACAGAGCGTGCCGATTCCGGGTGCCGGTTTTGTCCTGCCGTGTTTCGATGAATTCAGCATGGGCCACGACTTGCGTAACCAGATGCGGGGACCATGTTCCGGCTTAAGGCAGCCGGCACGGCTTTCGGCGCGAGGCCAGCGGCGCGGATCACGCGCACAGGCGAGTCGTACGGGGTCGCCATGGGCTCCGGGCGCAGGTTCCGGAAGATGTCGTGAAGATGGTTCCCGCGTCGCCGCATAGCGCCAACCCCATAAGCAACATGCCTACTTTGACAGTACGCCGAAAAGGGTCGCGTGGCTAGCAGGCTGTTGAAAAACCCGTTGCGTACCCAGGCCTTGAGGCTGGTTCGCAATCGAGGCGCCGTTTTGAACGCGGGTGGTCTACCCGTCGGAAAATGGCAACGGTGACTGCGGGCCAGCCTGAAAGCCCCGCAGGGCGCGACCTGAAGCGCCCATCTGTTGCACACTCCGGGCCACGCTGAGTGCGCAGGGATTTTCCAGCAGCTTCCTGGATGCCGGACCCGCGGCTGATGGGTGGTATCCAGAACGCAGCACTGACCTGTCGTGCGCGAAGCCATGACCAGGACAGCCGTTGCACGCAATCTACACCAGCACCCCATTGCGATCGGTGCGCTTGGCCTTATAGCGGGTATTGTCCGCGCGAATCATGACGTCTTCGCTGTGGTCGTCGCCGGGCAAGAAGGTGCTCAGACTCACACTAACCGTCACGATCCGCCCCGGCTGCGAGTGATCCGGCTCATGTCCGGCGATAGCCTTGCGGACGCACTCACCCAGTTGCCGCGCGGCCGGCAGGTCAATGCCGGGCGCGAGCAGGGCGAATCCCTCACCGCCAATCCGGCAGAACACATCCGGGTCCCGCAACATCGGGTGGCAGCTATCGGCGATGCGACAAAGCACCTCGTTACCCACACCCTGGCCGTAGCGGTCGTTTACTTCCTTGAAAGGGTCCAGGTCCAACGTGGTAAGCGCGCAGGATTGTCCGTACCGGCCAAAATCGGAGAAGTGCGCGCCCAGCTGGTCCATGAGTTTGCGACCGTAGTCGAAGACGTCGAAAAGATTTTCAATGAAGGTGAATGGCCAGACCTGGAACACCTGAAGTGCATTATCGCCGGCCGCAGGCGATAGACAGACCGGCCTTTGGACGACGCATGCCCTTACGCACGCGAACCGGTTATCCGGTTACGACGCGGACCTGATTTCGGCCGTCATTCTTGGCCCCGTAGAGGCCATTATCCGCCCGGCGCATCACTTCTTCCACGTCCGCGTCCCCGTTTACGAATGCGCTGACCCCCACGCTGACCGTCACGGCTTCGCTTTCGGACGCTGCCCCGGGCGCCTGCTGCGCGATGGCATAGCGCAGTCGCTCGCCCAGCTGCGCCGCCGCTGTCATGTCCGTACCGGGTGCCAGTACGGCAAACTCTTCGCCGCCGATGCGACACAGAATATCGGGTTCGCGCAACTGCCGGCCGCAAATGGCCGTGATCCGGCGCAGCACTTCGTCACCCACGCCATGGCCGTAGGAGTCATTGATGGACTTGAAACGGTCGATATCAAGAGTGATCAGGGCACAGGGCTGGCCGTAGCGCTCAAACTCCGCGAGGCGCGATTCCAGTTCCTCCATGAGCTTGCGCCGGTTGAACGTGCCCGTGAGCGAATCAGTTTCGCTCATGTGCCGCAATCGGCTTTCCAGAGCATGACGGCGGTTGACATTCCGCGCCAGCCAGACCACGGCACGCTCGCCCTTGTAATGCTTGCCCAGGGGCTGGATATCGCCCTCGAAATGAGTGGTCTCGCTTGGACCGGATGGGGCGTTTACCCCCCTGACTTCGTTCGCGCCGAGCGTGTATTCGACGGTGCGCATGCCGCCTTCTTCCAGTGTTCGCTGGATCTGCTCCAGAAACCAGTCCGCTTTTTCGGGAGGCAGTACCTCGTAAAGATTCACACCGCCTAGGTCCGAGCCATCGTGGTAACACCCGGCATCATGCACGCCCGCCATGGCCGCATAACGTCCCGACTCCGTGAGGACGAACACGGGGTCCGGGAGAGCCGCGACCATGTCCTTGAGCAGCTCGACTTCCGTATCCATGGCGCCACCCGATCTTTTCCCGTCGCAACGCCTTCGGTTGGGGAGATTGATGATAACGCCGGGCGGAATAGTTCTGCCACCAAACCGGGCCATGAAAAGAATTGCCTGTCCGTGCGAACAGCTTATTCGTTCCACCGATACCTGGATAAAGAGATCGGGATTTCAGGCCACTGCGAAACGATGGGGGGGATGCAGCCCGTCCCGCCGCCGGCCGGGCTGCTGTTAATGGTGTAGGACGCCGAACGGCGTCCTTCCGGCCTGCTACCAGATCTTGTACGGGAGGAATTTGCCGTTCATGGTCACCACCACACGGTCACCTTTGGGATCCTCCTGGCGGTCCACGTCCAGGGTAAAATCAATGGCGGACATAATGCCGTCACCGAATTGCTCGTGAATCACCTCCTTCATGGAGGTGCCGTAGACCTGCATGATCTCGTAGAAACGATAAATCAGAGGATCCGTGGGAACGGTGACATCAGTGCCTTTGTTCGGGCAGACGGCCAGTGCCGCCACGGTTTCGTCCGGCAGCTGCAAAGCATCCACCAGTTTTCGTCCATACTCCTCGGGCATGCTGCATTGCCCCAGACAGGCGGCCGTGACGAACACCGGGTTCAACCCCACCTTGTCCGCGAGTTCGGCCCAGCTCATACCAGTCTTGGCCTTGCGCGCCATAATGGTTTCCGTCATCTCGAGCTTGTTCATGGCAAATGCTCCTCGGTTGGTTTGGCCACCAGTCACGGCCAGGGATCGCCGTAACCACTACCCGGCCATTGCAACCACCATGCCAAACCCGGGGGAATCGACCGGGAGCGTGAGCACGCGTTCATGGAGGCGGCGCGCTGAGCATGCGCCATAGGGGTGCGCCACCGGCTCGCTCAGGGTGCAACCCGCGTGCGCCCCTCAGTTGAGGTTCATGACAAGCAGAACCACCACGGCCACGGCCAGAATCAATGAAATTCCCTGCCAGAACACCAACGGGTTGCGCTCAAGCAGCGGCGGCCGGGGCTGTTCGGGTCCATAACCGCGCCCGTACTCCAGGTCGAACAGAAACTCGGACAGAGCTTCGTAGCGCCTTTCCGGTTCGGGATGAAGCGCCCGGCGCAGTGGACCGTCGATCCAGAAGGGCAATTCCGGGTTGTACGGCAATACGGAATGGTAGCTCAGACGTTGTTGCTCCCGCCGGGTCCGGGTTCCGGCCACCGCCGTGCCATAGGGCAATTGCCCCGATACCATTTGGTAGGTAATGACGCCGAGTGAGAAGATGTCCGAGCGCGGCGTTCCCCCTCCGCCGAGAAAATACTCCGGTGCCGAATACTGCATGGTCCCCGGCATCATTTCCGGGCCGTCATCCGGAAAGGTTTCCTGCAGGCCGGCTACACGCGTGGCCCCGAAATCGATCAGCTTGACCGTCCCTGTCGCGTCAATGAGCACGTTATCCGGACGCAAATCCTGGTGCACCATCTCCATGCGATGAAACGCCCGCAGACCCCGGGCGATCTGATCCACGATCGCGCGCACCGTTGGCAGATCCGGCGACGGATGATCCCGCATCCACTGGGTTAACGTCTGCCCTTCAATGTACTCCATGACAGTGTAAAGATAATTACGGCGGCGTTCGGGGGGCAAGGCGCGCAGCACATAGGGGCTGTCCACACGCCGTGCAATCCATTCTTCCATGAAAAAGCGCTCGAGTTGGGCCCGATCCTGCTCCATCTCGGTCGACAGGGTCTTGAGCGCAACCTGATCACCCGTGTCCAGATCCACGGCCAGATAGACGTGGCTGCGGTTACTCGCGTGGAGGCTGCGCACGATCCGGTACCCGTCGAACTCCATGCGTGGCGCCAGCAGCGGCGGAAAGGGCAACTCCGCCATCTGTTGATCAATCGCCGACGGACCCGGCTCGGGGCGTGCGTCGACCCGCACAATCTGCACCGTGAGATTGTCGTCGCTGCCGTGCTCGAGCGCTTGTTGCACAATCAGGCGCGCCGCCTCCTCCAGAGCCGTAGCGTACTCGTCGATGATCCGGGTCACGCTCTCCGGACGGACAAACTCGTGAACTCCGTCCGTGGTCAGAACAAAAGTATCGCCCTGGTCGAGTTTCAGGCACTGATACTCGATCTCCACATTCTCGCGGGCACCGAGTGCCGTACCCAGGTAGCTCTCGCCTGAGGTAATGTGAATACGGTGATCACTGGTTAGCTGCTCCAGGGTTTTTCCCGCCCGACGATAGACACGGCTATCGCCGACATGAAAAACATGAGCCAGGGCGCCCTTGAAGACCACGGCGCTCAAGGTGCATACATAGCCCCGGTCCATGTCGTGGCGGTACTGGCTGTTGCGTGTTTGCGAATACAACCAGGAGTTGATGGACATCAGAACCCGTTGCGCGGACTTTTTCACGGACCACGCATCCGAGGTGGAAAAGTAATCTTCCAGGAAGCCGGTGACCGCCGCTTCGCTGGCGATCTGGCTGACATCGCTGGTGCCGATGCCGTCCGCAACGGCGGCGGCAATGCCTTTGGTGTCCTTTTGGGGCTCCCGGGGCGTGCAAGCACTGTGGAAATCCTGGTTGATTTCCTTTACGCCCGCGGCCGAGCACTGGCCTAGCGAAACCTGCAATTGCTTTGTCATGACAGCTCCCCGCCCGGACGAGACAGAAAGACCGGTGCGCGGGGAAGCCCGGCACCGGCTGAATTCGCACGAGCTACTCGAGGGTAGCTCGTTTTCAACGCCTCAGGACAGGTCTTTCTTCGGCTGAGTGCGCACATGGGTGGTGTAGAGCACGACACCGACCAGAACCAGACCGCCAGCGAGATTCCCCAGCACCGTCGGGATCTCGTTCCAGATGAGGTAGTCCGCCAGCGTGAAATCGGCGCCCATCATCAGGCCGATCGGGAACAGGAACATATTCACTACGGAGTGCTCGAACCCGAGATAGAAGAACACGATGATCGGCATCCACATGCCCATGATCTTGCCCGGTACCGTGGTGGAAATGCTCGCACCGACCACGCCCATGGAGACCATCCAGTTACAGAACATGCCGCGCATGAAAAGATGAATCCAGCCCCAGAAGCCGGCATCCGAGTACATGCTTGTACGGGATTCGCCCACGGCCATCATTTTCTGTCCAATCTCGTTAACCTCGGCATTGAAGCCGTTGGTAAAGTACAGGAAACCGAAAAAGGCAATAAAAAGCGATCCCGCCAGGTTGCCCAGACCCACAAGGCCCCAGCACTTGAGCATGCGTGGCAGTGTGACGCCGGGCCGTTTATCCAGCCACGCTATGGGCACAATGGTGAAAACCCCGGTCAGCAGGTCATAACCCATCAAATAGAGCATGGAAAATCCGACCGGGAAAATCAGTGCCCCAATCAGAAAATTCCCTGTATTGACTGCGGCTGACACAGCGAAAATGACGGCCAGTGCCAGCGTGGCCCCGGCCATAAAGGCGCGGATCATCGTGTCCCGCTCGCCCATGTAGACCTTGGACTCGCCCTGGTCTACCAGCTTGGTGACGAATTCGGATGGTTGCAGATACGACATTGTCTTTGACCTCCATTGGTCATCGCGGCCGAAAGAGCCGGGTTACGGATCAGCCCTTTCACTTCATTTACCCGTTTAACCGGGCATGACTCCGGGGCCATCGACCCCGGCGTAGACAAAGCAATAGCCGTGCCAGTCCGATTGCAACAGCCGTTCCGTACCGGCATGGCGGGCACTTGACGTTGCAACCGGGAAACCGGGCGGGCCTCGATTCGCCACCGGTGCACCAATCCGTGGCGCAAAAAGGCCTTGATCCCGATTTCTGTGGCTACCCACCCGGGTGACGGCCGCGCTGCTCCGCCAGATCCCTGCCACACGGGTGTATCCCTTCTGGCACGAAACTTGATTGCCCGTGGGCAGAAAGAGTGGATGCGGGACAGTGCCGTCTGCGGAAACAGGCAGTCGGCACGACAAGAGGAGGCCGCGCCATCGGTACAGCACACGACAGCAGCACCGAGATTCACCACAAGCGCACCCTGGTGGTGGGCAACGTCATGGTGGACCACTATGCGGGGTGGGCCATCCATGTGTTTGGCGAAGAGCCCCAGCCGGCCTATGACCGCGTTTATCTTTCCGAATACTTTGACGGCCGCGGCCCGGATGAACTGAGTCTGGCCCACGAGCAGTGGTACCGCGAACAGGGTGTAATTCTGCATCCGGGCGATCCAGTGACGCATGTCGACCGCAACGAACAGACGCTGACGGCGGAAAGCGGCACGCCCATCCAGTATGACGCACTGGTGCTCGCTACGGGTTCCTATCCCATTGTTCCGCCGTTGCCGAACAGTGATGCCGAAGATTGCCGGGTCTATCGCACCGTTGAGGACCTGGAATCCATTGAAGCCAAGGCCAAGACCGCGCGCCGCGGTATCGTAGTCGGCGGCGGTTTGCTGGGCCTGGAAGCGGCCAAGGCGTTTCGTTTGCCGGGGCTGGAAACCCATGTGGTGGCGTTCGCGCCGCAGTTGATGCCCGCGCAGCTGGACGAGGCTGGCGCGAACTTGCTGCAAAAGGAAGTGGACGAGCTGGGCGTCCATGTCCACACCGGCTTCAAGACGGAAACCATCCGCGACGGTTATGAGCTCAACCTGTGCATGCAAGCCGGTGATGATCAGCTCGAAGCGGACATGGTGGTGTTTTCCGCGGGTATTCGTCCGCGTGACGGCCTGGCGCGCGAGATGGGTCTGGAACCAGGCGAACACGGCGGCATTGTCGTTGATCATTTGTGCCGCACCTCCAATCCCCGTATCCGAACGGTGGGCG
>CAYPKI010000145.1:0-7329 GCA_964411265.1 uncultured Alcanivorax sp. | reverse complement strand
CTCACAGGCTTGGCGGAACCGCACTTCTTCCAGCAGCGCCCGGAAGGAGGCGCCCTCCTCGCTCAACCGACGCCGGAAACTGCGCTCGGGCAACCCCGCCAGCCGGGCCGCGTCCTCGGCTGCAGGGAAATCCCCCCGGAACATTTCCAGGTAGCGCCGCACCTGATCCGTGAGATCAGAGCCGGATGCCTCGCGCCGGGCCAGCAGCTGATCGCACTGGGCGCGGTACATCTCGTGGGCGGTCTCGTTGGCTGTGGGAAAGGGTTTGGTCAGATAATCGTTATTGATCCAGAAGCGGCACAAATCACTGCCGAAATGCACAGGGCAGCCAAAGTGCTCTTCATAGGCCACCTTCTGCAGTGGTTCCGGATAGCAGAACTCCACGGCCCGGGGCGTCATGCTCAGATTCAGGTTCTTTTCCAGATCCATGGCCAGCTGAAAGGTACCGGACATCTCGCCGTCCACCCGAAACCGGTAGGCCGCTGATGGCAGGGGAAGAGGATGCAACTCCAGTGCACTGTAGCCCTCCCCGGGCGTAAGCGCCAGCTCGCTGAACACATAGGTAAGCTCGCGGTAGTTCACTCCCATCTGGAAGGCATGCCAGGCATTGCGGCAGGTCATCAGAAGCATGGTGAAGGGGCCGTAGCCCGCCAGGCTGAAGTAAGTGCCCGCTTTCAGCCCCGCCATCGGATCCCGGAGGTTCTCGGCCAGCTCGGTGTAGATGCGCAGCTCCAGGCCCCGATCAATTTCCGCGGCCGGGTCCAGCCGTTGCGGATCCAGCCCGTGGCGGTCCAGAACGGGGTCCGGATCCTCACCCTGCGCGCGCAGTCCCTCCAGGGTGTATACCAGACCGAGTATGGAACGAGTGCTCATGAAAAGTGGCCGAAAACATCAATTCATACTGTCAGGCTAGCATATCGACGCCGGCTGAAAGCACCTAGAGTACAGAAAGATCAATACCAAGACCGCAAAATGATTCGAGAGGTGCTTATGACCAGCCAGCCGCCCATTCAGAAACCGGAGCAACGTTCCCTTGATGCGGTCATCGTGGGCGCCGGCTTCGGCGGTCTCTGCATGGCCATCAAACTGCGCGACGCAGGTATCGAGAATTTCGTCATTCTGGAGAAATTCGGCGAAGTGGGCGGTACCTGGCGGGATAATACCTATCCGGGAGCAGCCTGCGACGTCCAGTCGCACATGTATTCGTTTTCCTTTGCCGGCAAACCGGACTGGAGCTACCGCTACGGCGGGCAGCAGGAGATCCGCAACTACATCGAGAACACCACCGATGAATACGGCATTCGGCCCTTCATCCGTTTCCACCAGGAAGTCAACGGCGCCCATTTCGACGAAAACCGCGGCGTCTGGACCGTGACCACGAAAAACGGCGACGTCTATACCACCCGGCATTTCGTGCTGGCCACGGGCCCGTTGCACGAACCGTCCTACCCGGATATTCCCGGCCTGGACAAATTCCAGGGCAAGGTCTTCCATTCGGCGCGCTGGGATCACGACTATGATCTCCACGGCAAGAATGTCGTCTCCATCGGCACCGGCGCCAGCGCCATTCAGTATGTGCCGGAAGTGGCAAAGCAGGCGGGCAAGCTTCATGTGATGCAACGCACCCCGGCGTGGATCATTCCCCGGGACACGCGTACCTATCCGGAAATCGAGAAGAAGATCTTCCGGCGCTTCCCGCTGCTGCGCAAGCTGCACCGGGCCCGTCTTTACTGGACCAACGAGTCCCGCGTCTGGCCTGTTTTCCACCCCTCGCTGGCCAAGGGGCTACAACAGCTAACCAAGCTCTTCATACGTCGGGAAGTCAAGGACAAGGAAACCGTGCGCAAGCTCACGCCCAGCTACACCATGGGTTGCAAGCGCATCCTCATCTCCAACGACTACTACCCTACTTTCAATCGGGACAATGTGGATCTTCACACCAGCGGCATTGCCGAAATCCGCGAGAACAGCGTGATAACCCGGGACGGTGAGGAGCTGCCGGCGGACTGCATTATCCTCGGCACCGGTTTCGTGGTGGATCCGCGCCAGTACATGCGGGATTTCGAGATTACCGGCCGGAAGGGTCATCGCCTCCAGGACGACTGGGCCGACGCCTCGAGAGCCTATTTGGGCATCACTGTGCCCAACTACCCCAACTTCTATCTGCTGGTAGGCCCCAACACCGGGCTGGGCCACAACTCCATCATCTTCATGATCGAGTGCCAGGTGCGCTACATCATCGAGTGCCTGCAACTGCTGAATGACAAGCAGGCAGACTACATTGATACCCACCAGGAAGCGCTTGATGCATTCGACGAAGAGGTGCAGAACAACATCGAGGGCACGGTCTGGACCTCGGGCTGCCAAAGCTGGTACCAGCAGGAAGACGGCCGCAATGTGGCCCTGTGGCCCTTTTCCACCTGGAAGTACTGGCTACGCACTCGTCGGGTGGACACCCGCAAGCATCGCTTCGTGCAGTGCCCCGCCAGCGCAAGTGCGGAGCTGGAAGAGGCTTAGGCGGTCAGCGGCAGGATCAATATGGCACAGGAGGCGCCCAGGATAGCCCCGGCGACAATGTCGCTGGGGTAATGTACGCCCAGCACCACACGCGAGGAACCGATCATCAACGCCAGCGGATAGGCCGCCAGCGCCCAAAGCGGATAGTGAATAGTGATGAGCGTGGCCATGAGAAAGGCCGCTCCGGTATGTCCCGACGGGAAGCTGAAACGGTCGGAGGGCCGGATCAGCGCCTCCAGCGGATCGGGCAGATCTGCAGGTCGCCGCCGGCGAACCAGCTGCTTGAGCACGATATAGATCGGCAACTCCAGCAGGAATGCCGCCAGCGCCTGGACGAAAAACAGCGGTCCGCTAATGGGCTCGGCATAGAAGAGCAAGAGGCCGATAACGGCATAGGTGGGCCCATCGCCGAAACGCGAGCAGAACCGGGCCAGGCGTGCGAGACGCGTCCGGCCCGGACGCAGCAGCACCCAGTGTAGTGCCCGCGTGTCATAAGCCGTCATTCGTTGCAGGGGACGCAGTTTTTCCAGATTCATGAACGCATTCTGGCTGCCTGCCGAGTCATTGACATTACAATTTCATGCCTTTTTTGTTACAACGCCAGCCAGCATTCAGGGCTGAATTACCACCTTGCCAGCGGAGCGCCGCTCGAAAATCGCGCTGAAAGCTTCCCCGGCCTCGTCCAGACTATAAACCTGGTGCGGCGCGGCCCGGAGCCGACCTTCCAGGGTCCAGTCCACCAGTTGCTCAAGCACAGGCGGCACCACCGCGGGATTTTCCATTACCTCTCCTCCCCAGTTGACACCGGAAATGCTGATGCGTTTCAGCAGGGGGAGATTCAAGGGGATTGCGGCAATGCCGGTGACGAAGCCGACCACGAGAAAGCGTCCAGCGGGCGCCAGGCAACGCAGGGCCGGTTCGGCCAGATCCCCGCCCACGGGATCATAGACCACATTCACACCCCGTCCGCCGGCGGCGCTCTTGACCGTCTGGCGCCAGTTCTCCTGGGTGTAGTCGACGGTGACGTTCGCCCCGGCCGCTTCACAGCGCGCGCGTTTTTCTTCCGTGGAGGCGCAGGCGATGACACGCGCACCCATGGCCCGGGCCACCTCGATCGCCGTTGTTCCCGTGGTGCCGGAAGCGCCCAGCACCAACACAGTTTCGTCCGGCTGAAGATGGCCTATTTCGCGCAGGCCATAAAGCGCCGTCGCATAGGGGATCAGGAAATTGGCGGCGTCTTCCAGCGGCACGGCCGCCGGCAGGGGCATACAGGTGTCGGCGGACAGAGTGATTTTTTCCGCCATGGCGCCGAGCAGGGTGAAGGCCGCAATGTGATCCCCCGGCTCGAATCGGGTCACCGCTGCGCCCACTTCCTCCACCACTCCGGCGAAGGAACTGCCGGGCGTAAAGGGCAAAGGCGGCTGAATCTGATACTCGCCCTTTATAAGCAGTCCGTCGAAATAGCCCACTCCGACACCGGCGACACGAACCTTGACCTCGCTTTTACCGGGAGAGCCTTCATCCACCTGGGCTACCTTCAAGGAAGTGGACGGATCACCGAATTGCTCGACCTGTAACGCACGCATCCTGAGCCTCCTCTTTTGCTGACGCGAGTCTCGACCATTGTCGCGACAAGGGCAAGCGACGAATCAGGGCCGGTTCCGGCCGTGCTGGTCATGACTGGCTACCCATTCGTCTGCCACGATGGCCGAGCTAAGCGAGAGCTCCCCGCAGAGGACGACGCCGGCGACGATCTCCGCCAGTCGGCAGGCCTTGCCCTCGCCGTAGCAGTCCATCATATCCAGGCATTCGCGCTGGGTGGGTAGTCCGGTACCACCGCCATAGGTCGCCACGATCAGCGAAGGGATGGTGACGGAAAACCAGTAATCGCCGTTGGGGCGCAACTCGCCCTGGACGAATCCGGCCGAGGATTCGGCCACATTGGCGACGTCCTGCCCACAGGCGATAAAAATGGCGGCAAGCGCATTGGCAAAGTGCGCCCCGTTATTCACCGAACCACCCAGGAGCGCGCCCATGTTGGACAGCTGGCGCTGATGGTGAAGCGCCTCCGGGGTCACCTTCATGACCTCGCGCACCACGTGCTCGGGCAGGGTGAGCTCAGCCACGACACGCTTGCCCCGGCTGTGCAGGTTATTCACCGCCGAGTGTTTCTTGTCTGTGTCGAAATTCGCCGCCAGGGTAAAATGCTCCAGCCCGGGCAGCTCCTGATCGATCATCCAGTGACAGGCGTGGCGGGCGGCCTTGCTAACCATGTTCTGTCCGGCGGCATCACCCGTGGTGAAATTGAAACGCAGCCAGCGCATCCGGCCCTGCGCGTATTGCTCGATATCGCGCAAACGGCCGCTGGTGGTGGTTTCCTCGGCCACGGCCCGGATACGTTCGAAGTTGGCCTCCACCCAGTCGCCGAAATCCCGCGCCTTGCGGGCATCGGTAAAAACGAACGCAGGTGCACGCTGCATGGCATCATCAATGACCGTGGTAACAATGCCTCCGGCCTCGCGCGCCAGCCGCATGCCGCGGTTGTAGCTGGCGACCAGGGTACCCTCGGTCGTAGCCATGGGCACGAAGAAATCGCCGCGCGCGTGTTCACCCTTCAGCCGTAGCGGTCCAGCCACCCCGAGTGGTACCTGGGCCGCGCCGGTAAAGTGCTCGATATTGCCCTGGAGTTGCTCCGGGTCCAGCGAGAAACGGGCGGTATGCTCCAGGCGGGCGCCGGTTTGTGCTGTGAGAAAGGTCCGCCGGCGCTCGGCCAGGTCCGGCGTATAATCCTGTTCGCGGTCGCGGGGTAATCGGGGATCATCCGTCATGGCTTACTCCACTAGAGCAGGCTGTTGAGCAACCCGTTGCGTACTCATGCTTTCAAGCTCATTCGCAATCCAGGCGCCATTTTGAAAGCGTGTATCTACACTTCAAAAAATGGCAACGAAACGATGAGTGCGGACCAGCCGGAAAGCTCTGTCGCGCGTGGCCTGAAGCCTGCAGGGGGTTGTTCAAGAGCTTGCCAGAATCGAGCGCACCTGTTCGGAATGATAAAAGCGCGCTAGATGGCGACGCAGGGTTTCTTCCAGCAGGCCCTTGTCGTGCAGCATCTGCAAGATACTCGGCGCGAAACGCACGGCATCATCGACAATCATTTCCCGGGTCAGACCGACTTCGTCGAGCATCTCGCTCAGGGTGGTGTCACCGTACTTTTCGAAGAAGAAGTTTACACCCGTATCGATCCAGGAGGCGTAATACTCCGTCTGGCGCAGCGATTTCCAGTACTCGTAGCCGATGACAAAGAATTCCTCCACATCCCCCTGACCCAGATAGTCCCGGAAGGCGGCGATCTTGTGGCTCTTGATGTTATCCCAGATTTCATGGGCGCTGTCGCGCAGCCGCTGCTCGTCCATCTGGTTCTGCAGGAAATTCTCGCTCTCGCGCAGAAGTGGTTTGAGATTCTTGCCGATATAGGCTTTCAGGTTTTTTTCGAGGGCCGGACCGCCGGCCTTGTCCGCTACATTCTTGCCCAGCTTCATTACGGACTGAGCTCCCGGCACGTTACGCGTGACCGGATTTTCGGTCATATAGCCCAGAATGCTCTGGTAGGTAATGTCGGAAATCAGGGCTTCGTAGACGGGGTTGGTCACCGCTTCATGGATGGCCCGGTCACGCAGCTCCTTCATCTCCAGGGCCTTGTCCAGAAATTCCCGGAACTGCTCATCGGAGAGAAGGTCGTTGAGTGTGGACTCCTCATGCCCCGGATGGTCATAGATCTGGCGGGCAATATCGCCTACAAGCTCGGGAATGGCACCGGCGGGTTCGAACTCCACGGCGTACTTCAGGGCCGTCGTGCGGATCTGCTCAGGAGTGACCACCTCGTTTATCGTCAGTCGAGTGGCATCCTGGAGTACCTGGCCAACTTCCTCTTCCAGCAGGCCAGCGAACCTTTCGGTCGTAAGCTCCTCGACGAGAAAGGCTACATGGGCCTCCAGCAGCGCCCCCGCAGTTTGATCCACGTCCTTTGCCATGATGCACCCCTATGCCGGAACAGTACCGGCATAGTAGCAGCCTGAACGGCTTCCGGGGTGCGCCATCGACCGGGGCGGCGGGCGCCAGCGTCAGTTCCGGGCTTTGCAGCGGGCCAGAATTAGACGGCGAACGAGGAACCGCAGCCGCAGGTGGTGGAGGCGTTGGGGTTGGCCACCACGAAGCGCGACCCCATCAGCACCTGTTCGTAATCCACCTCGGCGCCCGAGAGATACTGAATGCTCATGGCGTCCACCACCAGGGTGACATCGCCGTTTTCCACGACGGTGTCATCCTCGTGCACCGTTTCGTCAAAGGTGAAACCATAGGAAAAACCGGCGCACCCGCCACCCGTTATATAGACGCGCAGCTTCAGGCGATCATTACCCTCGCCTTCGCGCAGTTCATGGACCTTCGATGCGGCTCGGTCGGTCAGTGCGATATTGCTCTCAAGAACGCTCATAATTCATCAACAGGCCGGATATCTGAATCCATGATCAAATACTTCACCGATTTGGTCAAGTTTCGACTTCTTCCCCGGCTGCCCCCGATTCTCCGGCGCTGGTGGCGCCACCTCTGTCGCGCTTGTCCGGTGAAGGCAGGTTGCGGCGCTCGCCCTCTTCTTCGCGAACCAGCTTGCCGTTCACGCGGGCCCCCATGACCATTTCGATCATGGTGTAATAGACATTGCCTTCGATTACGGCCTTTTCCGCCAGCTCCAGATGCTCGCCGGCGTGAACGTCGCCCCGCACGCGGCCGTTGATGATCACGCGCGGGACATTG
>CAYPKI010000144.1:0-7334 GCA_964411265.1 uncultured Alcanivorax sp. | reverse complement strand
CCAGCCATCGATGGCGAGATTGGCCACCCGCCGGCCAAGGCGCGTGACTCGGCACTCGGCAAAGGTGTCGCGGAAATAGGCAGCACGCAGATAATCGACCGTAAAATCAATGGTCTTGGGCACGCGCGGCTCGCCCATCTTGAGCAACAGAAAAATGATCGCGGATTGTTCCAGAAAACCGGCTACGGCGCCGCCATGCAGTGCCGGCAGGGTGGGGTTGCCCAGGTTGTCGCTGTTTTTGGGCAGGACAAAGGTGAGTTCCTCGCCATGGGCCTCCACCTGGATGCCCAGAAACCGGGCATAGGGGACATAGTCCACCAGGTCTTGATAGGCCGCCTCGCCGGAGCGGCACCGGGTGACCAGATGTGCAAGTTCACTCATGGGACGCCTCCGTGCCCGATCCACCCGGGTTTTTCATGCGCATATAGGTGGCCAGCCCGGTGGCCACGGGTTCATCTTCAAGCCCCTCGGCAAAGGCGGTCACGCGCACAAAGGCCACCTGGGAGCTGAGCCGGTAGCAGACACCGTCGCCAACAATGGCGTAGCCGGACCGGGCAGGCCGCAGGTGATCCAGTCGGAAATCGATGGTGGGGGTGATTTCGTAGTCCGGGTAGATGGTGCAGGCGTTGGCGAGCCCGCCCACCTGGTCGAGAAAGGCGAAGACGGCGCCGCCGTGGATTACGCCCGTTTCCGGATTACCCACCAGCTCGCCACGCCAGGGCATCCGGCAGCGTACGCGGTCTTCGCCGGTTTCCAGAACCTCGATACCGAGGTTGGTGGAGTGCTGCACCGACGCCAGAAAGCGCCGACACAGCTCCAGCCGGTTGTCGCCGGCTCGGTTTGCCTGATCCAAGGCCGCCTCCTGATTCGCTGGGGGTCACGCCCGTTGCAATTCGCGCTATCCTACAGCATCTTTCGGGCCCAGCGCGCAAGCGAACGGAACAGCGAGCCCCCATGAGCACCACCTCACGCTTCAGCAATGGCTGGCGCATGCTATCTCATGCGGTAGAGCGGCGTCGTCATCCCCAACGCTTTATTCTGGTGGATCAAACACCCTGGCAGGAGATTTACCGGGACGGCATCATGGCCGTGCGCCACTATACCCTGCCGGCCCGGGACAGCGTTGTGGTGGAGTACCGCCACCTATCGGTACAGAGCCGCAAGCACCCCACCCCGATTCTGCTGGTGCCGGCCCTGGGTATTCAGCCCTGGACCTTCGACCTCATGCCCACGCGCTCCATGGTGCGCTATCTCATGGCGCGAGGCTTTGATGTCTATTTGCTGGGCTGGGGCAAGCCGTCCGATTCCAACCGGGATCTCGATCTCGACACCTATGTCAACAACTGGCTGCCGGCGGCGGCAGAGGCAGTGTGTGAACATGCCCATGTCCCGGACGTGAGCCTTCTGGGCTACTGCATGGGCGGGCTGCTCTGCCTGATGTACCTTGGTGGCCACCCGGACGCGCCCGTGGCGAATCTGGCCACCATCGCCTCGCCGGTGAATTTTCACAAGAGCGGTTTTTTCGGGGCGTTATCCGGGCTGGTCAGTATTCCGGCCATGAAGATCCATGAGTGGTTCCAGGTACGGCTGAAGCCGGTAGACAGCAAACTCTTTCATGTGCCGGGCTCACTGCTGTCGTTAGGCTTCAAGCTCACCAACCCTCCGGGTGTAGTGGCTTCCTACATCGATCTGGTGCGCAATATAGCCGACCGGGAATACATCACGGAATACATGACCATGGGGCAGTGGTTCAACGATATGGTGGATTATCCCGGAGCCACGGTCCGCGAGGTCATCGAGAAGATGATCATCGCCAACAGTCTCGCGGATGGGCGCATCGACATCGGTCATCGGCTGGCCGATTTCCGACATGTCACGGCGCCGCTGCTGGCCATTGCCGGGCGGGATGACCGCATCGTATCCATTCGCGCTGTTCGCGAGGTCATGCGCTTGGCGGGCTCAGCCGACAAGCGTTTCGAGGTGCTCCCGGGCGGCCATGCCGGCGTTTTCGCCGGCAGTCGCGCGCCCGGGCAAAGCTGGCGCATGATTGCTGACTGGCTCCAACCAATGTCCGGGGACTGAGAACCGGGTGATTAGCCGTCGCCCTGAGTTCCTCCCTCGTTACCACCCTCTCCGTTACCAGGTACAGGAGCTCCACCCTGCATGGGCTGCTCGGCACCGCCACTGGTGGCCAGATTCTTGGCGAGTTCGAGCTCATCCGTCATCTGATGGCTGTAGCGGTGAATCAGGAAGGGCACGGCGTCCTCCGAAAAGTTGATCAGCGAGTCCCGGATAAAGCTCCAGCGCAGCCGTACCTGACCCAGGGTGCGTTTGATTGCGTCGTCGTCCGCGTACTGCTTTTCCAGCTCGGTCAGGCGCTCGCCAAAGGCGGGTACAGCCTCTTTAAAGGCAATACGGTCGCCTGAGCCCGCCACGCCGCCGCCCGGCGCCGCCGCAAGACGCAGGTACTCGGAGGCGATATGCTGCAGCTCGCCCCCCAGGCTCATGAGGTCCGAGTACTCCCCGGATTCGGCGAAATCCGCGCCCTTAAGCTGCTTGAGCATGGCATCGCCCGATGCCCGCAGATCCTTGAGGGTATAGCGGCTGGGCTGTCCCTGCTGGGCCGTCTCGTTGGCTCGAGCGTACTGAGTAAAATTTGACCAATTAGACGCCAGCTCCGAAACCATGGCAGTGCCCGGGTCGCTGTCCGCTGACGACTCGAGGTTGTCGAGGGTTTTATCGCCGCGCTTGATGCTCTTTTCCAGTTGCTCGCGGTATTCGTCGCTACCCGACATGACCGTGAGCATGTGAAAGTCCGCCTGCACCCGCCAGACGTCCATGATCATCTGTTCGATACCGGTTTGCTTGATCGCCGCCTGCAGTCCTGTGGAACAGGTCAGCATGACCATGGCGGCAAAGACCCGAGACAAAATTGTTTTTTTCATTAGCAGATTCTCCGGAAAACGTATTTCAACCCAGATTGTGCCATTCGTGCGGTGTCGCCCGGTAATTGTAAACCAGCCTTGCGCGCCGTCCCCCCTGAGTCAATCCCCGAGCAAGGATTCCATCAGGCTGCCCGCCCCCTCAAACTGCTGCGACCATTGGGAAAAAGACTGCAGAAAAACCTCGGGCATGACAAACATCATGATGACATTTGCCGCTATCGACAGCATGGAAAGAAACCACCATAGACCGCCAAAAACCTGCACCAGCAAACTATTGGGCGGATTGGACGGTCCGTAATGGTTGCCACCGGCCGTGCCCGGCACCACCAGCAGATAGATGAAGAAAAACACGTTTACCGCGGGCACCACGCTCAACAGCAACCACCAGCCGGCGTGGTTCTGATCGTGTAAGCGGCGCACCATGAGTCCGATCGACCAGACGAGAAAGGCCAGGCCCAGTCCCGCGATGGCCGCGAGCAGCACCTGAGCGAGGCCTTCCGGCGTCCAGGTACCCCGACTGAGAATAAAAAGCAGGGCTGCGGCCAAACCCGTAATGACGGCACCCGTAAGGTAATAGCAACAGAAGCGAAGCCGATTCAGACGCTGCGTGAGGCTCAGTGGTCGCAGGGCCTCAAAGGAAACCTCCGCTTCCGGCGACGCCCGGCTGACCTGTTCATACATCCGGTTCTCTCCACTGTGGTGCTGGGGTCGAGTTTTCCCAGGATCGGAAGTCGGCCAGATCACCTCGTATATGATGAACAACCCGGGCCAGCACCGCCAGATCATCCACAAAGCCCATCGCGACAATAAAATCCGGAATCGCGTCCACCGGCATGAGGAAATACACCAGCGCGCCCAGTGCCGCCACAATGGACGCCACGGGCACCGTCCGGTACTCGCCCCGCGCCCAGGCCCCCACCAGCCGGGTGAGCGCGCGCAGATCTTCAAGACCGTCTCCCAGCCGGCCCTCGAAACGCGTCGCCCGTTCCGCGGCCCGCCGGGCGAGATCGGCGGCCCGTCCCGGCTCCCGGCTCAGTTGTTCGGCTTGCTCGAGGGCGCGTTCTTGATCACGGTCGCGATCCATCAGCCCCCCAATTCATCATAGAGCGCCCGGAATTCGCCGGTGAGCTTGTGACGCGGCGCGAAATAGACCAGCGGCGATGCGCGTTCATGGGATTCACGCATGATGACACTGCTGGAGATAGGGTTGTCCAGCACGGGCAGGCCCTCGCTACGCAAATCCTCAACCACCTCGCGCGGTAGCCGCGCCCGGGGCTGATACTGGTTGGCCACAATTCCCTCGACGCGCAGATCCTCGTTGTGATCCTCGCGCGCTTCCTGAATGTTTTCCAGGAGGCTGTACAGCGCTTTGCGCGAAAAGGCATCGCAATCAAAGGGAATTACGCAGCCGTCGGCCGCGATCAGCGCTGATAGCGTATAGAAGTTATAAGCAGGGGGCGTGTCGACGTAGATCACGTCATATTCGCGGTCGAGTTTTTTCAGCAGCCCACTCAGTTTGTAGATCTTGTGCTTGCTTTCCAGCAGGTGCTCGATTTCGCCCAGCTCCGGGTTGGACGGCAGGATGTCGAGGTTTTCGAAGGCGGTGGAGTGGACATAATCCGTCGCTGAGGGCTCACGCAACCGCATGGACAGTGCTTCACCAAAAAAGGTACCGATGTTGGGCGTGGGCCCGTCGTCGTGGTGGAAAGCATCCATGCCCAGCAGATACTGGCTGGCATTGCATTGCGGGTCCAGATCCACCACCAGGGTACGTTTGCCCTCGCTGGCGCTGATTGCCGCCAGGTTTACGGCGATGCTGGACTTGCCCACGCCCCCTTTCTGGTTGAACACCACGCGGCGCATACCTTTGTTCCCCCGGATCTGCGAATGATGGACCGGATGATACACAGCCTGCCAGCATCGGTGCTACCGCCGACGGCCACCTTTATGCGTATATAGAACCCGGAAAGGTGTATAGAACCCGCTGGTTTTGCTTGTCACGCCCATCAGTAGCCCTAGAATGAAAGAAAGCACAATAATTACCGGAGGTTTCCATGGCCATCGCCGCCCCGCTGTCCCAGGTCCCGCAAGGAAGCGAACTCCAGGCCGTTCCTGGCGATTCCGGGCCGCCGCTGGTGGGCCACACCTTCAGCTTTATGAAGGATCCGATTTGCATGCTGCGCCAGCGCTACGACCACTATGGCCCGGTGTTCTGGTCTTATCTCTTCGGCATCCGCATGGTGCAGATGCTCGGCCCCGAAGCGAACGAGTTCGTGTTCAAGAACAAGGGCAACCTGTTCAGTAACAATCAGGGCTGGGACTACTTCATCGGCAAGTTCTTCCGGCGCGGGATAATGCTGCTCGATTTCGAGGAGCACAAATGGCATCGCAAGATCATGCAGCAGGCGTTCAACCGCGAAGTGCTGCGCGAATACCTGGATCGCATGGGCAACGGTATTGCCGACGGCATCCGGGACTGGGAAGCGAGCGAGAACTTCCACGTCTTTCCGGCGATCAAGCAACTCACCCTGGATCTCGCCACCGACGTCTTCATGGGCCATGAACTGGGTCCGGAAGCGGATCGCATCAATCGCGCCTTTATCGACGCGGTGCGCGGTGGCACCGCCTTTATTCGGTTCCAGGTGCCCGGGCTGCGCTGGTCACGCGGACTGCGCGGGCGCCGGGTGCTGGAGGACTTCTTCTACCGCCATATTCCGGAAAAGCGCGAAAGCAACGAGGCGGACATGTTTAGCGTCCTCTGCCGGGCCGAGACCGAGGACGGGGAAAGCTTCTCCGACGAGGACGTGCTGAACCACATGATCTTTCTCATGATGGCGGCGCATGACACCTCCACCATTACGCTTTGCAACATGTTCTATTATCTGGCGCTCTATCCCGAGTGGCAGGAGAAAGTGCGAGCCGAATCCCGCGCGCTGGGCAAGGAACAGATCAGCTACGAGGACCTGGACTCCCTGGAGTCGGCTGGCCTGGTCATGAAGGAAGCCCTGCGCCTGTGCGCCCCGGTACCCTCCCTGCCGCGCATGACCGTCCGGGACGTGGAATTTCAGGGCTATTTCATCCCCAAGGGCACAATGGTCAATATCCTGCCCTACTTCACCCATTACATGCATGAATACTGGCCCGACCCCTTCCGCTTCGATCCGGAACGCTTCGCGGAACACCGCCGCGAAGACAAGGTCCACTCCTACGCCTGGGTCCCCTTCGGCGGCGGCGCCCACAAGTGCATCGGTATGCATTTCGCTGAGCTGCAGGTCAAGGCCATCCTGCACCAGGTCGTGCAGCATTTTGAATGGTCGGTGGAGCCGGGCTATGAAATGCCGGTGGATACCAGTTCGCTGCCGGTGCCGGGAGACGGGTTGCCCGTGCGCATGAGGCGGCTATGAGGCGGGCCATGCACACGGGCAAGGCGCGATGTGCTAGGTGCTAGGCGCCAGGAGGAGCCGCGTTTCCTTGCCTCTCGCCCCTCGTTCCTCGCTCCTGCTCATTGAGCCCTACGGCTCAATAAGCTCACCGTCCCGCATGGTCACGAACTCCTCCGCCGAGGTGGGATGAATCCCGACCGTAGCGTCGAAATCCGCCTTGGTCGCCCCCATGCGCAGGGCCACGGCAAAGCCCTGGGTAATTTCCGAGGCCTCTTCGCCGGCCATGTGCAGTCCCACGACCTGGTCGGTGGCGTTGTCCACGATGAGTTTCATCAAAGCCTTGGTTTCGCTCTTGCCCAGGCTGTGGCGCATGGGACGGAAACGGGTCTTGTAGACGCGGACCGGGCCGTGGTGTTCCAGGGCTTCGTGCTCGGTCAGACCCACGGAGCCGATATTGGGCTGGCAGAACACAGCCGACGGGATAAATTCATAGGACAGGGGAAGCGGGTCTTCGTCGCCGTAAAGATGCCGCGCCAACCAGGTGCCCTCTTCGAGCGCCACCGGCGTGAGTTGAATCCGGTCGGTGACGTCGCCGATGGCATACAGGCCCGGGATTGAGCTCTGATAGGTCTCGTCTACAGCCACGGCGCCGGTGTAGCTCAAGTCGGGCTCTGTGCTCTCAGCAAAGAGGGTGTCCACCAGCGGTACGCGACCGGTGGCGTAGAAAACCCGGTCGACGTCCATGAAATCCCCGTGGCCCAGCTTCAGGCGAAGACTGTCATCATCCTGCGACTCCACGGCCACGACCTCGGTATTAAAGTGGAGCTCGATTCCCTGCCTCGTCATCTCCTCGGCTATGAATTCCCGGATGTCGTCGTCGAAACCTCGCAGGAAAAGCTCGCGCCGGTAAATCAGCTCTACATCACAGCCCAGCCCGTTCAGGATGGAGGCGAATTCACAGGCAATATAGCCTCCGCCTACCACCGCCACGGACTGCGGCAGTTCG
>CAYPKI010000143.1:7238-7493 GCA_964411265.1 uncultured Alcanivorax sp. | reverse complement strand
CGGGCATAAACGCCGTGCGCACCATGGGCAATGGAAAGTGGTGCGCATGGCGTTTATCTCGCCGGGTGCACCCTACAGTAAGGCTGAAAGATTCATGACCGACGAATCGAACGACGAAACCGAAGTCGACGACGAGCACAAGCTGATCGCGGAACGGCGGGAAAAACTCTCCGGGCTGCGCGAACAGGGTCAGGCGTTTCCCAATGCGTTCCGCCGGGACAGTCTGGCTGCGGATCTGCAGGCGCAATACGGCGA
>CAYPKI010000143.1:0-7228 GCA_964411265.1 uncultured Alcanivorax sp. | reverse complement strand
AAGAGCAAGGACGAGCTGGCCGAGTTGGGCGTGGAAGTGGCCGTGGCCGGGCGCATCATGCTCGACCGGAAAATGTTCAAGGAGATCCAGGATCAGTCCGGGCGCATCCAGATCTGGGCCTCGAAAGAAGTACAGAAAGCCACGCGGGACTGGGACCTCGGCGATGTTGTGGGGGTGCGTGGTCAGCTGTCCAAATCCGGCAAGGGGGACCTCTATGTGGTCATGGACGACTACCAGCTGCTGACCAAGGCGCTGCGTCCATTGCCGGAAAAGCACCATGGTCTGGTGGATATCGAGCAGCGTTACCGCCAGCGCTATGTGGATCTGATCATGAACGAAGATACCCGCGAGACCTTCAAAACGCGCTCGCGCATCGTCGATGGCCTGCGCCGTTATCTGGTGGACGCGGGCTTTTATGAGGCGGAGACGCCCATGCTTCAGACCATTCCCGGCGGTGCCGCGGCCAAGCCCTTTATCACGCACCACAACAGCCTGGACATGGACATGTATCTGCGCATTGCGCCGGAGCTGTACCTCAAGCGCCTGGTGGTGGGCGGCTTTGATCGGGTGTTCGAGATCAACCGCAACTTTCGTAACGAAGGGCTTTCGCCGCGGCACAATCCGGAATTCACCATGCTGGAGTTCTATCAGGCCTACGCGGATTACCGCGACCTGATGGACCTCACGGAAGAAGTGCTGCGCTACCTGGCGGAAAGCGTGCTGGGCACCACCCAGATTGCCTATCAGGGTACGGAGTATGATCTGGGCGGCACTTTCCGGCGGCTGACCATGCTGGAAGCCATCCGCGAACACACGGACCTGACCGCGGAACAACTCCATGATCGTGAGCACGCGCGCGCCGCGGCCGACGAGCTGGGTATCGAGGTCCAGCCGTCCTGGGGCCTGGGCAAGATCCAGACCGAGATCTTCGAGGCTACCGCCGAGGAAAAACTGGCACAGCCCACATTTATTACCGACTATCCGGCGGAGGTCTCGCCGCTGGCGCGGCCCAGTGACGACAATCCTTTCGTCACGGAACGTTTCGAGTTGTTCGTGGGCGGGCGCGAGATTGCCAACGGTTTTTCCGAGCTCAATGATCCGGAAGAACAGGCGGAGCGCTTCAAGCAGCAGGCCGCGGAAAAAGACTCCGGGGACGACGAAGCCATGTTCTATGACGAGGACTATATTGTGGCCCTGGAGCACGGCATGCCGCCGGCCGCGGGTGAGGGCATCGGCATCGACCGGCTGGTAATGTTGTTTACGGATTCACCGTCGATTCGGGATGTGATTCTCTTCCCCCACATGCGGCCACGGCAGGACTGAGGTTCCGGGCTGGCCGTGACCGCACGGTTCTGTATGATGGAGCAACGTCGGCGGGCGAGAACAAGAAAAGGAGTGCGCTCATGACATCGGGCATTCAGTACCAGGGCCGCAAGGCCCGCCGCGCGGGCAGCGAGCAGCGGCGGCAGAACATCCTGGAAGCGGCGCTGCGGATCATTGTCCGCGATGGCATCCGCAATGTGCGTCACCGGGCCGTGGCCAATGAAGCCGAAGTGCCGCTGTCCGCTACCACCTATTACTTCAAGGACATCCAGGTTCTGATTGCCGATACGTTTACGCTCTTTGCCGAGCGGGCCATGGAAGAGGTAATTGAGCCCTTCAGCGAACAGGCGTTTGCCGCGCTGAAGCAGTTCGATAGCGCGGCGCTCCAGGATCCGGAGCGGCGGAACCAGCTGATCGACATGCTGGCGGAGATGACGGTGTCGTTCATCAATAATGAGGTGACAGATAAGCGTGATCATCTGATGGCCGAGCAGGCTTTCCTGCATGAGGCGGTGCTGGATGAGCGCCTCCAGGAGCTCGCGCGCACCTATCAGGACAAGCAGGTGCAGGTCCTGCGTCAGGTGTGCGAAGAGCTGCAAACACCGGACCCTGTTCAGGACGCCGAGATCGTCATGGCGTCGCTCTACTTTATCGAGTCTCAGCTGCTGGCCGATCCGGGATCACTGGACGAGGAGGCGCTGCGGGCCCGGGTCCGGCACTTACTGCAACTGCTGGTCGGAGGCGGCGCCGGCCATGGCTGATTCGGCCGAGCAGGTGCAGATGGAGCCCGGCTGGAAGCAGGTGCTGGCGTCGGAATTCGAGAGCGAGTACATGCAGCAGCTGCGCGCCTTCCTCAAGGAGGAAAAGCAGCAGGGCAAGACGATCTATCCGCCCGGTTCGGAGATTTTCAACGCTTTCAATCATGCCCCCTTTGATGAGGTGAAGGCGGTGATTCTGGGGCAGGACCCCTACCACGGCCCCAGGCAGGCTCATGGGCTGTGCTTTTCCGTGCGCAAGGGCGTGAAGATTCCACCGTCATTGATCAATATCTATAAGGAAATCGAGCAGGAACTGGGGCTGTCCATGCCCGAGCATGGCAACCTGGAAGGCTGGGCGGATCAGGGTGTGTTATTGCTCAACGCCACCCTCACCGTCCAGGCAGGACAGGCCGCCTCGCACCAGAACAAGGGCTGGGAGAAATTCACCAATGCTGCCATCGACCGCCTGAACCGTCAGCGCGATGGCCTGGTGTTTCTGCTCTGGGGCAGCTCGGCCCAGAAAAAGGGCAGGATTATCGACCGCAACCGGCATCTGGTGCTGGAAGCGCCTCACCCGTCGCCCATGTCCGCCCACCGCGGTTTTTTCGGCTGCGGCCATTTCGCCCGGGCGAACGAGTACCTGATTGAAAAAGGTAAAGAGCCGATCGACTGGTCCGCGCTGTAGCGCGGGCCAGTCAGGGGCAAGGTACAAGGCGCAAACCCCCCTCTGTGATCTCCCTCTTTGCAAGAGGGAGAAGCTCTGATCGACGGCCGCGGCTTGTTTTAGCCGCTTCCTCCCCTTCCGAAGGGGAGGCACGAGGAGGGGTTTCCTTGCTCCTTGCCCCTTGCGCCTTGCCACTTCCTTTCGCCCCTCGCCCCTTGCACCTTCGTACGGCTAGAATGGTCCTTCACCCGGCCGCCGAGGAAACCCCATGAGTCGCACTGCATCCGATGTTCACGAATCGCCCGTGGCTGATACCGGGGCGCCGCTGCGCTTTATCACCGCGGCCTCGCTTTTCGACGGCCATGATGCGGCCATCAATATCATGCGCCGTCTGATCCAGGGTGAGGGCTGCGAGGTAGTGCATCTGGGGCACAACCGGGCCGTCCGGGATATCGTCGATGCCGCCATCCAGGAGGACGCCGACGGCATCGCCATCAGCTCCTATCAGGGCGGG
This sequence comes from uncultured Alcanivorax sp., assembly GCA_964411265.1. Lineage (GTDB taxonomy): Bacteria > Pseudomonadota > Gammaproteobacteria > Pseudomonadales > Alcanivoracaceae > SLJS01. The sequence goes on along the minus strand of CAYPKI010000143.1, from coordinate 3,969 downwards.
CACAACGAGTTCTTCCGCTACATGGTGGATATGCTCGCCGAGCGCGGCGCGGGCCATATCCGTGTCTTCGGCGGCGGGGGCGGCACCATCACCCGCGAGGAAATCCAGCAGCTTCACGACTACGGTGTCGAGCGCATCTACAACCCCGACGACGGCATGGAAATGGGCCTCAAGGCCATGATCCAGGACCTGGTGGAGCGCACCTACAAGGCGCGTGCTCAGCGAACTCTCCCGGAAAGCGCCGATGCCGACGACCCCGGCAGTGTCGCGGCCATGCTTACCGCCCTGGAATGCGGCCTGCTGGGCGAGTCCGAGGTTAAGCTCAAGGAGCGCGAGTGGAGCCAGAAGGGGAAACAGGTCCCGGTGGTCGGGCTCACCGGCACCGGGGGCGCGGGCAAGTCCTCGGTGACCGACGAGCTGATCAACCGCTTTCTGCGGAATTTCCCGGAGATGAAAATCGCCATCCTGGCGGTGGACCCCACGCGCCGGCGCACGGGTGGTGCGCTGTTGGGCGACCGTATCCGCGTGAACTCGCTGCGCTCGGACCGCTTGTTCATGCGCTCCATGGCGACCCGCCGCGAGCACCTGGCGACGGCCGACGTGCTGGAGTACTGCATCGAGTTCCTGCGCGGCGCGGGCTATGGCCTGGTGATTGTGGAGACCGCCGGGATCGGCCAGGGCGACACCGAGATTGTCGATCTGGTCGATTTCCCGGTCTATGTGATGACCTCCGATTATGGCGCGGCCAGTCAGCTGGAAAAGATCGACATGCTGGACTACGCCGAGATGGTCATTCTCAACAAGTACGAAAAGCGCGGCGCCGAGGATGCTTTGCGGGATGTGCGCAAGCAGTGGAAGCGCAACCGGCTGGCATTCGAGCTGGAAAACGGTCAGGTGCCGGTCTATCCCACCATCGCCAGCCAGTTCAACGACCCGGGCATTACCTGGACCTTCGTCAATCTCTGCCGGCTGCTGCGCGAAAAGCTGGAGTTGCCCGAAGAAGCCTGGACCCCGCCGGTGGCGGCGAATGCCGAAGAGCCGCGCTCCGCTGCCCTGATTCCGGGCCACCGCCAGCGGTATCTGGCGGAAATCAGCGAGCAGGGCCGGGCGATTAACGGACGCATCGATAGCCAGGCGACGATAGCCAGCGCTGCCCAGAGTTTGTACAACGCGCTGAAGGAACTCGAAGACCCGGCGCTACCCGACCCCCTTCAGTCTTACAGCAAGCCCGATGATTCCGGCAGCTTGGCCGAGGAAATGGCGCCCGCCATCCTGCGCTTGCGCCAGACCTATAACGAAAAGCTCGACCAGCTCGACGCTGAAAGTCTGGAACTGCTGCGTGGTTGGCCGGAAAAGCTGGAAAGCATTCAGGCGGAGCAGTACAGCTACACGGTGCGTGGCAAGGAAATCACCGGCAACAACCACCTGGAGTCGTTGTCCGGCAACCGCATCCCCAAGATCGCGGCGGCGGATTACCGCGACTGGGGTGATCTGCTGCAATACCTGGGCCGGGAAAACCTGCCCGGCTATTACCCCTACACCGGCGGCGTCTTCCCCTACCGGCGCTCGGGTGAACAGCCCACGCGTATGTTTGCCGGGGAGGGTACGCCCGAACAGACCAACCGACGCTTTCACTACCTCTCGCACGGCCAGGGGGTGGCGCGGCTGTCCACCGCCTTTGATGCGGTCACCCTCTATGGCGAGGACCCGGATGAACGCCCGGACATTTACGGCAAGGTGGGCAACTCCGGGGTATCCATTGCCACCCTGGACGACATGAAAAAGCTCTACTCGGGTTTCGATCTGTGCGCTCCGACCACGTCCGTGTCCATGACCATCAATGGTCCGGCGCCCATGATCATGGCCATGTTCATGAATACGGCCATCGATCAGCAGGTGGAGCAATACCTGGCCGAAAATAACCGCCTGGACGAGATTGATGAGCTCAAGAAACAACGCTTCGCCAACGGCAAGCCGCCGGAATACGAAGGCGAACTGCCCGAGGGCAACACTGGTCTGGGCCTGCGCATGGTGGGAATTACCGGCGACGAGGTGCTGGACGCAGACACCTACAACGAGATCAAGGCGCGGGTGCTCAACACCGTTCGCGGCACTGTCCAGGCGGATATCCTCAAGGAGGATCAGGCCCAGAACACCTGTATCTTCTCCACCGAGTTCGCACTGCACATGATGGGCGATATCCAGCAGTACTTTATCGCCCACAATGTGCGGAATTTTTATTCCGTGTCCATTTCCGGCTATCACATTGCCGAAGCGGGTGCGAACCCGGTGACGCAACTGGCGTTCACCCTGGCCAACGGCTTCACCATTGTGGAGTACTACCTGGCGCGCGGCATGAACATCGACGATTTCGCGCCCAATCTGTCGTTTTTCTTCTCCAACGGCATGGACCCGGAATACGCGGTCATCGGCCGCGTGGCGCGGCGCATCTGGGCGCGCGCCATGCGCGAGCGCTATGGCGGCAATGCCCGCAGCCAGATGCTCAAGTACCATATCCAGACCTCGGGCCGGAGCCTTCACGCCCAGGAGATTCAGTTCAACGATATCCGCACCACCTTGCAGGCGCTGTACGCGCTGCTGGATAACTGCAACAGTCTCCATACGAACGCCTATGATGAAGCCATCACCACACCCACCGAGGAATCGGTGCGCCGCGCCGTGGCGATTCAGCTCATCATCGCCGAGGAGCTGGGTATCAATTACTGCGAGAATCCGTGGCAGGGCAGTTTTATCATCGAACGTCTCACCGACCAGGTGGAAGAAGCGGTGTATCAGGAGTTCGAGGCCCTGTCCGAGCGCGGTGGTGTGCTGGGTGCCATGGACAGCATGTACCAGCGCGGCAAGATTCAGGACGAATCCCTCCATTACGAGAGCAAGAAGCACGACGGCAGCCTGCCCATTATCGGCGTGAACACCTTTCAGCCGGAAAAAAGCGGGAAAGATGAAGAGCCCACCACGGAGCTGGTCCGCTCGACGGAAACCCAGAAGAACGCCCAGATCGAGCACCTGCGCCGATTCCAGCAGGCGCGGAATGAGTTGGGCCCCCAGGCGATCGAGGAACTGAAGAGTAAGGCACGGGAGCGCGAAAATACCTTCGCCGCACTCATGGACGCGGTCAAGTACTACTCCCTGGGACAGATCAGTCATGCCCTCTACGAAGTTGGCGGCGAGTACCGGCGGAATATGTAAGGGGGCGGCACAAGGGCTGGCAGCTAACGCCCAGGGAAGTGCCGGTGAAGAGCGGAAAAAGAAGAGTAGAAAGTCGAAAGATGAAAGACGAAAGAAATTAACAGCCTGTTAAGCTCGCCACGCTTCGCGTGGCTTGTGTATTTCGATGTCCCTTTGCGGGGTCAGGTTTGGTTGAGTTTTTCATATTCCCGGCTTCTCCCGGGACGAATTTGATGATTGCGTTCATGGCTTGACGGGCAGGGCGCTGGTCGACAGCCTCCCGCATCTGAACCCCTGAATGAGTGAGAAAATAGATGACGGAACAGGATCAGGTTCTTTTCGAGGAAATCCCCTGTGAATCCGGCAAGAAGATCGGCCGGATCACGCTCAATGCGCCGAAGTCCCTGAATTCCCTGGCGCTCGGCATGATCCAGCGCGCTCATCAGCAGTTGTTGGACTGGGAAGACGATGACAGCATTGCCTGCATCTGGCTGGAAGGGGCCGGGGAGAAGGCGTTCTGCGCCGGCGGCGATATTGTGGAAATGTACAACTCCATGACGCCGCTGGGCGAGCGCAATCCCTTTACCGAGCAATACTTCGCCTCGGAATACCGTCTCGATTACCTGATTCATGTCTACGAAAAGCCCGTGATCGTCTGGGGCCATGGCGTGGTCATGGGCGGCGGCATGGGCCTGATGCAGGGCGCGGATCACCGCATCGTCACGGAGAAATCGAAGCTGGCCATGCCGGAGATCACCATCGGGCTCTACGCGGATGTGG
>CAYPKI010000142.1:0-7538 GCA_964411265.1 uncultured Alcanivorax sp. | reverse complement strand
TGGAGCAACCCTACCACGAAGCCATCACCGGCATGATGCAGGCGATTATGCAGGCCCCCGGCTATCTCTCCGGTGAGTCCCTGCGCGATGCTCACAACCCGCAGCGTCACTTTGTCCTCTCCAGCTGGCAAAGCGCAGCTGCCTGGCAGCGCTGGGCCCGTTCGGATGAACGCCGGCGCGCACTGGATGCCATCCGCCCTTTCCTCGCCACGCCGGAAAGCATCACCATGCTGGTGCCCTGACTAATGTTCATCGGGCAGTACCAGCAGAGTCACCTCGTCGCGGTCATGGTAAAGATGGGCCGCGCGAATCCGTACACGGAGACCTGCGCTCTCCAGCCCGGAGTGCAGCTGGTTCCGCAGGTGCTCCACCTGCGCATACCGTTGCTTCATGGGCAGCTTGAGATTAAACAAGGCCAGGCGCGTCCAGCCGCGGCTCAACCATTGTTCCATGAGCGCGCGGGCGCGCGCGGGCTTATCGACTATGTCGCACACCAGCCAGTCTACCGGCGACGGGGGACGCCAGGTGAAGGCGTCTGCGGCCACCCGCGCAACCGGATAGGAGGCTTCCAGTCCGCCGGCTAGTTGTCCGGGGTCTACCGCCGTTACGCGCAACCCGCGCGAAGCCAGAAACCAGCTCCAGCCACCGGGCGCGGCGCCCAGGTCCACGGCCTCCCGGTCCGGGCGCAGCCAGTACGCACGTTCCTGCGCGTCCATCAGACGTTGGCACGCCTCCTCGATCTTCAACGCTGAACGGCTGGGCGCTTCGGCGGACAATTTCAGGCGTGGGATCCCGTTCTCCCAGGGCCCCGCGCGCCCTCCTCCCGAGATGCCGACATAGCCATGTCGGGAGTCGAGAAAAAACAGATGCAGGCAAGATCCCGTGCGCCTGGACGAAAACAGACCCTGGCGCGTCAGCGCCGCTTCCAGCGGACGCCGGAAACGCTTGAGAAATCGGTGCAGGCCGCGCCCCTCATTGGTGTCCGGGTGTTCCAGGCGCAGCCCAGCCACCGGTCCCAGGTCTTCCAGCAACCCCAGCAGGGCCTCGATCCGGTTCTCCGGCAGGGGCCCGAAAGCATTCCGTACGGGCCAACCAGTGCGCGCAAACACCGGCGGAGAGTCCAACAGTCGCTCAGCGGGCTGCTGTGGCGTATGCCAGATCAGATAGCCGTTTCCGTCCGTTGCCCGAGCGTAGCCCCCGAGACCAGCGTCGCGGGACACTGCTTCCATTTCGGCCGCGCAGTCCGATTCGAAGCCCGGGCGGCATAACAATAAGTTACTGTCCATCTTCATCCGCCGCTGGTTACAATACCCCCTATTCTGCGTCCGATAACGGCCAAAACAAGATGATACGTGCCTTTGTCCCGATCGTGGTGTTGGGGGCGCTGTCCGGCGCGCTACGCGCCCAACAGGAACTGGCTCCGCCCGATGTAACCTTTTACGGCAGCATCGAAACCAGTCGTACGGATTTCTCCGAGTTGAACGCGGAGGAAGATGTCACGGGTGCGCGACTGCGCGCGGGCCTCTGGCTCAACGAAATCAGCCTGGGTCGCTGGCAACTGGGTATTGAGGGCGCCTATAACCAGCTGGGTGAGAGTTCACTGCGGGAGCAAAATCGACGCGACGCCACCGGCCAGGAGCAAACCAATATCAGCATCGGAGGCAACCCGCCGGTGAAGGTGACCGAGACCACCAACCGTGAACGCAGTGTTGGTGGCCTGGAGCTGGGCCTGCGGTTGTATGACAGCGAGCTCTTTCATCTGCGGACCGGAGGTTATCTCTACAGTTATCGCAGCCGTGAAGACACCACCCTCGAATTTTTCGACGTGAACGGCAACAGCATTACCAACGACCTGACGCCCGGGTCGGACAGCAGTTCCACTCTGAGCCCCTACGCGGGTGCGGGTCTCGACTTCCCGCTCACGGATCAGCTGCAGCTGACCACGGACTGGTCGGTCTACTGGATCGAGTCCGAACCCCTGGATTCCCTGTCCATCGGACTGCAATATCAGGGCGACTAGCCGACGGTCCCGAACTACCCCTGGCCGAAGTGTTCGCGACGGTAGGCGGACGGCGTCTTGCCCGTCCATTTCTTGAAGGCGCGGTGAAAGGAACTGGCCTCGCTAAAGCCCATCAAAAGCGCAATCTCGTCAATGGACAGTTCCGGCTTGGACAGATAATAGATTGAAGCGTCCTTGCGAATGCTGTCCTTGATCTCCTGATAGCTGGTATTGGCTTCCTTGAGCCGTCGCCTCAGGGTCTGGGGCGTCATATTCAGCTGATCACAGATCTCGGAAAAATCCGGGAAGTTATTACCGTATTCACGAGAAATGATTGCCCGGATCTGAGCCGGCAGACCCACATTGTGGATGTTGCCGTCGATCAGCTGCGCCAGCGAGTCCTGCAGGAACCGCGACAACGAAAGCTGATTCTGCACCAGGGGAAGATCCAGATACTCGGCGTTAAACACGACGCGGTTATCTTCGCAATCGAGCGCCACCGGACAAGTGAACAGGGCCGCATATTCGTGGTCGTCGTCGCCGCTGGGAAAATCCAGGTCAATGCGCTCGGGCTGAATCTCCTTGCCCACAAGCCAGCCCATGAACCGCAGTGTCAGAAAGATCAGCGACTCCACAATAACCTCGCGAAAATCCAGCCACTCACTGGCCTCGATGCGGATGGCCGCCTCGGCGTCAGAGCGCTCGAGATAGCTGACCACTTCCAGATCAAAGAGTTCGTAAAACTTTAGTCCGCGTCGGATGGCGCGTTCGAGGTTGGAGCAATTGATCACCGCATGAGCCATCATGCTGAAAGTCCCGGGCCTGGACTTGCGCCCCTGGCCGAAACCGAGGAACTCGTCTTCAGTCTGGCGCATGACGCCCAGCATGAGCTCAATAAAGGTATCGCGCTCAATGCGCGCTTCGGGCTGATCCAGCAGATGCCGGGGAATACCACAGGATTCCAGCAAGGCGGGGATATCGGCGCCCGATCGCGCAGCCCCCTGCAGGACCCGGATGACGTGGCTGACGGCAATGGTCTTGCGATTCGTCATGATGGCCTGTTGCATTCCCATGATCCCTCAACCGAATCTTGCTTGCGGGCTTCATCAGCCCCATTCCGGACAGCCGGCACCGGCACTGTGTCAGCGGCGCTTATGGAGCCGTGCCTGATCATTCCTGTCAAGCGATTTGGCAGCTGCCGTCATTGAGAACACCACGCCCCAATCAAACAATTACGCCCATTATAAGCATTTCAGCGCGCCCGGGCAGCTTAGCGCCCGGGATCTACCTCGGCTCGGAGTTTTTCATGACCATGCGTTTCGATGACCGCGTCGTGCTCATTACCGGCGCCGGCCAGGGTCTGGGCCGCGATCACGCATTCCAGTTCGCCGCCCGCGGCGCCCGGGTTGTGGTCAACGACGCCGGCACTATGACTACCGGCGCAGGCATGGATACTGAGCCGGCCGATCAGGTGGTGGAGGAAATCGTCGCCACCGGGGGCGAAGCTGTAGCCAACCATGACTCGGCTAGCCAGGGGAAACAGCTCGTGCAGTGCGCGCTGGATAATTTCGGCCGCATCGATGTGCTTGTCCACAATGCGGGCATGTTGCGGGATCGCGCTTTTTACAACATGACCGAGGACGACTGGGACGAGGTCTATCAGGCGCATTTGAAAAACGCTTTCAAAGTCTCCCGGGCCGCCTGGCCCTATCTACGCGAGCAGCAATACGGTCGGCTGGTCTTCACCAGCTCCACCAACGGCCTCTACGGGAACTTCGGTCAGGCCAACGACGTCATGGTGCAACTGGGCCTGCACGGCTTTTGCCAAACCCTGGCGCTGGAGGGACAAAACGATAATATTCTCGCCAACACCGTGGTACCGGTCGCGGACAGCCGCCTGAGCACCGAGGTATTGCCGGCACGGCTCCAGCACCAACTGCGGCCGGAGCACATCAGCCCGCTGATACTCAAACTTTGCCATGAAAGCCATGACCAAAGCGGCGGTCTCTATGAAGCCGCGGCGGGCCGAGTCAACGCGCTGCACTGGGAACGCAGCCAGGGCCATGTCTTCACGCAAGAAGCGTTGCTGACACCGGAGGCCGTCCATGAAAACTGGCCCCGCATCGTCGATTTTCGTCATGCCGAGCACCCCACCGATGCTCAGCATGCATTCAACCCGCTTGTTCAACACAAGCACTCCGGGTGAGCCCCGGCCCGGGTCCATGGGACGCAGTCCTCTCCAATCCAGAGAAGAGCCTGAACGAGGGCGACCAGTAAACGCCCTCAGGCGGCCGGGCTTGGGTCTTGTTGATGGCACGAAACCGTTCGGCCCTGGCCTGATTGAGGCGTTGGACGGCGTCATTGTCGCCGATCGAATAAGCGATTCTTTCCAGCTGTTCGAAGGTAATGCCGGGCTTGAGGTCTGGATCGGCCTCGGGCAGCGATTTGAGCTCGCCCTGATAGCGCTGGATCACGCCTCTGTCGGCCTTGCCCGGACGAGCGTAGCCGAGGCGAACCAGCTCCCCGGCGATCCAGCCATAGTCGGCCTCACGGGTTAGCGTCTTGAAACCGAGCGCCGTCGAGAAGAGCACGGCTTTGCTCCGGGGCTGGGGTCCCCGGGTCTCAAGCATGACGATCATCCTCTCATGATCCCAAACTCCAGACCCCCCTGATTCAGGCTCACCTGTCGGTGGAAATCCTGCCCCTGCTCAGGCTCATGTCTCATTGGACAGTCATGGCCATTGCCAAATTGCTGTCGTCCACCTAAACTCGAAGGTGGAGGACGGTGCAAATGAATATCCTCGTAGTGGAAGACAACAAACCGGTAAGTATGCTGGTTTGCCGCGTGGTGGAGGAATTGGGGTGTTCCTACATTCTGGCCGCCGACGGCGAAACGGCATTGAAGCTGTTCCGGCAACGCAACGTCCATGCCCTCGTGGTTGACGTAGAGCTGCCCGGGCTCGACGGCTTTCAAGTGGCGCAGGATCTGCGCGAGCAGGCCGGCGCCGGTTTCCCGATTCTGTTTATGTCGGGCAACACCGGGGAAGCCTATCGGCAACAGGCGCGGGATGCGGGGGCCGACGAATTTTTACCCAAACCATTGCGTCCTGCCCACCTCAAGGACACACTGCGGCGCTTCCTGCCCCAGCCCAGCCTGTCCTGATCTCGCCGCGCGTGAGCACAGCGGGGCGTTGGAAAGTGTTATGACGCCCAACATTTGACCGATCCTTCACGGAAGACAGGGTAGCCTCTCTCCGTTTAAGACGCTGAACAGGTACTGAGTGACGCCATGCAAGATGTTCCCGCACTCTATCGCCAGTTAATTGAGGCCATTGGAGAAGACGCAACACGTGAAGGCCTCAGTGAGACACCCCAGCGGGCAGCTGATGCCATGAACTTTCTCACCCGGGGTTACAGCCAGAGCCTCGACGATATCGTTAACGGCGCTGTCTTCGCGTCCACGACCGACGAAATGGTCGTGGTCCAGGACATTGAGTTGTACTCGCTTTGTGAGCACCACATGCTGCCGTTTATTGGCAAGTGTCACGTTGCCTATATCCCCAACGGCAAGGTGCTGGGCTTGTCCAAGTTCGCGCGCATTGTGGATATGTACGCGCGCCGGCTACAGGTTCAGGAAAACCTGACTCAGGACATCGCCCACGCAATTGAATCTGTTACGGACGCGCGCGGCGTGGGCGTGATTATCGAAGCACGCCATCTGTGTATGATGATGCGGGGTGTAGAAAAACAGAATTCCTCCATGACGTCGTCCGTCATGCTGGGTAATATGCGCCGATCCGCTACCACCCGCAAGGAATTTCTCTCGCTGATTGGCAAGGGCTGAGCGCGGCTCAGGACCATCCCAGCGGCACCCGGATGGGCTCGCCGGTTACCTCCGGCGTGCCGACCATTTCATCATAGGGGGAGTCATGGACTAGCAGAGCCTGGTCCACTTCCAGATGAGACAGAGCATTGCGCGCATGCTCCACGCCGTTAAAACGCATCACCTTGTTCTGGCTGTCGCAAAGGACATAAGTGGCGTCTTCGAGCTCCACTTCCACCGTGCAGACGGACATGGTGACTGAACGCACGATTAGCAACGGAATTTCACGATTCCGCAATTCAGCTTCGGTAACTTTCATACAACCGCCTCGGCGTCGTGGATTCGTTTACGTCAGACTAGGGGTCAATCTTGTTTGTCGCATCCCCGAAATTCTCGCGCTGACGCAGATCATGGATGTACATCTCCAGCTCTTGCTCCGCCTCCGGGCGGTACTCGAACGGCCCCTGAACGTCACCTTCACGCGTGATGAACAACCAATGGCCGTCCTCGCAGAAAAAACGGTCAGAACGGAACCGAGTCTTGTTTTCCTCGCCCTCCCCGTGGGCCATGCTCTCCTGACTGCCACGATCGTTTTTGAACAAGGCTAGCAACGGCGGTTACGACTGACCAGCCCCGGAGTGCTGCAACTCGCGTTTAAACTCCGCCAGCAAAGATTCGTCACACTCCGGCCAGGCGGGCGCCAACGTCTCCAGGTTTCGCCCCACCAACTCCGCCACCATGGCTCGCGCCCGGCCGCGATCATCCGCCGGGACCAGATGCCAGGGGGCCCATGCCGTGTGGGTTTCATGCAGCGTTTCACCGGCCAGCGCCAGGTATTCCTCGCGTTGCCGGAAATTACGCAAATCCGAGGCTTCAAATTTCCACTGCTTACGCGGATCGTCCAGCCTCGCCAGCAAACGCTCTCTGTGCTCTTCTGCCGATAAATGAAGCCAGCATTTCATGATCGTCGTCCCGGAATGCACGAGGTGGCGTTCAAACGCATTGATAGCCCTGCGCCGCTCGGCCCAGTCCGGCTCCACTGTCGGTGTGCGCACCGGCCAAAGCCGCTCGGCCAGCACCGCTTCGTAATAGCTACGGTTGAACGCCACCAGCTCCCCTGGCGCCGGCAGCAGCGGCCAGGCACGCCAGAGAAAATCGTGCTCTTGTTCAGGCCCCGCGGGCGGACCAAAGGGCCAGACACGGAACCCGGCAGGATCCAGCCCCCGTGCCAGATGGCGCAGCATGCTGTTCTTGCCACTGGTATCCACGCCCTGAACCACCAGCAATACCGCGTGCTCTCCGCGCGCGCAAAAGCGCCGGTGCTTATCGCGGAGTCTCTTGATGACGTCACCAGCCTTTACGCCCGGTTCCGGTAAACGGGTCGAGAATCGGTCCAGATCGTCACAGGCCGGCGGCCAGCGCCAGTGCTCAGGGTCCAGCATCATGAAGGCTAGCGATAACGCGGAAGTCGACCTCCCAAGATAGAGCACGAATGCCCCGGGCGCAAAAAAAACAGCCCCGCAAAGCGGGGCTGTTCATACTGCACCGGACAAGACGGTCCTTATTCGAAGGTTGCGCCCTTCTCGGCGCGATCGACCAGGGACTGTGGCGGCTCGAAGCGATCACCGTAATCCCGGACCAATTCCCGCGCACGTTCAACGAAGCCCTTGAGGCCACCCTCGTACTGGTTCATGTATTGAACCACACCACCGGTCC
>CAYPKI010000141.1:2836-7545 GCA_964411265.1 uncultured Alcanivorax sp. | reverse complement strand
GAAGCCAACGACGAGGCGGGGGTTCAGCCCATTAAGGCACAGATGGCGATGGATTATCTGGGCGAGGCCGCGTCGCTCTATGACGAATTCGTGGCTCAGTCGGTGGACGAGATCCTGGCCATTGCGCCGGAAGTCTTCCAGGTGCGCCGGGCGGCGGATTCGCTGTTCAGTGCTTCCCGGGGCCTGCTGGAGGAATCCACGGAGCTCAACGAGCAGTTCGAGGAAGGCACGGCCGGTTTGTTCCCGTCTGTGACCATGGGGCTGATCTTCGCCGGCGCCGGTTTCGTGCTCTTCGTAGCCATCATTGCCCTGCGGATCCGCGAGGAGCGCTCCAAGCAGGGAGCCCTGGAGGCCGAGAATCAGCGCAACCAGGCGGCCATTCTGCGCTTGCTGGACGAGCTGGGCGACCTCGCGGACGGTGACCTGACGGTACAGGCCACGGTCACCGAGGACTTCACCGGTGCCATTGCCGACTCCATCAACTACTCCATCGACCAGCTGCGCAGTCTGGTACAGACCATTAACCAGACCGCGGTTCAGGTGGCCTCGGCCGCTCAGGAAACCCAGTCCACGGCCATGCACCTGGCCGAGGCCTCCGAGCACCAGGCGCAGGAAATTGCCGGCGCCTCAGCGGCGGTGAACGAGATGGCCGTGTCGATTGACCAGGTATCCGCCAACGCCTCCGAGTCCGCGGCGGTGGCGGAACGCGCGGTATCCATTGCCAGCAAGGGCTCGGAAACGGTGCAGGCGACCATTTCCGGCATGGACACCATCCGGGAACAGATTCAGGAGACATCCAAGCGCATCAAGCGTCTGGGTGAGTCTTCCCAGGAGATTGGCGATATCGTGAGCCTGATTAACGACATTGCCGACCAGACCAACATACTTGCCTTGAACGCCGCTATTCAGGCGTCCATGGCAGGCGAAGCGGGCCGCGGTTTCGCGGTGGTCGCGGACGAGGTACAGCGGCTGGCGGAACGTTCTGCCGCCGCCACCAAGCAGATCGAGACGCTGGTGAAAACCATTCAGACCGATACCAACGAGGCGGTGATTTCGATGGAACACACCACCTCTGAAGTGGTGAAAGGTGCGCGTCAGGCACAGGATGCCGGTGTGGCCCTGGAGGAGATTGAATCCGTGTCGAAGAACCTGGCGGATCTGATTCAGAACATTTCCAACGCGGCGCGCCAGCAGGCGGCTTCGGCGGGTCACATTTCCAACACCATGAATGTGATCCAGGAGATTACGTCCCAGACGTCCTCGGGGACCAACGCCACGGCGAAGTCCATTGGTAATCTGGCTGAAATGGCACAGGAGATGCGCAATTCTGTGGCCGGTTTCCGCCTGCCGGATGATTCCTGAGCCCGTGCGGCTTCCCGGGTGGAGCCATGATGTCGAGTATTGCCGTGAACGATCGCTGGTCGATCAAACAAGTCGCCGCCATGGATACCGAGCAGTTCGAGCTGTGGCAGGCGTTGCTGGAAGAAAGGACCGGTATGACGGTATCGGCCGAGCGCAAGTCCTTTCTGGAAACCAGCCTCAGCATGCGCATGCGCGAGCTGGGCCTGGGTGGCTACGACGAGTATTACGAGTATCTGGTCGCCGGGTCCACCGAATCGCGGGCCATGGAGTGGACGACTCTTGTGGATCGGCTCACGGTTCAGGAAACCAGCTTCTTCCGGCATCCCGGGTCTTATTCGCTCGCAGACGATTTTGTGAAGCGTTTCGTTGATAACGAGGACCAGGACACCACGCTGGATGTCTGGAGTGTGGGCTGCTCCACAGGCGAAGAGCCCTATTCGCTGGCCATGGTGATCGAGGAGCAGTTTCGGGGGCGCAAGCCGCCCGAGCGCTACGGTATCACCGCCACCGACATCAGCATGCCCACTCTTTCCAAGGCTCGAAAAGGCGTCTACTCGCGCCGCAAGGTGGAGATGATCGACGCGAATCTGCGCGAGCGCTATTTTCGCGAGGTCAGCGACCGGGAATTGGAGGTGGTGCCTTCCCTGCGTGATCGGATCTGCTTCGCACGCGTGAACGTGCTGGAGCTGGATCGGGCGCCCATGCGCGACATGGATTTGATATTTTGTCAGAACATGCTGATTTATTTTCGCCGCTGGCGTAAACGCGAGATTGCCAACCGGCTGGCCGAGCGGCTGGCGCCGGGCGGTCTGCTGGTGTTCGGGCCGGGCGAGATTACCGAATGGCGGCATCTGCAGCTTGAGCGGGTGCATTGCGAGGACGCGCTGGCTTTTCAACGCGGCCGCTGAAGGTGTTTCACAGGAGAGACTATGGCCAATAGTCATGACTATCTCGCGCTGGACTGGGTCCGGGAAGAAATTCAGGAGACCCTGGATCAGGCGCAACAGGCGCTGGAAGCCTATGTGGAGAGTCCGGACGACTCCACACGGATGCGCTTTTGCCAGACTTATCTGCACCAGGTCTACGGCACCCTCCAGATGGTGGAATTTTATGGGGCCGGCCTGCTCGCCGAGGAGATGGAGAAACTCGCCGAGGCCCTGCTAGACGGCCGTGTCAGCCAGGTCGCCGACGCCCAGGAAACCCTCATGCGGGCGGTGCTGCAGTTACCGCCCTATCTCGATCGGGTGCAGTCCAGCCGACGGGACCTGCCGGTGGTGTTGCTGCCGCTGCTGAATGATCTGCGCGCGGCCCGGGGCGAGCCGCTGATGACCGAGACCGCCCTGTTCAAGCCCGATCTCGAAGGGCAGAAGAGCGCCGGCGACGTTCCCGCATCCGTGGCCGGCGACGAGCAGTTCCCCGCGCTGGCGCGCAAGATCCGGCAGATGTATCAACTGGCACTTCTGGGCGTGATCCGGGGCGACAATCTGGACCAGAATCTGGAGTACATGAGCAAGGTGTTCGCCAAGCTGGAGCAGGTTACCGGCGAGGCCCGGCGTGCGCCCCTGTGGCGCATCAGCGCGGCTCTGGTGGAGGGCATCCGGGGCGAGGCCATTGAGCGCGGCACCTCCGTAAAGATGGTGCTGGGGCAGATTGATCGCGCCCTGCGCGAATTGACCGTGGCGGGTGTAGAAGACCTGCGCAAGGCCCCGCCGCGGGATCTGCTCAAGAATCTGCTGTATTACATTGCCAAGTGCGAGGCGGACAGTCCGCGCATCAAGCAAGTGCGCGAGACCTACAATCTGGCCGAGGCGCTACCGTCCGAAGAAATGATCGACGAGGAGCGCCAGCGCATGAGCGGTCCCGACCAGGCCGCCATGGGCTCGGTGGTATCCGCGCTCTCTGAAGAGCTCACCTCGGTCAAGGAGGCGCTGGAGCAGTTCGTGCACAGCGACGAGCGCGATGCATCCTCTCTACAAGCCCAGCGCCAGACGCTCAAGCAGGTGGCGGACACGCTGGCCATGCTGGGGCTGGGCAACGCCCGCCAGCGCATTCAGGACCAGCTGGACGTCATGGACGCCATGATCGACGGCGAGCGTGAGTTTTCTTCCGAGCAGCTCATGGATGTGGCCGGCGCCCTGCTTTATGTCGAGTCCACCCTGTCGGGCATGGGCCAGGATACGCCCGAGGGCGCCGAGGCCCAGCCCGAGCATGTCTTCGAGGCGAATTCCGCTGTGGTGCGCGAGTGCCGCGCCGGGCTGGAAGAGGCCAAGGAAGGCATTGTCGAGTACATCGCCTCGCAGTGGGATCGTCAGCATCTCGAACCGGTGCCGGGCAAGCTCAACACCGTGCGCGGCGGTCTGGAAGTTACCCAGTTACAGCGGCCGGCGCTGATTCTGCGCCAGTGCATTCGCTATATCGAAGAGCAGTTACTGATTGATGACCCCGTGGAGCCGGACTGGCAGGCCATGGATACCCTGGCCGATGCGATTACGGGCGTCGAGTATTACCTCGAACGTCTGGCAGATGATCCGGAAACCACGGACGACATTCTCGATATCGCCCGGCGCAGCGTGAAAACGCTGGGTTATGGCGTCGATGACGATGAGTTTGGCCGCGCCGAGCCCGATGACGAGAGCGGGGAGCCGGAAGCGCCATTGCCTGCGGCCTCGGGCGAAGCCGAATTGGTGGAGGAGAGTCCGGAGACCGCGGAAGGGGAACCCGAGACGGACCTTTCTGACGCCCAAGGGCCCGAGGCCGAATGGGAAGCCGGGGTCGACGAAACGATCGAAGTGGGGCCAGTGGCGGACGAAACTCCCTCTGGTGAGATCGGGGGAATGGTTACGGAGCCGGAGGATACGGTTGCCGAGCCGGAACCGGAATCGACGCTGGAACCAGAGACAGAACCAGAGCAGGAGCCGGAACCAGAGCCTGAGCGACAACTCGAAGCCCGGTCCGAGTCGGACGACTCCGCTGCACCCTCGGCCGGGGGCGTGGTGCCCCCAGCGATTCCGGAACACTGGGTCCAGGTCGAGCCTGCCCCGGCGGATGCGTTTGAAGAGGATGAAGGGCTGATCGACGATGAAATCATCGAGATCTTCGTCGAAGAGGCCGGCGAGGTGTTGGAGGCCCTGAACGAGTATTTCCCGCGCTGGGCCCGGAACCACAGCGACGAGGAAGCGCTGGTCGAGTTTCGGCGCGCCTTCCACACCCTCAAGGGTTCCGGCCGCATGGTGGGTGCGCATACAACGGGTGAGCTGGCCTGGTCGGTGGAAAACATGATGAACCGGGTCATCGACGAAACCATCGAGCCCAGCCCGGAGCTGGTAGAGCTGGTGCGCACCGTCCAC
>CAYPKI010000141.1:0-2826 GCA_964411265.1 uncultured Alcanivorax sp. | reverse complement strand
CCACGGCATCATTCCGGAAATGGTCGAGGCGTTTTCCCACAAGGTGCCGGCCCCGTATGACGTTCAACCGCTCATGAGCGCCGCCTTTACCCTGGCCCATGGGCAATCGATTGAGGGTGTGCCGGATGTGCGCGGCGAGGCCGCAGCCGAGTCGGCGCCCGGGGGCGAGGCCTCCGAGCCGCCAGCCGTGGAACAGGCAGCCGATGAGCAGGCCGGTGAAAGTCCGGCACCATCTTTCGACGCTGGCGAGATCGAACCTGATTCGGAATCCGGTCAAGACGATGGCGGCGTCGAGGAAACCAGCTATGGCGCACCGCCGGGCGCCGACTCCGGTATGGACGAAGAGGCCGAGGAAATCGAGCTGTCCCTGCCGGAAGATGATGGCCATGAATCCGTGGAGGAATTCGAATATGGTACTCCGGCGGAAGCGCCCGAGTCCGGCTCTGATGAGACCGCGGAGCCCGAGGAAATCGAAATGTCCGCGCCCGCCTTTGATGTAGGCGACGCGGGTGACACCGAGGAAATCGAATACGGTGCCCCGCCCGAGGCGCCGGAGTCCGGTAACGAAGAAAAAGCGGAACCGGAAAATATCGAGCTATCACCACAGCATCTTGATCAGCCCGAGGCCGACGGGGTTGAAGGAAGCGAAGATGGTCCGTCTTCGGGCGAGCCGGACACCGAAAGTGACGAGAGCGAAGAAAGCAGCAATCGGGCAGTACTGCTGGAGATCTTCGGCAACGAAGCGGAGACCAATCTGGCCGTGGTGCGCCAATGGCTGGACGCTCTGGACCGGGATCTATCCGAACACCCGGTCGACGACGAGGTTCACCGCGCCCTGCACACCCTCAAGGGTAGTGCTCGCATGGCCGAAATCGAGGCGGTCGCACGTGTGGCCGAGCCGGTGGAGAAATTCGTCAAGGAACTGATCAATACGTCCCAGCCGGCGGACTCGGGAGTGGTGGCACTGCTGGAGGATACCGTACGTATCATGGACGAGGCCGCGCGGGAGCCGCCCCAATCGCCGGAGGCCGAGTTACCCGGAGCCAGTGATCTGCTGGCCCGGATCCATGCCGCGCGCGAGCGCATGGTAGCCGCAGCCCAGGGCGAGGAGGCCGAGGAACGCTGGACGATCGCCGGTTTCCTGGGCGAGGGCATGGACCTGGTCATGGATTCCGAGCAGCGCCTGGCCGCCTGGAAGGCGCAGCCCGAGCCGGATGACACGCTAAAGACGCTGCGGGACGAAGTGCGAGCACTGTCCATCAGCGCTCGGCGTACCGGGCTGGAAGAGGTAGAGCAGCTCTGCGAACCTCTGGCTGAATGCTATCAGGCAGTACTGGAGGAGCGGCTGGCCCCCGGTTCCGGGCTGCTGGATGCGGCCGAGCGGGCACATGAGGCGCTAATGACCCTCATGGATTGCCTTGCTGCGGGGCAGTCCTTGCGCTCGGAGGATGCGCTGGTAGCCGAGCTGCGCGCTATGCTGGACGGTGGCCCCGAAGGGCCGGGCCCGGGATCGGACACGACCGAGCCTGAAACCAGCGAGTCGTCTGCTCCCCCGGATGTAGCATCGCGGGACGACGCTTCCCCCCCGGGGCCGGAAGCCGGGGCCGATGCGTCAGCAGAACCCGAGCCGTTTGAAGCGGCTCCGTCCGAAACGGAAGCCGAATCCGTCGGGCCGGAGGACATGGATCCGGAAATGGTGGAGATCTTTCTGGAGGAGGCGGACGAGGTACTTGAATCCGCCAGCGAAGCCCTGGAGCAGTGGCAGCAAAACCAGGATCCCGAGCCGGTGCATGGGCTCCAGCGGGATCTTCACACCCTCAAGGGTGGCGCGCGCATGGCCGGGCTGACGCCCATTGGCAACTTGAGCCACGAGCTGGAAAACATCTACGAAGGCTTTGACCAGGGCCGTTTTGAAATCGGCGAAGCCCTGTTCGATCTGCTCCACGCCTGTCAGGACCGGCTGGCCGAGATGGTTGATGGCGTGCGCTCGGGCGCGGGCTGTATCGCCGCACCGGAACTGGAGCAGGCCATTCGGCAGTTCATGGAAAATCCGGATCAGCCGCCG
Organism: uncultured Alcanivorax sp.; assembly: GCA_964411265.1. Classification (GTDB taxonomy): domain Bacteria; phylum Pseudomonadota; class Gammaproteobacteria; order Pseudomonadales; family Alcanivoracaceae; genus SLJS01. The sequence continues at coordinate 761 of CAYPKI010000141.1, read as the reverse complement.
GCACTGCGTGGCCCTGGCTCTGTCGCCGCCGCCCAGCCTGCGGCGGCACAACCTGAACCCGGGCGCGAGGCGGAACCGGCTGCCGAGCCCGCGCAACACGAGCCCACGCCCCAGCCGGCCGCATCAGAACCGGCCGCTCCGGTGGCGGGAGCTGCGCCGCCCCCGCCACCCGAGCGGGATCCGGAGCTGGTCAATATCTTCCTGGAGGAGGCGGACGAGATCCTGGAGTCGGTCAGCAACGAGCTGGAAAGCTGGATGGAGGCGCCCGAAAACCTGGATGAAGTGCAGTCATTGCAGCGCGACCTGCATACCATCAAGGGGGGCGCGCGCATGGCCGAGGTGCCCGAGCTGGGCAACCTTGCTCATGAGCTGGAAAACCTCTACGAGGGGCTGGCTCAGAAGCAGCTCTCCGCTCAGACTACGCTCTTCGACCTGCTCCACCGCTGCCATGACCGGCTAGCGGAAATGGTTGACGCGGTGCGCAATGACGACGGGATTCATCCGCCCGACCATCTGATCCAGGCCGTCCAGGACTATATCGCCGATCCGGCCACTTTCACGCTCCCGGCAGCGCAGGTGGCGGGCGGCACCCCGACCCCGTCACAGGCTGAAGACGAGGAAGGCGAACAGCCGTCGGCGGATGTCGACAGCGACATTCTGTCGCTTTTCATGGAAGAATCCGGCCAGCTCAGCGAGGTCATCGAGCAAAAGATCAACGCCTGGCGCGAGGAGTCGGATAACCCGGCCCATCGTGATGAACT
>CAYPKI010000140.1:0-7761 GCA_964411265.1 uncultured Alcanivorax sp. | reverse complement strand
CGTCAGATTTACAGTCTGATCCCTTTGACCACTTGGGTACGCCTCCAAAAAAGGAGCTATATTCTCTTTTTGAATCGCAAAATTGTCAATAATTCTCTAAAAATATTTGCGAGCTCGCCTCGATGCCCGTCCCGGCGAGGGTCTTGTTTCTGGAGCTGGCGAGAGGATTCGAACCCCCGACCGGCTGATTACAAATCAGCTGCTCTACCGCCTGAGCTACGCCAGCCGTTCGGCCTTGAGGGCGCGGATTGTACTGAATCGCAGCCGAGGCTGCAATTCCCGTCAGCGCCGGATATCGGCCGCGGCATCCCGACAGCTGCTGTGATCCACCTTCAGGCTATCCCGCGCCTGGAGAAGCCGGCGCAGGGCCTGGCCGTCGTCTTCGACGCTGCGCTTTTCCACATAAAGCCAGTATTCCGTTACTTTTTCAGTGGTCTCGCGGATTTCAGCGGGATAACCGGCCGTCTCCATCTTGGAGCGCAGTCCACGGGCGGAATCCTCGCTCTCGAAGTAACCCAGAGAGATACCGTTTCGGTCCTCGCCTTCGCTGACGATAAAGCTGTCCACGCCTCGGGACTGCAGTTCCCGCAGGGTCTTCAGAGCCGCTTCACGGCTGTCGAGGGGAGGGATATACACCCAGTGAAGGCGCTCCTTTTCCACCTCTATGCCGCGCACCTGCCCCTGGTAGCCGGTTGCCATCAGACGCCCCAGCACCTTTTCAGCGTCCGAGCGGGTGTCGAAGGGGCCAACCACCGGGCACAGGCGGTTGGGTTCCGCCGGCGTTGAAGCACCATCGCTCGCGGGCTTGCGAGCCTGTGCTTCCGAGAGGAGGGTCAGCTCTCGGGGCGCACTGGCCTCCGGCTGGTAACTTTGCACCGGGTCAACAGACGAGGTACCGAGATCCACCAGGCTCCACACCAGATAAACCAGGTTCAGGATCAGCAGTGAATAAAAAACCCAGCGCATGCCTTTATCTAGCCCCCGTGCCTCCGACGCCTCATGACGCGTTCCAGCCCATCCAGCACCAACTCCGGCGCCAGCTCGGCTTCCAGGTCCAGCAGAGGTGCAATATGGTGTGCATCCCCGCCGGTCAGGAAGACCCTGCAAGTATCGGCAAGCCCCCGGCGCAGTTCAACCACCCCGTCTCGAATAAAGGCGGCTGTCATGCGCAGAATACCGCGCCGCACCCCTTCAACCGTGTTCCGGCCCGGGGCCAGCGCGCGCGCGGGGTCTTCCTCGTCCACCTGAACTTCGGCAGTGCCGGCAGCCAGGCTCTCGCGCAGCATTGCCAGCCCCGGGACAATGTAACCGCCCTGATGCATACCCGAACGATCCACCGCGTCCAGGGTTAAAGCGCTCCCGCAATCGACAATGACCGCATTGCCCACGCGATGCCAGGCCTCCAGCATGGCCAGCCACCGGTCCACACCCAGGCGCCGGGGCTCGGAATAGGCATTGGTTATACCTGCATCCTGCTCCAGCGAGTAATAAAAATCCGGACGCAGACCGAAGACGCTCTCCAGCAACTCGCCCAACTCCGCGTCTGCGGCACGCCCCGCGACCGAGGCCACCCAGATGCGATCCACAGATCCGCCCCAGTCCGCGTGGAGATTTTCCACCACGTCACGCCAGCGCCGGTAGTGCAGACAATCCCCCTGGGTTCTGCCACCCCCATGATGAACACGCCACTTGAGAGCCGTGTTGCCTATATCCAGAACCAGGGTCATCCCGTCTCCGGGGCCAGTCTCAGGCTCACCTCTCCGCCGTAAAAATGCCTGCGTTCGTCATTGATGTTTACCACCAGCGCCCCCCTGTCCGTGACGTCTTCTGCTCGTCCGTAATAGGCCTGCTCGCCGACCTCAATGCTCACGTTTCGCTGACGAGCCAGATCAAAATGGCGCCAGCGGTCCTTGATTCCCCGGAACCCGCGCGCCGCGAATACGGGAAGCGTCAAGGCCAGCTCAGATAGCAACCGAGCCAGGAGTCGGTTACGGTCCGGCATCGAACCCAGTTCCCGACGCAGGTCCGTCCAGCTCTGATCAATAGCGTTGCCGGCCATGCCCGCCAGATCACCATTCACGCCGATGCCGATAACGGCCGTGCATTGACCGTCTACATCCCCGGCCAGCTCGATCAGAATACCGGCCAGTTTCCGGCCGTCCACCAGCACATCATTGGGCCATTTGAGCCCTACCTGTCCGATCCCCTCGGACACCAGTTGTTCCGCAAGAACTGTCCCCACGGCCAGGCTCAGTCCTTCGAGCTGGGCTGCACCACCGGAGAAAGGCCAGGCCAGGCTGAAATACAGGGACCGGCCATAGGGTGACAGCCAGGACCGGCTACGCCGGCCTCGACCACTATGCTGGTATTCCGTCACCAGGGCGCGGGGTGCGTCGATGCCTGTGCGCAAATGATCCAGCAAATCCGTATTCGTGGACCCCGTCATTTCGACCAGATCCACGGGCACCGACTGCGCGTCCGGATTCATGGCATGACGAATCCGTTCCGCGTCCAACAGATCCAAACCGCCCGGCACCCGGTACCCCTTGCCCCGCAAGCGCTCAAACTCCAGGCCCAGCTCCTGCAAGCGTTGCAGCCGCTTCCAGACCGCAGCCCGGGAAACGCCCAGCATATCGCCCAACTCCTCTCCGGAATGGAATTGTCCATCCGCCAAGAGAGGGATCAGATCACGATCCATGGTGACTTTCATCCTGCACGGACGGTGCATTTACGCTGAACCGGGACCATGGGTACATCATGAGCATCAACCCCGCACCCCAGGCCGCGTTCACGAGCAATCCCGCCGGGACCATCTCCAGGGTTACTTCCCTTCCTTTGAGTGGGAACACCACGACCAGGGCTACGACCGTAGGCCCAACCGCGCCCGACACCACTCCCCAGAGCCAGTAGCCGACGCCCTGAAATCGACGCACAAGCCACCAGACCGGGAAGGCCCAGACACCGCCCCAGAACGCGAGCGACACCACCGCGGGCACACCCAGTGGCGGCACAGACTCCCATGAGAAGGGAGGCAGCGAAACGACACCGGCAAGATAAAGCGTACCAATCAATCCCTGATGAAACACCCATGTGGACACGAAACCTGCTACAAACGCGACAATCCATTGCATGGTCACATCTCCGATTACCCCGGAAACAGCATAGCAAAAAATACAAGCACGCTGTTGGAAACCCTTGCGGCAGAAATCCTGACAGGTCAGCCAATATCCCCGGGTACCACCTTACGAAAAACCGGCTGACGAGCGGACGGGGCGCAGCGTCCCCCATGCTCGTGCCGGCACTGAACGTCGGCCCCTTGCAACCGTCAGTTCAACCGGGGGACTAACGTTGGATCAAGACCCTTTAGTAAAGGCTCAGCTAAAGGTTTTTAGCTTCTTCCTGGTACAAGAGAGCCTAAATGCTACGAAAGAAGCAATTGAGCGACCTAAAGCAGTTACCGTCAAGCTTCTCGACAACCCTTATAAATCGCGAAAAGAGTCAATTCATTTAGTCGAAGCCAAAGAAACTAACCGGATCTTTGAAATAGAGAAAAATGGTAATGTGACTAGAGGCCGTAATCTTCGCTGCATTGTGGTTATAGCGGGCTGTTGGGCCGACGTCTCGGGACCAACCATCGCCAGATGTCGTTCTTCACCCGGCGCACCAACGCCAAGGCCGCGCGCTTGACACATGGAACTATCCGTGAGCTAGCTTCCTTGGTTAACCATTGAAATTGCGCATTTCCATATCCGGGGGCTACCCCGAGTCAATAGCACATTGGTCGTAGTCCTCCGGCGCTCGTTTATCGAACACCAGAAACTGATTGGTATGGATCGCGGTGCATTCCCACCGCGTTTGATCCGGCCAGGTTATCGTCAATTCTTTTACTGTTTTGGCGTCCCCCATCCCGAAGTGCGAATTCGGCGGGCTCTGGCCATTGAAGTTGCTGTTGCCCTGGATAAAGCGAGTCTGCCTCTGCAAATTTTCACCTTTTTTAATTTCAGCCACCGCTTCAATCTTCGCGCCCAGCGCCCCCGTGTTCGGCGGCTCTCCAACCATCCGAATATTCAGAAACCGATCACTCTCCCCATGTCCTATTTGGTTGGAGAAAAACTGCAACCCCGTCGAGTGATCAAGTAGAGATATATCCATGTCGCCGTCACGATCATAATCAAGGCATGTGATACCACGGCCCTCGGAAGGAACGTCAAGCTGCCATTCCTGAGTTCGCCTCTTGAAAGTCCCGTCTCCCTGATTAATAAACAGCGCCGGAGGTTGATTGCGGAATTCGTCGGTTATACCAACGTACGCATCGCCAAAGCCTTCGCTATCAGCGTTATTAATGACATATTCAGGGATATGGCCAATTCCGTTTACACTGAAAATATCAAGCCACCCATCGTTATTAAAATCGGCGAAGCAACTCCCCCACGCAAACCCCCCGTCTTCAACGCCAGCTTCCTTTGTCACGTCCTTGAAGCTTATTCCCGAGGATGAACTTGTGTTCTCATAAAGCCGGTTGCCGGTTACGCCCCAGTTACCCTCAGCTTTGCCATCAGAGTCAAAAACAGAGCTTACAAACCAATCTTGATCACCATCATTATCAAAATCACCAAGAGCAGACCCCATGCCATTTTCGTCTGTGATGACATCGCGATCGGTAACATTTTTGAAGCTGCCGTTCCCGGTGTTACGGAGAACCAGACTCGTATTAAAATCCGAGGCGACCAGCAGATCCTGGTGTCCATCTTGGTTCAGGTCCGCAAACGCGGGTGTAAAATTGAAGGTCTGCCCAATATGGTCCGGCGAAGTCTTGGCCGTTTGGTCAATAGGTTGTAGGTTTTTTCCTTTATTATTCTTCCAGAGAACCGGTGCCGTTGCCGCCGTACCTGTGTTTCCACCCCAATGCGCAAGATAAAAATCCGGATAGCCATCATTGTTATAGTCGCCGAATGACATCCCGAAGGTATGACGCGTCATGCTCAGCTGCGCTGCCGGGTGATACACGCCCTCTTCGTCAGGCGCGTAAACCGGCACCGCGCCGGGCAGAAGGTTTCCGAAGAGAATCTCCTTTCGGTAGTCTCCATTCAGATCGGTAACCGCAGAACCCGTAAACAGGCCACCCGGGTTGTCGCTGAGCAAAGACAAAGTCGAAAAACCTTTATTTTTTCCTTCATTCTCGTAAAACACGAGACCGGATTTCTCTCCCCCTGTATAAACAAGATCGAGCCAGCAATCATCATTCAAGTAAGCGGCGGTTACACCGCCTGCCATCATAGTGGGTTCGGTCTTGACATCCGGGCTGGTTGCACCCCAAGTGCTGAGCGTAAAGCCGTGGGGGTGACGTGGCGTACCGTCGCCATTGGCCATGCCGAACTCCGGATCCCGATCAGTCCGTTTAAATTCTTTCGATCCCGTATTGTTCGGCGTCGTGGGATTTCGTTCGCAATGCTTGAGTTCCTTAAAAGTCGAACGTGGTGCCTGCGTCGGTGTCTCGAGGGCGACCCGGTCCTGTTGATTATCCATTTCGGGCACAGAGTCACGTTCCGCGCGGTCCGGGTTTTCCCCCCGAACCAGCATGTTGCCATCCGGGTCTTCCTGCGGGGCGGGAATCCAGGCACTGCGGCAGTCCGAATTATCCACGCAACGATCCGTCAGAGTATTCAGAAACGCCTTGAGGTCGGAGACTTCGTCGGTCGTAAGGTGTCGCCCCGGGAGTCTGTTCTGGATCCGCTGGAAACTTGATGCCCCCAGGGCGGCACGCGTGTTCTTCTCGGCGGCCGGGTATTCGACAGGGAGATCGTCAAACTGGGGTAGACTATCCAGCGAAAAATCATAATTTCCTACCTGGTCACTGGGATTGGCGTGGTATTGAAGAAGCTGTTCCAGAGTTTCAAAAGTGCCGGCGTGCCCGTAGGGAGCCGTTTTCGCAATATTCAGCAGAGTCGGTGTTCTGAACGCGTACCTATGTTCGGGCTTGCGTGTTTGCATCCAACGCCCCAAGTCGCGGTTTCGTGACTGCTGAAAACCGCGGCCAATTTGTGGAAACCCAATATTATAAAAATTTTCGTCGGTGAAGAAGTCGCCGCTATGGCAGGAATCACACGCGAGCCCGCCCTCATCAAAAGACTTGTAAAATTTCAACGCTCCGCGTTTGGCCGCAGATGAAATGGCGTCGTCATCCCCTTGCACAAAGCTTTTCCAAGGCGTATCCACGAAGGTCATGGATTGCTCATAGGCAGCAAGAGCTTTCTGCACACGTATCAAGGTGATCAGGTTATTACCGGAGTCATTTTTTGAGCTTCCGAAAGCAGCCTTGAAGCGTCTGCGCCAGTTTTTTGGACCGTCTTGGGAAAGCAGGGCCTGGCTGCGCTCGCCCCGCAATCGAGCGACGAGTTGTCTGCGATACTCGTCCGGGTTTTCAACGCCAGAGCTGCGATAGGCGCGCATCTCATCGTGCGCAGCCAAGGGAGATTTCGCCTGGACCTCAAGTAAAGTGTCAGCGTCGGAGTTATCAGTGCCATTACCCGTCTCGGGTGTCGTGATGGGCTGACCTTGCCCCCCCGGGGCCACGGCTCGCTCAGTAACGGCAATGCGCCCGTCATATGTCAACGCTCGGTCGAAAAAAGCGCTGTTGAAAATAGTAGGGCTGTTTCTGGGGATATTAGGGCCGCCGTCAGCGGCCGGGTCTCCGTCGCGGCCTGGATCAACTATGCGTTCCGGGCCCACGATCGAGGGATCCTGAGGCGCAACACCCACGGACAGGGACAAGCCGTCACTGCCGCCAAAATGTGGGTGGTGGCAACTAGCACACGAGCTATCGAGGTTTCCAGACAATGTGTGAGAAAAAAACAGCAATTGTCCCAGTTTAACTACTGAGTCTTGGTCCGGTTTAACGGGTTCGAGGTCGCGGGCATCGGAGGGCGCCCCTCTCAGCTGTTGTTCATCAACCAACGCGCGCAAGCTCGCGGTCAGGCGGTCCGCCTCGGGAGCTGTACGATCGCTGACGGCGGCCGCATTGTTTTGGCGCGCCGGCTCGGCGAACAAGGCGGCTCCCGCGAAAAAACAAACCCCAAGGATAGCCAAGGCCCCGATCACAAAGGCCAAAGGTAGCACGTTGGCAAACCTGTTAGTTGAAAACCACATCGAGAATATTACAGTAGTACACATAAAGCTTTTTGTGTTTTGATGGTAATTAGAAGCATGCGTAAAGACTAGGCAAGTCGGAACTGAAGTGATGGGTGGTAAATATTACCGACGGGCGTGCGCGCTAATGGCCCGCGGTTTCTGGCCGGCAAAGATCCATCTCCGAGCCGCGTTAATATCCCCTCGTGGCGACCGCGATATTCGGACTTCGACTTGACCTTGTTTTCGTTCGGCCATTGTCGCCAATGGCAGTCTTCCGAATTCAAAGTTTATTCCAGTGGACAAACCGGCTACCACCACTGGTTGTTACCAACGCACATGGGCCGAGCCAGCAGCACTCGGGGTCGAGATTCGGGAGACGACGCAGGTAGGGCCAGACCCTCATGTCACTGTGGCTGCCTGCGGATGGCCGTTCACAAAGCGTGACGAGCGCCTGAATTGCGAGCTAATGGCGGTTTATAGCAGACAAGAGCAGACAGGCCGAGGTCGAAGCATCGCTATTGTCCATCCCCTTCGTCGCGGCGGACGATGAGCTACTTTGACAGCGCTACATTCCTAGACCGCTGTCCTTCGAGCTCTCTTCAGTCGTCGCCTAATTGCTGGCCTGCTGGTTGC
>CAYPKI010000139.1:0-7781 GCA_964411265.1 uncultured Alcanivorax sp. | reverse complement strand
GGCGGTGGCGCTGGCCGCCAGGGCCACTAGCCAGATCAACACCAGCTTCAACCCCAGGGCCAGGGATTCCAGCCCCGGCAGCAAGCCGATCACGATCAGGCCCAGCCCCAGATTGTCCACCTTGGTCAGCGCGTGCAGCCGGGTCCGGGTATCCGGCAGCCGGAACAACCCCAGCGTGCCCACCGCGAAGAACAGACAGCCGGCGCCCAGAAAGACAATCCGTAGCAGCTCCATCCCGGTCATGCGTCTTCCTCGTCTTCGTCCACGTCCGCGCCCACCATGCGCGTGACGAAAGCAACACAGGCGAGAATGGCCAGCAGGGCCAGGGTCAGGGCCGCATCCCGTAACGCCGGGCTCGCCTGAGCCTCCGCCAGCACCAGCAACAGCGCCACGCCCGTGGTGCCGAACAGCTGCGAGGCCAGCATGCGATCCGCCGGCGCCGGCCCCATCCAGATGCGGATCAGCCCCAGCACCAGGGTGACCAGCAACAGCAAAGCGGTTGCGTACAGAGCCGTGGTCATGACTCTTCCTCCAGCGCCAGGCCGAACAAAGGTGCGATGCGCGCTTCCACCTTGCGCACCGAGGCCTCCAGGTCCATGCCCAGATCCAGGCCGTGAAGCACCAGGGCATCACCGCGCAGGGACACGCTCAGCGTACCCGGAAAGAGACTCAGGGTGTTCGCCAGCAACCAGTGCGGCGCGCCCGCGGGCAGCCGGGTGACCAGTGTGATTTCTCCCGGTTGAATCGGCAGGGAGGGGCGCAACAGGCGGACGGCCACGTCAAAACCGGCCACCACGGATTCGGCCAGGAAAAAGACCCCGAAACCGGGCAGTGCCCGCCAGCGAATACGATAGGCACTGCCCGCGAAAAAACGGGGGAAAAACCAGGTTACCAGGGCTGCGGCCAGAGCACCGAACCAAAGGCCGTACAGGTCGCCTTCGGCCATCACCCACCAGAGCAGGAACAGGAAAAGGAAGCGACCGAGGGTCGTGCTGACGTCATCCCGGGGCTTTGGTGCTGCCTGCATGATCGGCTCCCCTGCGATATCTTGCCGGGTAAAGCCGCCCAGCGTACCCAATACGGCCTCCCTGGGCGAACCCGAGCCGACCCCGGGCATGTGCTGGCCTTTCACATGAACCCCACACGACGGGTGTATCCTTTACGCGTCGAAAATCCATGCGAGAGCTTTTATGACGATACCCAATACCCTGCGCCTGGTCCCGCCGCTGCTGGCCGCAGCGGCCCTGTCCGCTTGCTCCATAACCCGCCACAGCACCGGCCTGGCTGAGGACGGTGGCCTTGCCTCCTGCCCCGAGCCGCCGCGCTGCGTGAGCAGTCAGGCACAGGAGCCGGATAAGCAAATCGAGTCATTTCAGCTTCAAGACAGCAATGCCAAAACCTGGCAGCGCGTGGGCGAAATCATCAGCGCCATGGAACGAACCTCCGTGGTCGAGCGCAGTGAAAACTATCTCCATGCGGAGGTGGTCTCGCCGTGGCACTTTTATACCGACGATCTCGAGCTATTGCGCGTACCGGAAGCGGATATCATCCATGTCCGTTCCAGCGGACGGGTGGGCTATTACGATTTCAACGTCAATCGCGAGCGGGTGGAGAAGCTCCGGGACAAGCTGACCGAAGCCGGTCTGATGGGTAAAGCGGAGGAACGCAGCGGGCAGTGATACGGTTTGGCTGTCCCGGCTCGCCCGGGCGCGCATGCGCTTGATGGAAGGCCCTGCCCCGGGCTCGGGGGCGAGCGATTCCGGCCCGGAGCCGCTCCAGGAGCTCGCAGGGCGCGGGAATGGAGTCAGGCGCCCGGGGAATCCGCTGACTGCTCGGGCTGCGCCGCGACACTGTGGGCCGACACCCGTGCCGCCAGCTCGATCCAGTAAGCGCCCTCTACCACCACCACTTCCCCGCCTTCAAAGACTTCCCGGGCATTGAAGGTTTTCACCTTGCGCCGCTCGGCGCTGGTGTCCTCGGCCTGACACATGACCATGTAGCAGGGACGGCCGGATTGGGCCAAGCGGGCGTGCTCCAGGCGCTCATTGGCCCCGACGTCACCGGTGGCGGGCGTCTCGTCCGAGATCCACATATAGCGCTTGCCCTCCATTTGACGGCTGCCGTCCTGCCAGACCCGCAGGAAAACGGTGCCATCCGACGGGCGGACACTGCCCCAGGACCAGCGCACATTGCGCAACGGTGCCCCCAGGTTCTCGAACATCTTGGTTTGACTCATGGCTTCCTCTGAACGCTTACGGCTTCCCTGATAACGTCTTTGCAGCCGCTAGGGGCAGGGCCCTGTCACTATAGCATCTGTGGAACACCCTCACCGACGCTTTCGGCCGGCCATGCGGGGAAAACGATGGCCGGCAACCGCAAGAACGCCGCGCGCTCGAGGCGCAAATACCGAGCGTGCAGCCCATTTGCAATCAGGCCAGCGCGGAGCGGTTCCGGCCGATCAGCATAGCTACAGCTATGAAGGGGCCAATCTCGATCCGGGCGGCACTTGCAAAGCGCAACGGGTGGAGAGCTATCACCAAGGGCGGGACAAACTGACTTCGAAATCCAGCGCAGCAGCCAGAAAAGGAACCTGAAAGCGTTTTCTTTCAGCTTTACGGTTTCATCTTGCAACTACTTCGCGAGATACCGCACAGCTTCGTCGATCCCCTCCATGGTCAATGGATACATGTGATCGTCCACCAGCTGTCGGATCCAGCTCGTGGAGGTAACATAGTCCCAGGTCTTGCGAGGTTCGGGGTTGAACCAGGCCACCCGGTCATAGGTATCGGTGATGCGCTGGAACCAGGTCGCGCCCGGTTCCTTGTTCCAGTGCTCGATACTGCCGCCCACGGAGTTGATCTCGTAGGGGCTCATGGCAGCGTCGCCGACGAAGATCACCTTGTAGTCGTGGCCGTACTTGTGGAGCACGTCCCACAGCGGTACCTTTTCGTCCCGGCGACGGCGATTATCCTTCCACACATATTCGTAAACAAAGTTGTGGAAGTAGAAATACTCCATGTGCTTGAACTCCTGCCGAGCGGCGGAGAAGAGCTCTTCACAGGTCTTGACGTGCGGGTCCATGGAGCCGCCCACGTCGAAAAACAGCAGCACCTTGGCGCGGTTTTCCTGTTCCGGGCGCATGTGGATGTCCAACAGTCCCGCATTCCGGGCGGTAGAGCTGATGGTGGTGTCCAGATCCAGTTCTTCATCGCGACCGGTGCGGGCCAGCTTGCGCAGCCGGCGCAGCGCCAGCTTGATGTCGCGCGTGCCCAGTTCCCGGGAATCGTCCAGATTGCGAAATTCCCGTTTTTCCCAGACCTTGGTCGCACGCTGGTTCCGCGACGGCCCGCCCAGGCGGATGCCCTCCGGATGGGCGCCATAAGCACCGAACGGCGAAGTGCCGCCCGTACCGATATGCTGATTGCCGCCCTCGTGACGCTCGTCCTGGTTCTCCAGCCGCTCACGAAATTTCTCCATGAGCTCTTCCAGGCTGCCGTTGCCCTCGAGCTGGTCAATTTCTTCCTGGGTGAGATTCTTCTCCAGTTCCTTGCGCAGCCAGTCCTCGGGAATGGATTGCGTTAGCCATTCGTTGCCCAGTTCTTCCAGACCCTCGAAATAGGCGGCAAAGGCGCGGTCGAAACGGTCGTAGTGGGCCTCGTCCTTGACCATGACCGCACGGGCGAGCATATAAAACTCGTCAATGCTGCCGAAGGCCACGCGCGCCTGCATGGCCTCATAAAGGTCCAGCAGTTCGCGCATGCTGACGGGCAGGCGGTGGTGGCGCAATGTATGGAAAAAGTGGACAAGCATACCGCCTCTCTTGCGATTCGAACCGGGGTCGGGGCGGGGACGCCCCTCCCACAGCGCACCCCGGCGTGGGAGCGGCGTCCTCGCCGCGAATTCCAGAGCCTACACCCGCAGCCTAGCGTCCTTCCCGGCGCGCCATAAAGGCCAGGCGTTCCAGCAACTGAACGTCCGCCTCGTTCTTGACCAGTGCGCCATAGAGCGGCGGTATGGCCTTGCTCGGGTCGCGATTGCTAAGAATGTCGTCCGGAATGTCGTCGGCCATCAACAGCTTGAGCCAGTCGATCAGCTCCGAGGTGGACGGCTTTTTCTTCAGGCCGGGCACCTTGCGCAGATCGAAGAAGATCTCCAGAGCTTCCTTGACCATGTCCTTTTTCAGATCCGGGAAGTGCACATCCAGGATCTCCATCATGGTGTCGGCGTCGGGGAAGTTGATGTAGTGGAAGAAACACCGGCGCAGGAAGGCGTCGGGCAGTTCCTTTTCGTTGTTTGACGTGATCACCACAATGGGGCGCTGCTTCGCGCGGATGGTCTCGCCCGTTTCATAAACAAAGAATTCCATGCGGTCGAGTTCCTGGAGCAGGTCATTGGGGAACTCGATATCCGCCTTGTCGATTTCGTCGATCAGCAGCACCGTCTGCTCGTCCGCTTCGAAGGCTTCCCAGAGCTTGCCCTTCTTGATGTAGTTGGATACATCCTCAACGCCCTCGTTACCGAGCTGAGAGTCGCGCAGGCGCGAGACGGCATCGTACTCGTACAGGCCCTGCTGCGCCTTGGTGCTGGACTTGATATGCCAGGTGATCAGCGGGGCATTGATGGCTTCGGCCATTTCCTCGGCCAGCATGGTCTTGCCAGTGCCCGGCTCGCCCTTGATCAGCAGGGGGCGCTTGAGGTTCATGGCGGCGTTGACCGCCATTTTCAGGTCCTCGGTGACGACGTACTGGTCAGTACCCTGGAACTCCATGGTCTTTCTCCACAATCTCGGCTGGTGCCGGTGGCCGGGCCACCGCGCGCAGGGTTGCCAAGGGTAACAAGCCGGGGTGTCAGCGCAAGGACGAAAAACGCCAACCAGACGACCTCCGGGTCGCCCGGCGTCAATGGCCTTTGCGGCCGCCAGCTGGAATAATCGCGGCCATGAACTTGCTATTGCTGGAAGATAGAGACCGCCGGGACGACGGCCGCTGGCGCGTGGACGGTCGCCAGGCGCAGCATATCCGCCGGGTCCTGGGCGCGAAGCCGGGCTCAAGCCTGCGCGCCGGGATGCTCAACGGGCCCATCGGCACGGCCCGGGTGCACGCGCTTGAGGCCGAAGGGGTCATTCTGGATTTCGAGGCGGAGCGCGACGCGCCCGATCCGCTGCCGTTGCGCCTGATTCTGGCACTGCCGCGCCCGGCCATGCTCCGGCGTACGCTCATCGACGCCGCCAGCCTGGGCATCAAGGATCTGGTGCTGGTCCACAGCCACCGGGTGGAAAAAAGCTTCTGGCAGAGCCCGGAGCTGGGCGCGGAAAAGCTCCGGGAGAAGCTGCTGCTGGGTCTGGAACAGGCGGGCGACACACAACTGCCGCGCGTGCATCTACAACAATGGTTCCGCCCCTTTGTCGAGGATGAACTGCCCTGCTTCACCCGGGACTCGCGCTGCCTGCTGGCTCATCCCGGCGACGACACGCCCATGCCGTGCGATCTCACCGATCCGGTGACTCTGGCCATCGGCCCGGAAGGCGGCTGGATCGACTACGAGCTGGACTGGTTCCGGGAACAGGGTTTTGCCTGTGTGGGCCTGGGCGAGCGTATTCTGAAAGTGGACACGGCCCTGCCCGCACTGGTGGGACACCTCATGCGGCTGGTATAAACCCCTTATGGCGAAGACCGGATACAAGCTTTATCTCATCTACGACCACCAATGCCCCGCATGCGACTTCTATGCACGGCTTGTGCGCGTACGCGAGTCTCTCGGGCCACTGGAACTGGTGGACGCGCGCACTGACGAACGCTTCCTGCCCGCGATCACCGCCCGGGGCTGGGACATCGACGAAGGCATGGTCCTGAAGGTGGACGACGAGCTTTACTACGCTGACGATGCCATACGCGTGCTGGCACTGCTGGGTTCGCGCAGCGGCTGGTTCAACCGCCTGAACTACCACCTCTTTGCCTCGCCCGCCCGGGCCCGGATGTTCTATCCGCTACTGCGTGCCTGCCGCAACCTGTTGCTCAAGATGCTGCGTCGAACGCGGATCAATAATCTCGGTAAAACCGGGGGCGAGAGATTCTAGGAGCGAGGAGCGACGCAAAGTTTGCCCCTGGTTCCGATTCCGTTGATTGTTACCAATCACTAGACTTGGCATATAGTCAGGTATGCCACGGGAGACGTTATGGCAAACGACGCTCAACAGGCTCATCCCTTTTTTGTTCGGCTGGCGCGTTTCATTGATCACATGTCGGGGGACTTTCTGGGCGGTCCCCGCGTGCTCAAATTCGCCTGGGTAATCAACTTCCAGAAAGGCGCCACCGTGCTCTGGGTGAGCTTGCTGATGTGGTATTTCAGCGATACCTCAATACAGGCCTGGGTCTATCTGGGGTTACACGGCACCTATGGTATTGCCTGGCTGATGAAGGACACCGTCTTTCCGGACCCGAACTGGCAAAAGCGCATCACCTTCGGGGGGGCGCTGAATGCGCTGGTCTTTGTACTCGGGCCCTACTGGGTCTTCCCCGTCCTGCTGATGGCGGGCATCGCCGACGGCGCTTCCCTGCCCTGGCTGACCCTGGCCATCGCGATTCATACGCTGGGTCTTTCGATCATGCTGGTGGCCGACGCGCAGAAGTTCTACACCCTGCGGTATAAGCGCGGACTCATCACCGACGGCATGTACCGGTTCATGCGCCACCCCAATTACCTGGGCGAAATGATGGTGTACGGCAGCTATGCCCTGGTGGTCTGGCACTGGCTGCCCTGGCTCATCCTGGCGGCCATCTGGGGCCTGCTGTTCCAGACCAATATGCGCATGAAGGAAGCCTCCATGGCGCGCTACCCCGAGTGGGCAGACTACAAGGCGCGGACCGGGATGGTGTTGCCGAAGATGATTTAGAAGGTGCGAGGTACGAGGGCCGAGGAGCTAGGCGCGAGGAAAGAGGCGCCAGAGGCGGAGGAACAGGCAAGTACAGCGTGCACCCTTTGGGCCTAAATCCCGTGCTCAGTTTGAAAGAAGTAGAAAACAACCGCAGGAGCCAGCCAACAGTCGTTCCCACTTGTTGCGATGTGTTTTATCCTCTCGCACCTCGCGCCTCGGGCCTTGCGCCTCGAACCTCGCTACTTCCGATACGGCCCGCGTCTGGGCTTGCGCGGTGGGCCGCCGCTTTTGTCTTTCTGGTGCTTGAGACGGGCACGACCATAGAGGCCGGTATAGTGCTTGCTCTTGAGATCGACCTTGGACACCAGTTGCTGGACCTGCTCGGCCGGCATGTCCATCCAGCGCCCCTGGCGCAGATTCGACGGCAACGCCACATCACCGAAGCGAGTGCGGATGAGCCGGGATACATCCAGATCCTGGGATTCCAGAAGGCGGCGTACCTCGCGATACTTGCCGCCGATCAGTGTCACCTTGTACCAGCGATTGGCGCCGCCCTCGCTCCCACCGGCATCCTCGACAGAACGGAACCGGGAAACGCCATCTTCAAGTTCCACGCCCGCCAGCAAGGCCTGTCGCTTGTCCTCGGTGATTTCGCCGCGCACACGCACGGCATATTCGCGGATGAACTCATGGGACGGATGCATGAGCCGGTGCGCCAGTTCACCGTCCGTGGTGAACAACATGAGCCCGGAAGTGTTGATGTCGAGCCGGCCCACCTGCACCCAGCGCGCGCCGCGCAAACGCGGCAAAGAATCAAAAACCGTGGGCCGGTTGTCCGGATCGTTGCGTGACGAAGCCTCACCCACATGCTTGTGGTAAATGATTACGCGTCGCGCCACATCCTCCA
>CAYPKI010000138.1:7573-7827 GCA_964411265.1 uncultured Alcanivorax sp. | reverse complement strand
GGGTGCGGGCAATCTCGCCATGGCCCGTATCGAGTGCCACTATTTTCACAATCACAACTTCATGACCGAAAATGTCCTGCTGGATCAATTGGCACGCATCCAGCACCTGCCCGCCCTGCTGATACACGGTCGCTATGACATGGTTTGCCCGCTGGAGCAGTCGCGGCTTCTGCATGAGCACTGGCCGGGCTCGGACTTGCGCGTCGTGGAGCAAGCCGGCCATTCCGCGCGTGAGCCGGGGATTGAAGCGGCCC
>CAYPKI010000138.1:3058-7527 GCA_964411265.1 uncultured Alcanivorax sp. | reverse complement strand
TCAGGCCGCGCGCGACATGGAGGTGCGGCTGTGAAGGTGCTACTGCAAAGGGTGAGCGAAGCAGCGGTCCGGGTGAACGACGAAACCCTGGGCGCTATCGGAGCGGGTCTGCTGCTGTTTGTGGGCGCGGAGAAAGATGATGCCGAGGACAGTTCCGAACGCCTCGCCCGGCGTGTGCTGAGCTACCGGGTTTTCCCGGACGACGCCGGGAAAATGAACCTGAGTGTCCTGGACGCTGGCGGCGAGCTGCTGGTGGTGCCACAGTTCACCCTGGCCGCGGATACGCGCAAGGGCACACGGCCGGGTTTCTCCAGCGCCGCGCCGCCGGAGCACGGCGAGCGTCTTTACCAGGCTTTTGTGGAAGCACTGCGCCAGGGCGGCCGCGCGCCGGCCACCGGCCGTTTCGGTGCAGACATGCAGGTACCTCTGATCAATGACGGTCCGGTGACCTTTTTGCTGGAGTCGTGAACGCGCGCACGCACGTGATCAATCCGCGCACGAAAGGGCTGTTGCAAAGGTCCTGTACTGGCCTATGATTGGGTGGAGCCTGTCCTTCCGATCGGGGGGTCACAGGAAGTTCGACCACAAGAAATGGAGAGTTGATCATGAAACGAGTACTGATGGCAGCCGTAATGCTGGCTGCATCCATGCCGGTATTCGCCACGGCGCCGGGCGGCCCGGGTTGTGGCTGGGGCAACATGATTTTTGATGGCCAGTCGGGGCTGCCCATTCACTTGATTGCGACGATCGTGAACGGCACTTCCGGCAACAAGACCTTCGGCATGACCTCGGGCACCAACGGCTGCGACACCAGTGGCGCGCTGCGGTACGACGGTAAAAGCATGCTGGCCATGAACGGCATGGTGGAAGAAGTGGCGCAGGACATGGCCACCGGTGAGGGCGACGCCCTGACTGCTCTGTCTGTCTCCATGGGCATTGCCGAGGAAGACCGTGCGCGCTTTCAGCAAGTTATGCACGACAATTTCGCTAACGTCTTCCCCAGTGATGACGTCACGGCCGCCGGTGTCATGAACAACATCGTTGCCGTAATGAAGCAGGACCCGGAGCTGTCCACGTACGTGGGCTGAACCCGGCCGGGCCTCGTTCGCGAGGCCCGTTTCCTTCCCGACACGGGGTAACGGCTTCGACCCCGGTACCCAAAGACGTTCTGCCTATGCCTTATTTTTTCGGCGTTGTGCTGCTGACGCTTGCAGCCGTTGGCCGGGCCGACGCAAATCCGGACGACGCGGCCCTGGCCGAACACCCCCGCTGGCAGGCGCTGATGCATATCAACCAGGGCGGGACCCTGCGCGACCGGGGCAACAGCTATGTGGACGACACTGATTTCTTTCTGGCCGACAACGGCAAGACTCATCCGCGCGCAGAGCTGAAGGCTACGCGCAAGGCGCTGAAACAAGAGAACAGTAAGCAGCGGTGTCGCTTTCCGGCCCGTTATCGTTTCCTCGCGGAACAGCTAAGCTGGGACGAACGAGCCCCCCTGTCGCACTGCGCCGAATATCGCCAATGGCGCCGGAACATGCCGACGGGCCAGATGGTGCTGGTCTTTCCGGCGGCCTACCTCAACAGCCCCTCGTCCATGTTCGGCCATACCCTTTTGCGCCTGGACGACAAGCCGGATCCGGCCTCCAAGTGGCTGTCCAAAGCCATCAACTTCGGCGCTCAGGTGGATCAGGGCGACGACTCTTTCACCTATGTCTGGCAGGGCCTCGCCGGCGGTTATCCGGGCCAGTTCTCGGTAGTTCCTTACGCGCGCAAGATTCGCGAATACGCCCATCTGGAAAACCGCGACATGTGGGAATACGCGCTGAACCTGGAGCCGGATGAGCTGGACTGGGCGGTGCGCCATCTCTGGGAGCTGCGCGACATCAACTTCGACTATTTCTTTTTCGACGAAAACTGTTCCTACCGTCTGCTGGAGCTGGTGCGGGTGGCGCGTCCGAGCGCGCCTCTGATGGAAGAACTGCGTTTCGCGGAATTACCGGTAAAAACCGTGCGTGCCCTGGAGGACGCCGGGCTCATTACCGATCGCCGCTATCAGCCTTCCAAGGCGACGCAACTGCGGCATCTTGCCAGCCGGCTCAAACCGGCGGAGAAGGAGCTGGCCCAACGCCTGCGCAACAATCCGGACCTGGCGGCACGCGGGCCCTTTCAGTCCTTTGCCCCCGAACGTCGCCATTTGATGGCGCAAGCCGCTTATCAGGCCCGACGCCTCCAAAACCGGGAGGGCCAACGCGAGGAGGACAAGGCCGGCAAGAGCTTTGCGCTGTTGCGCGTAATCCAGCGCAACCCCGCGCCTCAAACCCCAGCGGCACCCGAACCGGAACCGCCCGAAAACGGCCACAGAACCCAGATGGTGCGTCTGGGCGGCGGCCTGGACGAGGATCAGGCTTTCGGCGAATTGGGCTGGCGCCTGACCTATCACGATGTCCTGGATCCCATCACGGGTTTCCTGCCTGGTGCCGGCATCGAGGGGCTGGATCTGCGTATGCGCTCCACCGACTCGGGGCCGCTGGAGCTGGAGCAACTGGATCTGGTGCATATCCGCTCGCTGTCGCCCCGCGACGCCTTCGTGAAACCCGTATCCTGGTATGTCCATGCGGGCTGGGAGCGTGCGCGGGCCGGGCGGCGGCGTCATCCGACCCGTTTTCTGGAAGCCGGGCCGGGGCTGGCCTGGCGCCTGGGCGGCATCATGCCCTATGGTCTGCTGCGGGCCCGGGCCGAGCATGTTTCGCCCTGGACGCCGGCGATCGAAACCGGCGCGGGCGCGGAGCTGGGCCTGCTGTATCAAAAGCCGGGCCTGCAGGCGGATCTGAGCGCGCGCGGCGTCTATTTCGAGAACGACTTCCGGCGTCATCGTTTCCGGGCCCGGATTACACTGCCTGTGTCGCAGAATCAGGCCCTGCGCTTCGCGTGCGAGCGGAACGGCTGGGGCGGTGGCGCGCGGGATGAATGCCGGCTGGAATGGCGGCATTATTACGACTGAATCCGGGGCGAATGGGGAAGAGTGTGCGCAAACGGGTCGGGCGAGGACTGTCTCTGGTGGTGTTGTCATTGGCGTTGACTGGTTGTACCAGCCTGTTTTTCTATCCCCTGGACGACTGGGTTCAGAATCCGGCCATGCAGGGCCTGGCCTATGAGGACGTAGTGCTGCTCCATGAGGACGGCTTGCGTATTCACGGCTGGTGGTTGCCCGCGAGCGGCGAGGTCAAAGGCACCGTTTATTTTCTTCACGGCAATGCCCAGAACATCAGCACTCACATGATGAATGTCGCCTGGATGCCCGAGGCGGGCTATCAGGTGTTCATGCTGGATTATCGTGGCTATGGCCTGTCCGAGGGCAAAGCCTCGCTGCCCGAGGTCTTCGCCGATATCCGCCTGGGGCTGGACTGGCTCCACGAGTCGGGGCGCCTGGGCGAGGCACCGCTGACCGTGTTCGGGCAGAGTCTGGGTGGCGCCATGGGCGTCAAGGTGCTGGCGGAAGAAGGCAACCCGGAGCGGGTCGATTGCGTGCTGCTGGAAGCGGTTTTCCGCGGCTATCCGCAAATCACCCGCGACGCCATGAGTCAGAGCTGGCTGTTATGGCCTTTCCAGTGGCCCGTGGCGGCTTTGATGCCCGATCAATGGAATCCGGAAGATCATATTGGCAAGCTGGCGGGCACGCCCCTTTTCCTGATGCACAGCAGTGGCGATGAGATTGTACCCTTCGAGCACGGCCGGGCCCTGTTTCAGGCGGCCGGCGAGCCCAAGACCTTCCGCACGATCAAAGGCAACCATATCGCCGGATCGCGCAACGGTGATGTCCAACGCGACATTCGGAGCTTTCTACAGCGTCATTGTCCTGCTCCCGACAACGACCAGAATCGGTCCGCGCCGGACAAACGGCGCCAGCAAAGGTTCTAGCAGGCTGTTGGATGCGCGCCATGCATGCCGGGCTGATACCATGAGAGTTGGGGCCGCGTTGCTGGCATTACTGCTTATGGTCCCGGCTATGTCTGCCGGAGCGGGTTGCACTGCGGCCGACAGCGGCATTCAGGTGGTACGCCATCGCTGGCATACCGGCATTGTCATTCCTGCCGAGTCGCTGCGTCCGCCTCTGGCCTTTTTGCGTGACACTTTTCCCCGGGCCCGCTATGTCGAATTCGGCTGGGGTGATGCCGATTTCTACCGCAACACGCATAATCTCTGGCTCATGCTCAAGGCACTGTTCTGGCCCACGAACACCGTCGTGCATGTAGTGGGTCTGAAGAAGGAGCCAGCCCGACTGCCCCATACCGATCTCGCGGCCGTGCCGGTAACGCCGGCGGGCATGATGGATCTGCAACAGGCGCTGGCGGACAGTTTTGCGCGCTCGGAGCAGGGCGAGCCAGTAGTCGCCGCGGAGGGTCTGTATGGCGACAGTTTCTTTTACCGGGGCCGGGGGGCCTTCTGGCTTGGACGCACCTGCAACA
>CAYPKI010000138.1:0-3048 GCA_964411265.1 uncultured Alcanivorax sp. | reverse complement strand
GCATCGGCGCGAAGTTCCTGCGGAGCGGGCTGGGGTGGGGCGGAAGTTGTTTTCCGAAAGATGTCGGTGCAATAAACGCCGCGGCGCGCGAACACGACTACGAACCGCAGATGCTCGCCGCCGCCCGCAAGCCCGTACGAACCTTCGCCGCCCTGACCGCGGGCGGCGTCATGGACCAGGTGCGGGAGTTGGAGCGTAGCTGTGCGGATTTTGGCACCGAGCCGGGGTCGGGCGCGGGCCCTAAAAGCGGATCACGTCACCCGAACTGAGTTTCTGGACAGGGTCTGACCTGAGCCCGCTTTCACGGTCACGTACCCGCCTTTGTGTCAGGTACCATCAGAGTTGTTTCGCGGTATTTTTTTCAACAGGAGGTAGTTTATGGCGTTCGCGCTTTCCGATCTGGAAGTGACCAGTGCCGCCTTCGGCGATGGCGAGACCATTCCCGCCAAACATACGTGCGAGGGCAAGGATGTTTCGCCGGTGTTGAGCTGGCGGGGGCTGCCTGAAGGCACAAAATCCATCGCGTTGTTCTGCCATGATCCGGACGCGCCCCTGGTCAAGCCGGGCGCTTATGGCTTTACGCACTGGCTGATCTATAACCTGCCCGCTGACAGCTCCGGCCTGGACGAGGGCACGGGCGCGGGTAAAGTGGGTGTGAACGACGCCGGCAACAGCGGCTACAACGGTCCGGCTCCGCCACCCGGCCACGGCATTCACCGCTACTTCTTCTGGGTACTGGCGTTGAACGAGGAGCTGAATCTCGAGGCAGGCCTTACGCTGGAGCAATTCCTGGAGAAGGTGGAACCGCACCTGCTTGGCATGAACCGGATCATGGGCAGCTATCGCCGGGATTGACGGATGCCGGCACGCGCAGCGCCGGTCGGCGACTTATTTTCTTGTCGCGCAACAAGCTAGTAAGCGAAAAGATGCACCCCGTGTCCGGTGTCCGACCAGGCAATAAGCGAATGGTGGGTCGGATTGCCTCAGTTGGCGAGTGTCCCGACGGACGCGACAAGGCAAATCGTCCATGATTTGCCTTGTCCAGCTACACTCGCCGCCATCCACGCCTACCAAGGGGAGCATAGTACGGGCTCGCCTTGAGCTTCGCCTGTAGCACAACCCCGGGCCGGATCGGAATAACGCTTTCACACGCCCGATGCCGCTCCGCAACACTGGTGGGCGCCGTTATCCGGTTTCCCTCGCGTGTGCAGGGCATCTTTTTGCTTGTCTTTTCGTCCAGTACGTCGTCGCGAAGCGAGGCGAACGCACGCCGTGCGAGCCCAGGGGGGAGCACCGAACGACGGCTTTTAAAAGAGGCCATTGTCCCGTCTTGATCTTGTGCCAAGGCCCCTATTCAGCGTCCTTGCCGTCCACGTCCGCCCGACCGGGCTGCTTCTCAAGCGTCCGGGCGAAGAAAAGTCCCGCCTCGAAGAGCACCCACATGGGCAATGCCAGCAGGGTCTGCGAGATGATATCCGGTGGTGTGAGCAGCATCCCCAGCACGAAGCAGCCCACGATAATGTAGGGGCGTTTGCGCTTGAGGCTGGCCACATCCGTAATCCCTGCCCAGACCAGAAGGACAATGGCAATGGGCAGCTCAAAAGCGAGGCCGAAGGCGAGAAACAGGGCCAGCACGAAATCCAGGTAGCTGGTGATATCGGTCATCACCGACACACCCTCGGGCGCGATCGAGGTGAAAAAACCGAACATCAGCGGAAACACCACAAAATAAGCAAAGGCAGCGCCCGCGTAGAACAGCACAATGGATGAGCCCAGCAGGGGCACGGCAAGCTTTTTTTCACGGCGGTAGAGCCCGGGCGCGATAAAGCCCCAGCCCTGATGCAGAATAAAGGGCATGGCGGCGATAATGCTGAGATAAAGGGTCAGTTTGAAAGGCGCGAGGAAGGGCGACGCCACTTCCGTGGCGATCATGGAGGTATCTTCCGGCAGCACGGACTGGAGCGGCTCGGCCACCATGGCATAGAGCTCGCGCGAGAAATAGAACAGCCCCAGGAAAATGATGCCGATCACACCGACGGACTTTAGCAGGCGGTTGCGCAGCTCCAGCAGATGCTCGATCAGGCTCTGTTCCTGGTCCTGAGGCGGCCCCTGCTCGTTCATGCGTTATCGTTCCGGCCGCCTTCGGCCGACGCGTTGCCGTCCGTTTCGCCTGGTTGTTCGGGTGAGTGCTTTACCTGTTCGGATCTTGCGTCCGGCGGCAGAATGCTGTCCTGACCCTTGCGCAGGTCTTCTTCCGTCAGCCCCATTTCCTCGAGTTGCTGGCGGAATTTTGCCTGCATGTCGGCATTGTGGTTTTCACGCTCGAGTTCGTCGCGAATGTTGTTGACGGTGGCGCGCGCCCGGCCCACCCAGTGGCCCAGGGTCTGCGCGACTCGTGGCAGCCGCTCCGGGCCCAGCACCAGCAGTCCCAGCACGCCGATGACCAGCATTTCCACAAAGCCGATATCAAACATGGTTGGTGTGCCACCTTGCCCGTGGGCCCGCTCGGGCAATCAGGAAGAAGAGTTGGGTTCCTTGTCGGCTTCGCCGGACGGTTTGGCATCCGTTTCTTCACCGCTTTCAATGACGCGATCGCTGGACTGCGAATCCTTTTGTTCCTCTTCGCCGTCCCGCATGGAGTCCTTGAACCCCTTGATGGCGCTGCCCAGATCGCCGCCCATGTTGCGCAGTTTCTTGGTGCCGAACAGCAGCATGATGATCGCCAGAATGATCAGGAGCTGCCAGATACTGATGCCGGAAAACATGATTTAGTCCTCTGTACGTGCCGCTTTCTCGTCCAGACCCGAAAGCCCGAAACGCCGCTGGAGTTCGGCCAGCACCGATGTGGGGCTCTCGCCCAGGTGCGCGAGCATGACCATGGAGTGGAACCACAGGTCCGCGGTTTCATTGACCAGCGCCTGATGATCGCCGCCGGCGTCTCGATCCCGGGCCGCCAGCACGGTTTCCACCGCTTCTTCGCCCACCTTTTCAAGAATCTTGTTGAGACCCTGATCATAGAGCCCACCGACATAGGAAGACTCCGGCGCC
>CAYPKI010000137.1:0-7853 GCA_964411265.1 uncultured Alcanivorax sp. | reverse complement strand
GGCGCCTCAACCAGCGTTTGCGCACGGAAAAAGATGAAAACGGAGATTTGAAATCCGATTTGCTGCTGCAAACGGGCGCGCAGGCGCTGACGGACGTGAACATCGAGCTGTATTTCCCGGATGACGTTCGCCCGGAGCCCAAGAGCCTCGCGATTGCGGGCGAGAAGGTCGCCATTGAAGAGCAGAACAATCATTACCGCATCCAGGTGCCGGCATTGCCCGCCTTTACCCGGACGCAACTGGAACTGCCACTGGAGCCCGTGGGTTTACCCCTTGCGGCGGAAAAGACGATACAGGTCATCACGACTGCGTCTGACGAAAAGGGCGAGCCGTTGCGCGCGCTCTCGCAAAATTCGTTTACGGTA
Organism: uncultured Alcanivorax sp.; assembly: GCA_964411265.1. GTDB lineage: Bacteria > Pseudomonadota > Gammaproteobacteria > Pseudomonadales > Alcanivoracaceae > SLJS01. Next base: position 7,488 of record CAYPKI010000137.1, on the reverse strand, counting down.
TACGTCGAACACGAAGTTTCGGATGACATGGTGGTACATCCGCGCTTCGCGAGCATGGCGGCGGAGTTGGACGATCAAGGCCGAGCCAAACTTGACGAAGTGATCGCTCAATTGAAGACGATGCCGCAGCTCAATCTTCAAGTGACCGGCTATACGGATGACCGGAAAATTAGCTCGGCGGACGCGCCTTACCCCAACAACGAGGTCTTGTCCCGTGCCCGAGCGCAACATGTGGCGGACTATCTGGCCCGGCATCTGGACCTGGCCGATGACGTCGTTGAGGTGATTGGCAAAGGGGCGGCGAACCCGATCGCGAGCAACGCCACGGCCGAGGGCCGGGCGCGCAACCGGCGCGTGACCATCAAGGCCAGTGCTTATGTCGACGCCGGCGAGCGGACGGTCGAGGTTACCGAAGGCGACTCCGGGGGTAGCGCTGAAACGACCCCTGAACCCGAGCAAGCGAAAGCCGCCCCGGAGCCCGGATTCGTGAATATTCATGACGGCATGACCCTGGGCCAGCCGGTTATGAGCGTAACCGCCCTGCTGGACCCCGAACTCGAGCCCCGGTTGATTCTGAACGGCGAGCGGGTATCCAGCGAGCGCCTGGGCATGAAAGTGGTCGACGAAGAACTGGGTTTGACGCGCTATACCTGGGTGGGGTTGGAGTTTACCGAACCTGGCGAACACAAGTTGCAGCTGCGCGGTATCGGCCCATTCGGCAACGCGCGCGTAAACAAGATCGTCAAGGTATCGCGCCTGGCACCCATCAAGTCGATCAAGCTGGCGGATCAACAACCCGAGAACCGTGCCGATGGCACTACGCCCGTTCGGGTCAAGCTGGAGATGCACGATGAACTCGATCGCCGCGTGCGCTCAGGGGTCAAGCTGGACCTGCTTTCGGGTTCACTCACCCCGCTGGACGAAAACGAGCGTGAGAATCCGCTCAATCGCACCGCCCGAAAGGTCCAGGTGGACCGCAACGGCATTGTTGAGTTCGAGCCGGTCAGCACGGCCGGCACCTTCCGCCTGCGTCTGGGCGCGCGGGAAACCGAGTCGCGCGAGCTCGAGGTGGAGGTGAAACCGGAGTTGCGTGACTGGATCATGGTGGGCTTCGCTGAAGGCCAGATCGGTTACAACGAGCTTGAAGGCAATATGGAGGGCCTGGACGAGGACGAGCAGCATCTGTACACGGACGGCGAAACCTCTTTCTTTGCGCGTGGCCGCGTCAAGGGCGAATGGTTGATCACGGCGGCGTATGACAGCCGTGAAGAGGGCGAAGATGAACCGCTGGAGGAATCCATTGATCCGGACGAGTGGTACACGCTTTATGGCGATAATGCCGAGCGTAATCATGATGCCCCCAGTCGGGACAAGCTCTTTTTGCGTATTGAACGCGACAATTTTTATGCCTTGTACGGCGATTATCGCACCGGTCTGACGGTGACGGAGCTGGCGCGCTTCAACCGCCGCTTTACCGGTTTCAAATCCGAGTACCGGGGCGATCATGTCACTGTTAACGCTTTTGCCACCGAGACCGACCAGGGCTTTGTGCGCGAGGATCTTCGCGGCGACGGCACTTCGGGCCTGTACCGGCTGGAGCGCAACCGGATCGTGCCGGGCAGTGAACAGGTGCGGATCCAGACGCGGGATCGCTTTACAAATGAAGTGATCGAGGAGGAAGAGCGGACTCGCTTCGTTGATTACGACATCGATTACCAGAGCGGCGAAATCTGGTTCAAGGAACCAGTGCCTCAACAGGATGATTCGTTCAACCCGGTCTTTATCGTCGTTGAATATGAAACCGAGAACGGCGAGGAAAACGTCATCGGGGGTGGCCGTGTGTCCGTGCACGATAAGGACAAAAACGTCGAGCTGGGTCTGACCGGTGTGGATGACAATACCCAGGGTCTGGAGGGAACCCTGACCGGCTCCGACTTGACCTGGAAACCGGATGATAACCAGACGCTTTACCTGGAGCGCGCCCGAACCCGGCAAGAGCAGCAGGCCAGGACCAGCGTGGACGATGCCTGGCTGGCCGAACACGAGTTCCAGGGTGAAAAGCTCAATACCCGGGTCAAGGTGGAAGAACAGCAGGGCTCCTTTGGTCTCGGCCAGCAGGCCCAGAGCGAAGAGGAAACGCGCACCACCACGGCCAGTGGCCGCTACAACTGGACGGAGCGCCTGGAGACGAGCGCCGAAGTGAGCCGTCAGCAACTGCTGGATGCCAATAACCAGCGGGATCAGGCCGAAACCCGGATGGAATACAAACGGGATGACTGGTCCGCTTATCCCGGGTTGCGCCAGAGCGAGGACCAGATCGATGACAAGACCTTCCGGTCCAATCAATTTCTGGCGGGAACTCGCCGTCAGTTTCTGGATAACCAACTGGAGTTTTCTCTGGCGGGGGAGACAGAACTGGGCGGGCAGGGCGAAAACATCGATTTCCCCAACCGTGTTACCGCCGGTACCGATTATCAACTGAACAACGCCGTTACCCTCACGGGCCGTCAGGAGCTCTCGTGGGGCCCGGAGCGGCGTACACAGCAGACCCGGGCCGGGCTTCGCGCGACCCCCTGGAATGGTGGCACCGTGTCAACGGAACTGGGCCGCGAACAGAATGAATCCGGCGGGCGCCTCTTTGCCCAGTCCGGGCTTTTTCAGACTTTGGAGTTGAGCAATCGCTGGAGCCTGGACTTCGGCCTGGACCGGGTCCAGACGCTGCGCGACGATACCGTGGAACGCGAGGCGTTTGATCGCGATCGGCCCGTTGCCAGTGGTACCCGAAACAACGACTACACGGCCTTCTCCACCGGCCTGGGCTACCGCACCGCGGAATGGCAGTGGACAACACGGAGCGAGATCCGGCGCTCCGATCAGGAAGACAAATGGAACGTCCTGAGCGGCTTCCATCATCGCGTGAATGAAGCGGACACCATCGCCGGGCAGGTGCAGCACTTCCAGCGTGATCTTACAAGCGGCGAGGAAAGCCGTGAAACCAGCGTCGATTTCAGTCTGAGCCGCCGTCCGGATGGTGCCGACTGGTTCGTGCTCAACCGCACGAGCCTGGTCTTTGATGCCGTTGAGGATGGTTTCGGTGAACGTGAGGGACGGCGCTGGACCAACAACACGACAGCGAACTTCATGCCCATGCACAAGCATCAATTGGCTCTTCAGTACGGCGCGCGCTATGTGCTGGAGACCATTGACCGCGAGCGTTTTCAAGGCTACACGGATCTCATGGGAGCCGAATACCGCTATGATCTTACCCGGCGTTGGGAGGTTGGTGTGCGCGGCAGCATGCTGCACAGCTGGAACGCGGACCAATATGATGTCAGTTACGGACTCCTGACTGGCTATAGCCCCGTCCAGGATGTTTGGCTGGGCCTGGGGTACAATTTCGAGGGTTTCAACGATCGTGATTTTGACCGCGCGGATAGCCGACGTAAGGGCGTTGTCTTCACCTTCCGCATCAAGTTCGACCAGAACAGCCTGAAGCGGTGGCGGAATTCATCGGCACAGACGGCAGCCGAGCAATAAGACTGGTTGGGCCGGTTTGAGGCGCCTGCCTGGGCGCATTTTCCGATTTCCGCGCCAGCCGCGTGCGCGGTCCGCATCTCGCTACCCGTGATCGCCGTGCCCCAGATCGGGCTGCACGGGTTCTCGTCACGGCTCGATTGCGTGATCCGGGTGAAAGCCGGCCAGTAGTGCTGCCGGAAAATACGGTTATCCGGACAGATCTATAATCCCGCGTCCGGGTCCGATCAGCCCGGAGCAGATTGCTCCGGGTGGACGGTGCGGCGGCTGTCCGCGCGCGCCATTTCCCGGGTGAGCCAGAAGCCCGCGCCCAGCAGCAGGGCGCCGCCATAGATCATGCCCGCCGAGGGCACCTCGTCGAAGATCAGATACCCCAGAGTCGCCGCGACCACGGGCGAGACAATAATGTCCACCAGGGCATAGGTATTGGCGTTCAGGGTTTTCAGCACAATGGATATGCCCAGATAGGCAAAGCCGGTGGACACCACGCCCAGACAAAATGCCCAGAGCAGGACGGGCAAATCCAGTCCGAGGGCCTCGTAGTAAATGGTTCCGGAAACGTCGCCCGGACCGAAAATGAACAGAAAAGGTGAAAGAATAATCGCCCCGGCCAGCATGGACCAGGCAATGTCGTTGCCCGTCTCGGTTTTCCCCTCGTAGCGCATATAGGTAACCATGGCCGCGTAGACGGCGCCGTCGGCGAGCGCCACCAGATTGCCCAGCATGTGCCCGCCCTGCAGCGGCTTGGCCAGCACAATCCCCGTAATGGCCAGTGCGAAAATGAAGATATAGGTTCTTTTCGCCGTCTCGCCCAGAAAGAGCCAGGAGAAGATAAAGGTGAAAAAGGGCGCGATGGACCAGAAGATCACCACATTGGCAATGGGCGCGACCGTCATGGCGAAGTTGAAGACACTGATCTGCAGCGCGATCAGCAGGCCGATAAAGCCCGTATCCACCAGATTGTCTCGGGGGAAGGCCTGACGCTGGCCCGTGGCCAGCGGCAACGCAATCAACAGGAAGATGGCCGCAAAGGTCAGGGCATAAAAGTTCAGTGTCTGAATGGGAATCCGGCCATCCGTGAGCTTGACGAAGACGCCGATGGTGGCCTCGGAGAAAGTAATCAGAGTCAGCAAAAGAACGGTTTTCATTACGGCTCCATCATCGTCAAATAAGTGAGGCGCGGACCCGCTAAAGGTCCTTCCAACGCCGTCACGGTACGTGCCATTGCCCGCCTGCCCCCTCTACGATCTCGCCCTTCGCGAGACCTTGGAAAGGGGGAGAAGGTAAAGTCCAACCCCGGCGGCTGATCCGGGCGTTTCGTCCCGTCCCGAGGGGGAAGGAATCCAAAGGAGGAGTCGATTCCTGTTGCTCTGGAAAGTAATCGGGGCGAGGACGCCCCTCCCACGGCTACTCATCCCGGCGTGGGAGCGGCGTCCTCGGCGCGACCCTGCCCGGGAGGCCTGGCAGCAACCCTCCCTGTCTCCCCCTTCAATGAAACGGGGGAGAACCGAATCCAACCCCCCGCGTACCTGATCCGGGCCTTTCCTTCCCTTCCCAGGGGGAGAGGAAAAACAAAAGAGGGGGTTTCTTTCAACTTGCAACTTTTTCCTTTCAACTCGGTTACTAGCTCACCTTTCCGGTCGTGCGCACACGCTTGGCGCCTTTTTCCACAGGCACGCGGCGGCGCTTGCGAGCCGCCTCGATGCGGGCGTCGATCAGGTTCTTGCCGGCAATGATCAGGCCCAGGCCGATAAAGGCGCCGGGGGGCAGAACGGCGAAGAGAAAACCGCGGTAGTTTTCGATCACGTTGATTTGCCAATCTGCGGCTGCGGGGCCGAAGAGCAGATGCATGTCGGCGAAGAGGGTGCCCTGGCCGATGAGTTCGCGCAGGCCGCCCAGAAGCACCAGCACGACCAGAAACCCGGTGCCCATCATGAAACCGTCCACCATCGCGGGCAGGACCCGGTTGCGCGCAGCAAAGGATTCGGCGCGGCCCAGAATGGTGCAGTTGGTGACGATGAGCGGAATGAAAATGCCCAGAATCTGATAAAGCTGAAAGGTATAGGCCTGCATGATCATTTCCGTGAGGGTCACCAGGGCTGCAATGATCATCACGAATACGGGCAGGCGAACCGTATCGGTAATGGTGTTGCGAATGAGCGAGACCAGGGTATTGGAGGCGGTGAGTACACCGAGGGTGGCCAGGCCCAGGCCCAGGCCGTTCACCACGGTGCCGGTGACCGCGAGCAGCGGGCACAGGCCCAGGATCTGGACTGTAGCCGGGTTGTTGCTCCAGAGCCCGTCGCGGGTGATTTGTGTGTAATCGGTGTCACTCATCACAGGGCTCCGTTTCACCGCCGGCGGCGTTGGGCCGGGTGTGGAGGTCGGCCTGGTGGGTCCTGTAGAAACGCAGGGCCCGATGGACCGCGTTGATTACGGCGCGCGGCGTAATGGTGGCGCCCGTAAAGCTGTCGAAGTCGCCGCCGTCCTTCTCCACTGCCCAGCCGGACGGTTGCGGATCCTTCAGGGAGCGGCCCGAAAAATCCTTGATCCAGTCGGATTTATCCACCTCGATCTTGTCGCCCAGCCCGGGGGTTTCATTATGGGGCGGCACTACGCGTACGCCGGTAATGGTGCCGGCCGGATTGACGCCCACCAGCAGATCAATGGGCCCACCATAGCCGTCCGGGGCCGTGACTTCCATGACGACACCGGCGGCTTCGCCGTTGTGGCGGACGCGGTAAATGCGCTGGTCTTGTCCGCCCAGTTTTGAGCTGGATACGCGGATATAGTCGCGGTGCAGCACATTGTCATGCCGATCCGGAGGCATCACCTCGCGCAGGGAGGCTTGTAGCGCCTGCTGGCGGTTGCAAGCGATCTTCGAACGAGTGCCTTCATGGGTAAAGGCGAGCATGCCCGCCGTGGCCACGGCGAACAGGCTCAGGATCGCGGTATTGCGTCGAACCGCTTCACTGATCATCCGATGCCCCGGTCGGGTTTGTCATGACCATAGGTGCGCGGCCGGGTGTAGTAATCCAGGGTGGGGGCGGCCAGGTTCAGCAGGAGTACGGCAAAGGCCACGGCATCCGGATAACCGCCGAAGGTACGGATCACCCAGATCAGAATGCCGATCAAAAGCCCATAGATCAGCCGGCCCAGGTTGCTGGTGGCCGCGCTCACTGGATCCGTGGCAATAAAGAAGGCGCCCAGCATGGTACCGCCGCTGAACAAGTGAAAAAGCGGATCCGCGTAGCGCACGTCATTGATCAGCCAGAAGGTCAGAGCCGGCAGGGCCAGCCCGGCGAGCAACCCGGCGGGAATGTGCCAGTTGATGATCCGGCGCGCCAGCAGATAGAAGCCGCCGAGCAGAAAAGCGGCGTTTACCCATTCCCAGCCCCGGCCGGCGATGCGGCCCTGGAGGATCTCATGGCCGGCCAGGGCCTGTGCATCGCCCGCCCAGGTGCGAAAGGTATCCAGGGGGGTGGCTCCAGTAACAGCATCGGTTGGACGCTCACCCAGGAAGAGGGCCACGGATTCCCCGAAAGCGGGCCCTTCAAAGGGCGGAATCCACGCCGTCATGGCTACCGGGAAAGACACCAGCAAAAGGGCATACCCCACCATGGCGGGATTGAAGGGGTTCATGCCCAGACCGCCGTAGAGATGCTTGGCCACAATCACCGCGAAGGCGACCCCTACCAGCGTAAGCCACCAGGGCGCAGTGGGCGGTAGCGCCAGCCCCAGCAACAGGCCCGTGACCACGACGCTCCAGTCCCGAAGGAAAAACCGGACACCGCGACCTCGCATTGTGAGCACCAGGGCCTCAGCACCCAGGGCAACAATGACCGCCCAGAGCACATTGATCAGTGTGCCCCAGCCGAAGAGCCAGGTCAGTGCCGCCAGACCGGGCAGGGCGGCGTAAACCACTTGACGCATGAAGCCGCCGGTGTCGCCCCG
>CAYPKI010000136.1:4725-8060 GCA_964411265.1 uncultured Alcanivorax sp. | reverse complement strand
GTACCCGTTCGCGCGATGCCGCGCCGGCTAGTGCGGGTGGTGCTGGCGGCGGCATCATCGTGGTGTCCGCCGGACGTATCCAGGGTCGGGGCGCGTTGTCGGTCGCTGGTGAAGCGGGCCGAGACGCCGAAAAGGATGCCGGCGGCGGTGGTGGCGGCGCCGGTACGCTCATGTTGCAGGCGCCCTTCGGCGACACCAGCGGTATTCAACTGGATCTTGTTGGTGGTGCCGGCGGCGACGCACCCGCGCCGGGCGGCGCCGGGGGTGCGGGTCGGTTGATCATGGGTGGCGGTCTGGCCTGGGAGCCGCCTCCGCAGGCCCGCGTCTGGCAGGATTTCCGGGTGGGCCATGTTCCGGGCGCGGCGCCCGCCTGGCGATGCCGGCCCCAGGGCACGCTGATCAGCGGTACCGTTTTCGAGGATAACGGCAGCGGCGGTCAGCCCCTGGACGGTTTCCGTCAGGGTAATGAGGCCGGCGTATCCGGGTGGCCCGTGCGTGTGGAAGACGATGACGGCCGCACCCATGCGCAAACCCGCACCAATCGGGCGGGGCATTTCGCGCTCAAGCTGCCGCCCGAGCTGGAGGGTACGGAGCTGCACCTGCGCGTGGGTCTGCCCGAGAGCTGGCATGCGGTGGCCGCCTCGGAACAGGATCTGCCGGTAGCCCCCATGCGTCACCTTGAACAGGGGCACTGGCGTTTCAAGGCGCACAGCGATGTGCAGTACGACGGCCTGCGTTTGGGCGTGGTGCGTGAACCCGAACTGCAAAAGCCCGAGCAGCGCTCTATCGCGCCCGGCTCCACCCAGCTGTTTCGGTTCCGCTACCGTCCCCACACGCCCGGGCGTGTTCGTTTCCATTACCGGGGCAATCTGCAGGCGCAGACCCAGTGGGCGCATGCCTTCTTGCTGGATCCAGACTGTGACGGCCAATCGGAATACGTCGACCGCGAGACCACACGCTGGATCGACAACAAACCCGGCCAGCGGGCCTGTGTTCGAGTTCGCGTTGAGGTGCCGCCGGACGCTCAGGATGGAGCCCTCGATATCAGCGTCACAGCCGAGACCGAAATCGGCACGAATCCGCTCGAGACGAGGCTGCCACAACGCGATAGCGGAATGCGCTTGAGGCTTCGGCGCTAGCAGACTGTCGGAAAACCCGGAGGACGCGCCCTGAAGCCCCCATGTGCTGGACTTTATCGCTCGGAAAGGGAACCACCCTGTCCTTCGCGACAAAGTACACCAGCTGTATGCTTCAGACCACGCTGAGCACGCAAGGGCTTATTCAACAGCCTGCTAGTTTGAGCACCCCGAGCCTTTTTAGGCTCAACCGGAATCAGCTTTCCCTTGATATAGCAATTCATTTTTTCAGGGCGTCGTAACGGCTGACCTTTCCATACCATCCAGGGAGTAGACTGGTACGCAGTAGCAGCCTGTTGAAAAACCCGTTGCGTACTCAGGCTTTCAGGCTGGTTTGCCATCGAGGCGCCATTTTGAAGGCGGGTGTCTACGCGTCGAAAAATGGCAACGATGACTGCAGGCCAGCCTGAAAGCCCCGCAGGATGCGGCCTGAAGCGCGTATCTGCTGCACTTTGTCGCTCGGAAAGGGAACGACCCTGTCCGTCGCAACAAAGTACACCAGCTGCACGCTTCAGGCCACGCTGAGTGCGCAAGGGGTTTTTCAACAGCCTGCTAGTCAGGAAAACAGCATAAAAGGGAGGGCCTGCCATGCAACGCCTGTACTATCTGACCGATTCCGTTTCCAGTGTGCTCAGTATTTCCCAAGATCTGGAGGGCGCCGGTATCGGCGATAATCGCCTACATGTCATGGGGCAGAATAGCGCCGTGCTGGATCAGGCCAGGGTGCACACCACCACTTTCCTGGAAGAAACTGATCTCATGCCCCTCGGTTTTACGGGCACCCTGGCCGGTTTGGCCTTTGGGGCGCTTTTCGGTTTTGTGCTGGCGATCATGGATCCCTGGACGCTGGAGCTGGGCGGCTCGGCCGTGCTGGTGGGCGCGGCTTTCTTTGCCTGTTTTGGTGCCTGGCTGGGCGGCATTATCGGCATCTCCCGTTGTAATCATCATCTCAAGCCTTATCTGGCTCGCGTGCGCGCGGGGCATTACCTCGTAATCGTGGACGTGGACAACGACGAACAGGAAAACCGCGTTCATCAGGTTATCGATGGCCGTCATACCGAGGCCAACGAAGTGGGGCGTGAGGACCACTTCAGCCCGCTTTTCTAAACCGAATGCCCCGGGGCCGGCTCAGCGAGTTATACTATATCCGTCTTAACCGGCTTCGGGATTTCGCATGCGGCATCTACGGGATGACTACGGCGCGCCTTCGCTGGAGGTGGGTCATTTGCTGGCTGATCCACTGGAGCAGGCCCGGGTCTGGGTAGATGAGGCTATAGCGGCGGAACTGCCGCTGCCCAATGCCATGACCCTGGCGACGGCCACGGTGGACGGTCGGCCCTCGTCCCGCACGGTCTTGCTTAAGGAAATCGATGACCGGGGCCTGATCTTTTTTACGGACTATGACAGCCGCAAGGGTGCCGAGATTGTGGCCAACCCGGCCGTGGCGGTAACGTTTTTCTGGCAGCCCTTTTCCCGGCAGATCACGCTGACCGGGCATGCCGAGCCCATTGATGCGCAGAGCTCGCGCGACTATTTCGCGTCCCGTCCGCGCGGCAGTCAGCTCAGTGCTGCCGTCTCGCCCCAGAGCCAGCCCGTGGATCGGACTGAATTGGTCGAGCGCATTGTTCGTCTGGAAGAAGAGCTGGATGGCGCTGAGGTACCCATGCCCGAGCACTGGGGTGGCTACCGTATTCGGCCCGACGAAGTCCAGTTCTGGCACGGTCGCCCGGACCGGCTCCATGACCGCTTTCGTTACCAGTTGAACCAGGATAACGAATGGGAGCTGGAGCGCCTCGGTCCGTAAGGTTTAACTCCGGATGTGCTGCACAACATCCAGCATCCGATTGGCGAAGCCCCACTCGTTGTCGTACCAGCTGATCACTTTCACCTGACGCCCGATGGCGCGCAACTGCGGTAGCGCCACAATACTGGACTCGGGTCGATGGTTGTAATCGATGGATACCAGGGGTTCGTCGGTGACGGCCAGCACGCCGCTGAGCGTGGTCTCCGCCTCCCGGCTAAGGGCTTGCCTCATGTCGTCGACGTCCACTTCACGGTGCAGCAGGGCGTGCAGGTCCACCATGGAGACATTATCCGTGGGCACCCGCACCGCCATGCCATCCAGCTTGCCCTGGAGGTGAGGCAGCACCTGACCTACGGCCTCGGCCGCACCTGTGCTGGTGGGGATCATGTTCTGGC
>CAYPKI010000136.1:0-4715 GCA_964411265.1 uncultured Alcanivorax sp. | reverse complement strand
GTAGAGATCCTTGTGGGGCTGGTCCAGCAGAGGCTGGTCGTTGGTATAGGCGTGAATCGTGGTCATCTGGCCCTGTTCAAAGCCGAAGGCGTCGTCGAGCGCCTTGACCACCGGCGCCAGACAGTTGGTGGTGCAGCTGGCGTTGGAAATGATCTGGTCGGCGTCCGCCAGGTCCCTATGATTAATCCCGTAGACCACGCTGCGATCCGCGTCGCCCACCGGATGGCTGGCCAGCACGCGTCCGGCACCCGCGCTCAGATGTCGGGCCAGAGCCGCCCGTTTCTTGAACAGGCCGGTGCACTCAAACACCACATCCACCTCCAGCGTATGCCAGGGGAGCTGGTCCAGCTCGGGCTGGGACAGCAGCGTTATGGATTGCTCGCCGACCTTCAGGTGATCGCCGTCGCGTTCCACCGGTGTAGTGAAGGCGCCATGAGTAGTGTCATGACGGGTCAGGTGCGTGAGCACATCGAAGTCGGCCAGATCATTAATAGCCACGACCTGAATCCGGTCCGTCAGCTTGCGCTCGTGAATGGCGCGGAGCAGGCAGCGGCCGATACGGCCATAGCCGTTGATAGCGATACGGATCATGAAGAGCCCCTTTTAGGCATGTGGTTATTACAAACAGTGTAGGGGGTTTGCGTCCATTGGACCATGAAGGGGGGTCGTAACCTCGTGCAGATCCGGGCCTGTTCGTCTCATACATGTTTCCGATAGCATGAGTATCAATTCCGGCGGGGGCAGCCCGGTACCCGGTCGGCCGGGTACGCGAGCGCGCCCGGGTGAGAGGGCCGCGTGCGGGGAGCAGGATCTCGACCATGCAAACCAATGACGTACTTTTTGACGTATTGCTCTATGGCACAGTGGTAAGTGCCCTGTGCGTGGCGGCGCTCCTCGCACATTTCTACTGGCGCGAACGGCGTCTGGCTTATCTGGTCTGGAGCCTGGCGTTCGGGGCCGCGGCGGCGTTCTATGCGATGCCCGTCGCTGTAACCGAGAACCCGCGCGAGCTCTCCTTCCTGATCCACTACCTGGAGGCCGTGCGCGGTCTGCTGATGCTCGCGGGTGCGGCCCTCTATCTGGACATCCGGATCAAGCCCGTCTGGGCAATGGTGGTGTTGGTCCCGGCGGCGTGGCTCGGGCTGGCGGAGCAGGCGAATTGGCCCTTTGTGGTTACCACACTATTGCCTTCTTTGCTAGCCAGTGCCGGCTATCTGGCGCTGGGGCTTTGTTTTCTCTTTGATCAGCCGGCTTACCGCTGGAACGGCCACCGCTGGTTTGCGGCAGCGGTTTTGCTGGAAGGCGTTCATCTTCTCGACTACCCCTTCCTTCGGTATACCGCCCTGGCCCCCTGGGGGTTCGCGCTGGCCCAGGTCTTTCATTACCTGATGGCGGCGGCGCTGCTGGTGATCTGGGTTCGGCGCGAGCAGAATCGGGCCCTGACGGCCGTTCAAACGCAAGAGCGTGCCCTGCGGCGCGCGTTACGCAGCCGGCAGCGCGTCATCGAGATGCGCGCATGGGTTGAGACCCTGATGCAGCAGATCTCCGACGGGGTCATTACCTGTAATCGTTCCGGCACGATTTCGGCTTGTAATGAGGGCGCAGAAAGGATTTTCGGCTATCGTTCGGAAGACGTGGTGGGCTGGCCACTGGAGCGATTATTGTCGGCGTCCAGCGCTAATGCCGAGGCTCTGGTGGAACGCGCCAGCCAAAGCCGGGACGGCGGGGTGCAGCCGCGGGAAATCGAGGCCCGGACGCGTGATGACAGGCCGCTGGCCGTGGAAGTGTCGTTATCGGAACTGAAGGTGGCTGCCGACGAGGCGTATGTGGTCATTGTGCGCGATGTATCTGAGCGCAAGCATCAGGAAGAGCGCCTCAATCAGCTGGCCGACCATGATGGGCTTACCGGTTTGCTCAATCGGCGCGCGCTGGAGGCGCGCCTGGCCGAGCGCCTGCCGGACGTCCGGCAAGGGCTGCTGGTGTTTCTGGATCTGGATGATTTCAAATTGATCAATGACTCCCTCGGGCATGAGGCGGGCGACGCCGCGCTCCAGGCGCTGGCGCAACGCCTTGGAGCTCGCTCCGGCGCGGGCAGCCTGCTGAGCCGGCATAGCGGCGACGAGTTCATTATTTTTCGTGAAATGGAAGCGGACCTGGATGTGGAGTCGTGGCTGGAATCTCTGGCCGGCTCGCTGGTTGATCCTATCGCCTGCCGCGACATGGAGGTCATGCTCTCGGGTAGCCTGGGCGTGGCCCGGTTCCCCGACCAGGGCGCGGATGTGGCCAATTTGATCCGCAACGCAGACCTGGCCATGTACGAAGCCAAGCGCAAGGGCAAGAATCAGTTCGCGTTTTTCCGCTCAGCGTTGCTGCAGGATAGGAACCGCACGGCGGATATCGCTACGCGCTTAAAGAAACTGGATCCGGATCAGGAGTTGTTTGCGGCTTTCCAGCCGCGCATGGAATTGCGCGGGCGGCGTTTGATGGGCGCGGAAGTGTTGCTGCGCTGGTGTACAGACAACGGCGAACGGATCCCGCCGGATCAATTCATTCCTGTAGCGGAAGAGACGGGACAGATCCTCCGCATCGGTTACTGGATCATGGAGCAAAGTTGCCGATATCTATCCGAATGGATGTATTGCGGTGAACCCCTGGTGCTGTCCATCAATCTCTCAGCGCGCCAGCTCTTCGATCAATACCTCGTGGACCGAATTGAAACCATCCGGCAGCGCTATGAACTCTCCCCGGCTCAACTGGAATTCGAAATCACGGAAAGCTCCGCCATGCAGGATCTGGATAATGCCGTGCGGGCGCTGAGCCGTCTGCGTGCACTGGGGTATGGGCTGTCTCTGGATGATTTCGGCACCGGGTTTTCGTCGCTGTCGCATTTGCGCAAGTTACCCGTGGATACCATCAAGATCGATCGCAGCTTTGTTCAGGACATGGTGCAGAACAAGCACGCGCGGGTGATGGTCGCCTCGATTATCGAGTTGGTGAGGAATCTGGACATGTTTGTGCTGGCCGAGGGCGTGGAAACCCGCGAGCAGCTCCAGCTGCTGGATTCGCTGGGTTGTGACCAGATCCAGGGCTATTACGTGGCCCGTCCCCTGCCGGGCGAAGCCTTCGGCACGGATATTGTCACGGGTTGGCAACAGGTAAGGGCGACGCTGTAATGCCGGGGATGTCTGTTGCATTCGAGCAGCCCTTTAGCGACAATGCCGCTTCTCCAAACGGGGAGCGTAATGGCAGTCTCGTCGGTCCCTCCGCAACAATAAGCTGTGAATCCCGCCAGGCCCGGAAGGGAGCAACGGTAGCAGTGGATTTGGGTGCCGGGGTGCGGCTGGCGGGACTGTCTCCACTCCGTGCTGAACCCTATCCGTCACGCCGGCTGTTTCGAGCGAAATCAGCCCGCCCGGGATGAACCACAGGCCCCTGTTGCGCTAGGATAGACGCTTACCGATTCCGTCGCTGGCAGGTCCATGAGCTATCAGGTACTGGCGCGTAAATATCGCCCCCGGACATTCGACCAACTCGTGGGGCAGGAGCATGTCTCGCGCCCGCTGATGCAGGCGCTAGACCAGGACCGTCTCCACCATGCCTATCTTTTTACCGGTACCCGCGGCGTGGGCAAGACTACCATTGCGCGCATTCTGTCGCGCTGTCTGAATTGCGAGGCTGGCGTGAGCTCGCAGCCCTGTGGCGAGTGCGCCACCTGCCGCGAAATCAACGAAGGGCGTTTCGTTGACCTGATCGAGGTGGACGCGGCCAGCCGCACCAAGGTGGAAGATACCCGCGAGCTGCTGGACAATGTCCAGTATGCGCCTACCCGTGGCCGCTACAAGTTGTACCTGATTGACGAGGTACACATGCTCTCCCCCCACAGCTTCAACGCCTTGTTGAAGACGCTGGAAGAGCCGCCGCCGCACGTGAAATTCCTGCTGGCGACCACGGACCCGCAGCGAGTGCCGGTAACCGTGCTTTCGCGTTGCCTGCAGTTCAACCTCAAGGCCGTGTCGGTGGAACGCATCGCCGACCATCTGCAGGTTTTGCTCGAGCGCGAGATGATTCCCTTTGAGGAAGACGCGCTGCGTGCGCTCGCTCAGGCCGCCCAGGGGTCACTGCGCGATGCGCTCAGTCTCGCGGACCAGGGTATTGCCTTCGGGGGCGAGCGTCTCACCAGCGAATATGTGAATGCCATGCTGGGCTCGGTGGACCGGGACCAGGTGCGCCTGCTGCTGGACGCGCTCGCCGGGGGCGACGCCGGGGCGGTGCTGGCGGCCCTGGATCGGGTGAGTGAGCACAGCCCGGACGAGGTGTCCCTGCTGGATGCGCTCATTGCCGGTCTGCACCGGCTGGCCGTGGCGCAGGCTTTGCCCGAGCGTGAGGACGACGAGGGGGTGCGCGAACTGGCGGGGCGGTTGAGCGCCGAGTCCGTACAGCTGTTCTATGATGTGGCTCTGCGGGGCCGGCGCGATCTCACCGCGGCACCGGATGCCCACGCGGCCCTGGAGATGATACTGCTGCGCATGCTGATGTTCACACCCGAGGGTGTGTTGCCACCGGACGGAGAACAGCCGGCAAAAAAGTCTGAATCGCCGGCCGGGGCGGCGAGCCCGGGGCCGGCCGGCGAGGCGCCGGAAACGGCGCGGGCGAACATTGAGGCCGTGCTCAAGGGCGAGGGCGGCGACGACCCCACCCGGGCCCCCGAGCCCGGT
>CAYPKI010000135.1:0-8114 GCA_964411265.1 uncultured Alcanivorax sp. | reverse complement strand
GATCACGCGCGGGACATTGATCTCGCCCTCCACGGCGCCCGTGGAGCCGATGACGAGGCGCCCGCCCTGCTCGTCCGCCGCGACATTACCCACCACCTTGCCCTGGACGTGCAGGCCGCCGTTGAAGACCACATCGCCAGTAACCTCGGCATTGGGCGAAATCAGGGTCTGACTGCCTTGCTCATTGCTTGCTTTCTTGTCCCGCCCAATCACGATCACTGTCCTCCAGCGTCCAATTAAATTCACGTTTCGCCCGGGCCTGCCTACGGCCGGTTGCCATGGCCTTGACGTTCACGCCGGTGGGTTCGAAGTCTTTTGGCAGCTCAACCCGACCCGTGAGTTCCTGAAAGTAACGAAACCGGAAACGGGTTTCACTACCCGCGCTCAGAACATCATTGCTCAGTGTGACCTCGTCGTCGCTGCGCTGCCCGGTGATCCCGATCTGTACCTGGCCATCCAGAAAAACGCGGTTGTCGCCGACTTGGGTCAAGACCAGCCCGAACTCATAGGTCCGGGCGCCCTCGGCGGGCGCCAGATCCAGTTGCTCGATGGACAGCCCCGTTTCTTTCTGACCCGGCGCCATGACATTTTTGTAAAAGGCCACAGCCTCTTCAAGTTCGGCTACCTGATCCCGCAGGGTTCGGATCTCACTGCGTACCTGGCTCTGGGCCTGCTCGGCCATTCGGGTACTGGTTCGTTGCAGCGCCAGTTGATCGCGGGTGGTGCGCAGCTTGCTCTCCAATTCCGCGACCTGCCGATCCAGCTGGTTGCGCTCGCGCTCCAGACTGAGCTCTTGCTGGCGCCCGTTCACCAGGCCCAGAAAATAGGCCCCCAGGAGCGCCAGCGCCACGGCCAGGCTGATATAAACCCGCCAGCGCCGCCGCCGGGTCGGGACGATTTCCTCCAGCTTAACGTCGTGATGCTTTGTCCCGGGTTTCCTAGAAGCCATGCCGATGCCTGTTCGACGGCCGCCGCCCGCCGGGGTTCACGGCATTAATCCGGGTTGTTCCAGCCCCTGCGTCTCCGGCAGGCCAAACATAATGTTCATGATCTGCACCGCCTGTCCGGATGCGCCCTTGACGAGGTTGTCGATGACCGATAGCACGACCAGGGTATCGTCGTCGTTGGGCCGATGGATGGCCAGCCGGCAGTGGTTGGCCCCGCGCACCCAGCGCGTCTCGGGGTGACTGCCCGGGGGCAGAACATCGACAAAGGGCTCGTCGGCAAAGCGCTCCTCGTAGCCTTTTTGCAGCCCTTCGAGGCTCTGGCCGGTATCGTGCAGCGTGGCGTACAGGCTCGCGTGGATGCCACGAACCATGGGAATCAGGTGCGGTACAAAGGTGGCGCGGGCCGGGGTG
The DNA here is from genome assembly GCA_964411265.1 of uncultured Alcanivorax sp. GTDB lineage: Bacteria > Pseudomonadota > Gammaproteobacteria > Pseudomonadales > Alcanivoracaceae > SLJS01. The sequence continues at coordinate 6,756 of CAYPKI010000135.1, read as the reverse complement.
CCGGCAATATCCGTCAGCCCCTGCTCGATCTCGGGCAGATGCCGGTGGCCGCCGGCACCATAGGCCTTGAAGCTCTCGCCTGCCTCGGCGAGGAGCATGGGTACTTTGGCACTCTTGCCCGCGCCGCTGGCGCCCGAGGCGGCGCTCGCAATCAAATGCTGATCATCCACCAGGCCCCGTTCCAGCAAGGGCATGAAACCCAGCTCAATGGCGGTGGGGTAACAGCCGGCGCAGCCCACCAGACGCGCCCGGGCAATGGCGTCCCGGTTGAGTTCGGGCAAACCGTAAACGGCTTCCTCGAGCACGTCCGGACAGGCATGGGCCTCACCATACCAACGCGCCCAGAGATCCGGATCGCGCAACCGGAAATCCGCCGAGACATCCACCACCCGGGTGCCGGCTTGCAGCAGCTCCGGTGCTGAATGCATGGCCACATTATGGGGGGTGGCGAAAAACACCAGATCACATGCCGCCAGCCGCTCCGTCGAGGCGGCGGTAAACTGCAGATCCAGCAGACCGCGCAGGCTGGGGAAAAACTCGGCAACCGAACGGCCTTCTTCACCCCGGGACGTAATGCAGGCAATCTCCACGCCGGAATGCGCCACCAGCAGCCGTAACAACTCCACGCCGGCATAGCCGGTGCCTCCAACTATGCCGACTTTCAGCGGCTTCTCAGCGGTGATCGTCATCTGCTATTCATCCTCCGCAGAGTGCCCTGAAAACAGCAAGGCGTATCGGGTTCGTTCCGGGTATGATAGGAAGGGCGGTCCGGCACGGCAAGCCGAGAATCAACTGCTGCGATCCCCGGGTCCAGACCACCACGGATCCCGGTGCTGTCCGGACGGCGCTCAGGCAGTGCTGGCTCCAGGGCAAGCCGTCGCATCATGGTCTTCCTGTTCCGACAATAGACGCGTGCTTGCGTGGTAGCCCGGACTCCGAGCAAAGCTTCGACGCGGCAGCTTCAGCTGCTACCATGACTGGCATTCAGGCGTCCAAGGTGCAGAAATGATCCCAGAAGGCCCAGACGTCTTCCCGGGCCGAACACAGATAACCGGACTGGCTCGGCACCGTCCGCAACCGCGCCAGGATTGCGCCGGGGAACACCTTCCCATGAGGCGCCGGATGCCCACCCCGCCGACCCATGTATCCTCATGCTCTTTCGTCTTTAGCGTTCCCGCACGAGCCCGTGTTGCTGAAGCTCTCCTGATGATTGCGAGCGCTGGCACGGATCGCAGCAGGGGCGAGGTTCAGCACGGATGAGTGACGACACGCTCTATACCAACACAGCTGAACCGGATGAACAGCCGCCGCTGTCGCCAGCCCTGATGTTCTTGCTGGCGATTCTGGTGGGGATTTTTGGCGGCTTTGGCTCCATTGTGTTCAAGGGCGTCATCGCTTTTGTTCAGAACCTGTTTTTCCACGGCACTCTCAGCCTGAAGTTTACGCCCGACGTTCACATCGACCCGGGCTTTCTCGGGCCCTGGGTGATTCTGGTCCCGGTCGTGGGCGGGATCATCGTCACCTGGATTATTCGTTCCGTAGCACCCGAGGCCCGCGGACATGGTGTGCCTGAGGTCATGAACGCTATCCATTACCATGACGGCGACATTCGCCCGATTACAGTGCTGGCCAAGGCGCTCACGTCGGCGGTATCAATCGGGACCGGCGGCTCGGTCGGTCGCGAGGGCCCCATCATCCAGATCGGCTCCGCATTCGGCTCCTCGCTGGGCCAGGTTTGTCGCATACCACCGCGGCAGAAAGTGGTCCTGGTGGGCGCAGGCGCGGCTGCGGGTATCGCCGCCACCTTCAACGCACCCCTGGGCGGACTGGCGTTCGCCATTGAACTGATGCTGATTTCGGTAAGCGCACAAAACGTGGCCCTGGTGGCCAGCGCCACCGTAACTGCCACCTATATCGGCCGTTTCTACTCGGGGATTGCGCCCTCTTTCGAGATCCCCAAGGTGGACATGTTCATGGACCACATCCTGGGCTCCTATCAGCTTTTGCTGTGCTTGCCACTGGCACTGCTGATCGGCAGCGCGGCGGCCTGGTTCGTTCACGCCATTTATTGGTTCGAGGATCGTTTCGAAGCGCTTATCCAGAATGAGTATCTGCGCCACATGGCAGGCATGCTACTGTTGGGTCTTCTGATTTATGCCTTCGCGCGCTATACCGGCGAGTACTATGTCGCCGGCGTGGGGTACGCCACCATCCTCGATGTCCTGCGCGGGCTGCTCACCGACCCCGCTTTCCTGCTGCTGCTGTTCGTGGGCAAATTGCTGGCGACAAGCCTGACGCTGGGTTCCGGAGCATCGGGGGGCGTTTTCTCGCCCTCGTTGTTTCTGGGCGCAACCCTGGGCGCGGCCTTCGGCGACTTTTGCACCCAGGTGGTTCCGGGACTGGAGGTGAACCACGTCATTTTCACCATTGCCGGCATGGCGGGCATGGTGGGCGCAAGCACCTCGGCCGTGGTCACCGCCATTGTCATGACCTTCGAACAGACCCGTGACTATTCCGCCATTCTGCCCATTATTACGGTCGTGGCGCTGGCCTATGTGGTGCGCACTCGCATTACCACTGAAAGTATCTATACGCTCAAGCTGGCCCGGCGGGGGCTGGATCTGCCGCAAGGGCTGACGGCCGCGATGACCAGCACCCAGGAAGCAAACAGCATCATGAGTACGGACTTTCAGTGCATTGAATACGATGACCTCGGGCAGTGGCTCACTGGGCATATCGCCGGACAGGATGCGCACTATACGATCATCACGCATCAGGGGCAGATCCACGGCGTTCTTCAGGACGAATTGCGCTATACGCAACAGGAAAAAAGCCTGGATGAGATGGTCATTACAGATATCAACATGGTGGAGCCGGACACGCGCTGGCCGGTGCTGATGCGCATCATCAAATCCAGCGACAATGACGTTACCCTGGTTACATCCGGGGCTTTTGCTCAGGATCTGGTCGGCGTAATCACCTCGAACGAGATCACGGAAACCGTCCGTGATGCGGCGGAGCTTATGGAGTAGGCACCCAGGGTGCGTTCCAGCACCAGATCAGCAACAATGAAGTACTCATGCACCACTCTCGGATGAGGAATTGCGCCATGCCCCTTGATTGGCTCAAGGCCATCCACATTATGGCCGCTACGACCTGGTTCGCCGGCATCTTCTATCTGCCGCGCCTCTTTGTCTATCACGCCATGGCCGAGGATCAGACCGGCCGCGAGCGTTTTCAGACCATGGAGCGCAAGCTTTACCGCGGCATCATGAATCCGTCCATGATCGTGACGCTGGTGTTCGGCATCTGGATGCTGGTGGTGAACTGGGCCGCTTACAGCCAGATGGGCTGGGTTCACGCCAAGTTGACACTCATCGTCTTGTTGCTGGTGTATCATCATATCTGTCTAATCTATCTCAAACGGTTTGCGCGCGAGACCAATCGTCATGGACACATCTTCTACCGGTGGTTCAACGAATTCCCGGTACTCCTGTTGATCGGCATTGTCACTCTCGCCGTAGTTCGGCCGTTCTAGGAAAGTGCTTATGAGCAAACCCAATGTGCTGGTCATTGCCGGCCATGACCCGTCTGGTGGTGCTGGCATTCATGCGGATATCGAAGCCATCCAGGTGCTAGGCGGTTTTGCCAACACCCTTATCACCGGGCTCACGGTGCAGAATAGTCAGAATGTGGTTGGCTTCGAAATGGTGAATACGCAGCTGCTGCGCCGTCAGAGCGACGCACTCCTGGCGGACATGAACTTCGACGCCGTCAAAATCGGCATGACAGGGTCGCCGGCCGTGGTAGCGCTGATCACGGACGTGCTCGACCAGCTCCCCGGTATTCCGGTGGTTCTGGACCCGGTACTGGCCGCCGAGGCGGGGGGCAGCCTCAGCGAGGACGGCGACACCCTGGTGGCCGCACTGATCCGTGATTTGCTGCCACGCAGCAGTTTGATTACCCCCAACCTGGAGGAAGCACTGGCGATAAGCGGCCAACCCGGTCTGCAAAAGGCGGGGCCGGAGCTGGTGCGGCGCGGGACGCCAGCGGCCCTGATTACGGGCTCCGGGGATGACACCGACGATGTACAAAACCATGTCTTTGATGCCGGCGGGCAGCGCAACTGGTCCTGGCCCCGGCTGGCCGGTTCTTTTCATGGTTCGGGCTGTACCCTCGCATCGGCCATTGCCGCGTATCTGGCCCATGGCCGGGCCCTGGATGATGCTCTGGAGCGGGCACAGCGCTTCGTGCAGTCGAGTCTGGAGCATGCCTGGCCCGCAGGGCGCGGCCACCTCATCCCGGACCGTCATGTTCGCTAATCCACGCCCGCACGGACTCTACGCCATCACGGACCCGGCGCTGACGCCGGGCGAGCAGCTGGTGCCCGCCTGTGAAGCGGCCCTGGCCGGCGGGGCCGTGATGCTTCAGTACCGGGACAAGCATGCCGGCGCGGCGGAGCGGCTTCGGCGGGCTCGATCATTGCGCTTACTCTGCGATCAGTACGGCGCCCGCCTGCTGATCAATGACGATGCTGGTCTGGCGCATGCGGTCACTGCCGATGGGGTGCATCTGGGTCAGCAGGATGACGACCCGGATCAGGCCCGGAGGCTGCTCGGCCCGGACGCGATCCTGGGCGTTTCCTGCCACGGTGAGCCAGCGCTGGCCCATGCAGCCGCCCGACGGGGGGTGGATTATGTGGCCATGGGGCGTTTTTTTTCTTCGCGCACCAAACCGGACGCCCCCGCGGCAAGCCTGGACACTCTGCGCGCGCTGCGCCCTGAACTGGACCTGCCAATTGTGGCCATCGGGGGCGTGAACCCGGACAATGCGGCCGAATTGATCCGGGCGGGCGCGGACCTTGTGGCTACCATTCACGATCTGTTTTCGGCGCCCGATATCGAAGCCCGGGCGCGTCAATTTCTTGCCTGTTTTGAGGAGAATGCATGAACCGCAGTCAATCCAATGCCCTCTTTGAACGCGCGAGCGCCGTCATCCCCGGAGGCGTGAATTCGCCGGTGCGTGCGTTCAAGGGCGTCAGTGGTACCCCCCTGTTCTTCAACCGGGGCGAGGGCTCGCGCATGTTCGACGAAGACGGCAACGGCTATATCGACTATGTGGGCTCCTGGGGGCCGCTGATACTGGGTCACGCGGACCCGGACGTGCTGAACGCCGTGCGCGATACCATCGACGATGGTCTCAGCTTCGGCACCCCCACCACCCTGGAAACCGCTTTGGCGGAAAAGATTGTGGAACTGGTGCCATCCGTGGATCAGGTGCGTATGGTCAACTCCGGTACCGAAGCAGCCATGACCGGTGTTCGTCTGGCCCGTGGACATACCGGACGGAACAAGATCGTCAAGTTCGCGGGCTGCTATCACGGCCATGTGGATAGCCTCCTCGCCAAGGCCGGCTCGGGAGCGCTGACGCTGGGTCAGCCCGGAACCGCCGGGGTCCCCGAGGCCGTAACCGCCGATACGATTGTGCTGCCCTATAATGATATCGAAGCGGTGAAGCAGGCTTTTGAACACTACGGGGACGAAATCGCCGGTGTCATGGTGGAGCCGGTAGCGGGCAACATGAACTGTGTGCCACCCGCGGGGGATTTCCTGAGCGTGTTGCGTGGCTGCTGTAACCAATACGGTAGTGTGCTGCTGTTTGACGAAGTCATGACCGGCTTCCGGGTTGCGCTGGGCGGCGCCCAGCAACTCTATGGCGTTGAACCGGACGTGACCGCCATGGGCAAGGTGGTAGGTGGCGGCATGCCCGTAGGCGCACTGGGCGGGCGCACGGCCATCATGCAGAGTTTAGCCCCCACCGGCCCGATCTACCAGGCCGGGACCCTGGCGGGCAATCCCGTGGCCATGGCGGCCGGACTAGCGACACTGGACAAGCTCAGCCAGCCGGGCTTCCACGAGGATTTGAGCGCCCGGGCGCATCAGCTCGCCGAAGGATTGAGCGAGCGCGCGCGCAAGCGCGGTGTGTCCATGCTTACGCACCATGTGGGCGGCATGCTGGGTATCTTCTTTACCGATCAGGAGCAGGTAGCATCTTTCGAGGATGTGCAGAACTGCGATGCCGAGCGCTTCGGGCGCTTTTTCGACGCCATGCTGGAACAGGGCATTTATCTGGCGCCGTCCGCCTTCGAGGCCAGCTTTATCTCCATTGTCCACAGTGACGCGGACATCGCGGAAACGTTGAAGGCGGCGGAACAGGCGCTCGACAACCTCTGACGGCGGCGACCGAGTCAGTCGCGCTCCTCGTCGTCACCACAGAGCAAGCGTTCCATCTCCGCGCGGGACAGGTAGTCCAGGTCCCAGTGGCTGGTGGAGCTTTCCTTGGGGCGCCGACGGCCCTTGTGCAGGGCATCGGGCGTCCGGCCATACGCGTGAGCTCCGCTCTCAGCCGCGAAGTCGAGGGCACCATCCTCCTCGCCGGCCCGAGCGCGACGACCTCGTGAGTCGCTGCCGGATCTGCTGGAACCACGCTTTCATTAGAGCCCATCTCGGGCCGGGTTGACGAGTCGGTACCGGAGCCTTGCCAGCATCAAGTGAAAACTTTTGAATGCCCTTGCTATCCACACAGGCGCGGCTGCCCGCCCTGGGCGATTCCAGCCCGTTCCGGCGCCGGGGACGCCGACAACCGGCCGACCGCGACTGCGGTAGATACACGCGCGCACCCGGGTTCAGCTATCAAACGGTGGCCGATCATCATGGCTCACCGCGGACAGGATCCTGCTCCGAGGGTAGATAGCCG
>CAYPKI010000134.1:0-8158 GCA_964411265.1 uncultured Alcanivorax sp. | reverse complement strand
GGTTAACAATGCCTTGAGCCAGGTGCCCTCGTACCCCGATAACGTTGATCAGCCACGGATCTATGCGGCGTCGTTCTCCAGCAATTCCTTCATGTATTTCCGCATCTCTCCCCTGCCCGGCAATCCGCGCGGACTGGACATGGATCTGATGCGGGACTTCATTGACGATAATGTGCGCACGCGCATGGAAACGGTCGAGGGCGTATCCAAGGTCAACATCGGCGGCGGCGCCGAACGCCAGGTGCAGGTACAGCTCGACCCGGCCGCGCTGGCCGAGCGCGGCATTTCACCGCTGGACGTGCGCGCGGCCATCCGTGCGCGCAACCAGGACAGTTCCGGCGGCGAACTGGAAGCGGGCAAGCGGCGCTACCTGCTGCGCACCGTGGGGCGTTTCGCCGACCTGGAAGAGCTGCGCGACATGGTGCTCGAGCGCCGCGGCGACTCGGTGATCCGGCTGTCCGACGTGGCCAAGGTAAAACTCGATCACTTCGAGATCCGCAACTATTCCTTCGTCAACGAACAGCCGGTGATCTCGCTGTCCGTGCGCCGCGAAGCCGGCTCCAATGTTATCGACATCAAGAAGGCCATGCTCGAGGAAATGCCCGCCATCAACCGGGAAGTGCTCAATCCGGCGGGCATGGAACTGGAACTCACCGCCGAGGACGCCGGCTATGTCCAGGCCTCGATCAAGAATGTCTGGACCAATCTCGGCCTGGGTGCACTGCTCGCCACTGGCATCATGTTCCTCTTCCTGCGCTCCGGCCGGGCCACCCTGGTGGGCGTCATGGGTGTGCCTATCTGCACCATCGCCGCCTTCCTGGGCCTGCTGGTCACGGGCCGCACCATCAATGTTATCTCGCTCGCCGGTGTGGCCTTCGCCATCGGTATGACCCTGGATAACTCCATCGTGGTGCTGGAGAGCATCGAGCTGGAACGCCGCAAGGGTATGGAGCGGTTCAAGGCGGCGGTAACCGGCGTGCGCAAGGTCTGGCCGGCGGTGCTGGCCTCCACGCTTACCACGGTGCTGGTTTTCCTGCCCATCACCTTTATTGAAGAAGAAGCCGGCCAGCTCTATTCCGACATTGCCATTGCCGTATCCGCGTCGATCCTGGTGTCCATGCTGGTGGCGATCACCGTGATCCCCACGGCCGCCGCGCGGCTGGATTTCCACTCCGAAACGTCCGGGGGAAACAAACACGGCGGCCTCGCCGACCGCATTCTGCCTCGTCTGGACTGGCTGCTGGGCACGCCCGGGCGGCGCTGGTCCTGTGTGGGCATCGCCGCGGCTCTGGGACTGTTCATCATCTTTGTGCTCACTCCGCCGGCGGAATACCTGCCCGAGGGCGAGGAACCCAAGACCTTCGCCATGATGAATGCCCCGCCGGGCTACAACGTCAGCACCATGCGCGAAATCGGCAAGGAGCTCGAGGACTACTTCATGCAGTTCGTGGGCGACGACCCGGCGAAATTCGAAAACGGCGAGACGCCGGTGCCGGCCATGAAGTACCTCAACCTGAGCATTGGCCCGCAAAGCATCCGCATCATTACCGAATCGGTGAAAACCGGTCACATCCAGGAGCTCATGGATGCGATCTCGAGAAAGTATGAAGAATATCCGGGCATGCGCGCCTTCGCCTCCCGGGGCTCGATCATTACCAGCAACCAGGGCGGCACCCGGGCGGTAAACCTGGATATCTCCGGCCCGGAGCTGGCCGACATTTACTCGGTAGCCAATGCCGCCTACCGCCGGGCCGAGGCAATCTTCGACACGCCCCGGATTCAGGCGCGCCCCTCCACTCTGTCGCTGTCGCAGCCACTGGTGGAAGTACGGCCGGACTGGGACCGGGCGGCCGAGCTGGGCCTGTCGGCGGATGACGTGGGCTTCAATGTGGCCGCGCTCACCGATGGCGCCTTTGTGGATGAGTATTTCCAGGCGGACCGAAAGATCGATATCTATCTCTACAGTGACGCCGGCGTGGACGCCGGCCTGAACAACCTGGAACAGCTGCCTGTGCATACCCCCGGTGGCGGCGTGCTGCCGTTATCCGACATGGCGAATGTGGTGGAAACCGTGGACACCAGCACGGTGCGTCGGGTGAACGGCCGCCGGACCGTGAGCCTGAGCATTATCCCGCCCCGCGACGTGGCCCTGGAGACAGGCGTGCAACGGGTGCGCGAGGATCTGCTCCAGCATTTGCGCGACACCGGCGCCATCCCCGCCTCGGTGAACGTGGATATTTCCGGCGCCAGCGACCAGCTGGAAGCCACCCAGCAGGCCCTCGGCGCCAACTATATCGTCGCCGTGGCCATCATCTATCTGCTGCTGGTCGCCATTTTCAGTCACTGGGGGTATCCCCTGCTGATTATGACCACAATTCCGCTGGGCATTGCCGGCGGCATTGTGGGTCTGGTGCTGATGAATGCCGTCGGGGATCTGGCCGGCATGCTCGGGCTGGGCGGTTTCCGACAACCGTTCGACATGATCTCCATGCTGGGCTTTCTCATTCTCATGGGCACGGTGGTAAACAACCCCATCCTCGTGGTTCACCGCGCCATCACGAATCTGCGCGAGGGCATGGAGTCCTCGCTGGAGGCGGTGCGCGAGGCGCTGCATTCGCGTCTGAGGCCCATTGCCATGTCCACGGTGACCACGGTCTTTGGTCTGGCGCCGCTGGTTTTCCTGCCCGGCGAAGGCACCGAACTCTACCGCGGCGTGGGCGCGATTGTGCTCTTCGGCCTGCTGGGTACGGCCCTGGTCACCCTGACCGCCCTGCCCGCACTGACCATAGGCGTGCTCGGCTTCCGGCGCCACTGATCCCGTTTTGCCCTGGCCAGGCGCCTGGGCCAGCGCGCGGAAGGCGTTCCAGGCGGGTGTGCTTGCGGCAACCGGCCCGCGCTTGGCGTGCATCGGGACCTGCCCTCCTGCCCCACCAAAGGAAATTGGCCGGGACACCCGCACGCGGAGCTCGGGGCCAAACGCATAGCGGCCCGGCCAAGGGTTCATGAAACCAGCCGGCATTGCCATACTGGCTGGTCCGGGCTCCGCGCCTGAAACGTCAACGCGAAATATCAAGGGCGTCGGTGTGCCGCGAGAGCCGGCAATCACCGGCGACCCGGGCGCGCGGCAGCATCAAGAAAAGTCACCCAAACGAGTCGGGGTTGATGTTGGTCATGATGGATTGGTTCAAAGGCCTGGCATGGCTTGTGCTCGTCGGCTCGCCCGTGCTGTGGGTCCCGGCGTCGGCCGACGACAGCGCCTGTCCCGCTGACAGGAGTTACGGCGAACCCTCGGACAACCGGTTAACACTCCGAAGTGGGGATGGTGTCCGCCGGTTCCATTTTGAGCAGACCTACGCTGTTCTGGAGAAGGCCGCCAAACTGACTCTATGGTTTCCCCCCGTCGGGTCCCGGAATGCGGATGAGCTGTATCAATGGGGCATCAAGGTGCAAGATCCCTTTACCCGGGAGAGCGGCTCGGGCACCTATAAAGCCGGGTTTGAGGCTTTCTCGAAGGGTAAACATGGCGCCCTGGGTTGCTACAGACTCCCGAATATACCGGGAGGCGGCTTTGGCGAGCCCGAGGAGGTGGGGGAACTCAAGGTTGAAAAGTTCGCTTCGGACCGTGGTTTCTTCTCGACTGTCTTCGGCTCGGAGCCTGAAAGAACATTGAAAGCGCGTTTCCGTTCGCCGTCCTACGAACTGAAAGGCAACCCGCCCGACACGGTGTCGAGTGGAGGACGCGAAGCCCGAATCGAAACCACGCGGATTCTGGAAATCAAGGATCATGCTCTGGGATCCGGTAACCACTGCAGAAGCGATGCCGACATGAAGCCGCTGAACAAGGGCCATGCCGTTCATCATCCCGGACAACAATGGCTGCGGTTTTCCGGCGCGGGCGACCAATGCACCGCGAACTTTGTTATTCGCAACCTCAGTGACGGCCCCGGCCTCTATGTGGGTAGCACCTCTTTTGGCGAAGTAGATTTCTACATTATCGATGCCCTGTCCGGGGATCAGGTCAAGGGACAAAAGCGGGTCGTAAAAAAGGAGGACTTTCCCGGCGAAGACAAGCTTAGCCTGGAAAAGGCCAGGGGGCTGGGACGGTTGCAAACCCGATTCAACGTCGAAAAGATTATCCGTCATCCGGAACTCGACCCGGTTATTGTTGACGACTAAGGGCATGGAGGACCGGGAGGCTCCGGGTACCGGCTGCCGTGCTGTGGAGGGTCACAACCTCCGGCTGCCGGGTTCGGGAAACGGCCTGCGCGGAGCCAAGAGCGGGCGTTCGGGCGGTGGCAGCTTTCCCGGCAACCGGGGCCTGGACCGGCAAGGATGGAGATACTCTGATGATGCGCCGACTGCCCGGATCACCATGGTGGTATGTGCTCGTCCGGTGCCTTGCCGCGCGCCTTTTCGACCCGGCGCGCGAAATCACCCTACACGGCCCCACCTTTCGGTTGTATGCTGCCGCGCAGGACCTATTCCCGCCCGAACAGGGAGATAAGCGCATGGCCCGCACCACCCTTCTGCCTCGGCTCTTTCGCGGCGGCCACCGGCTGGCCGTCCTGCTAGCGGTCACCCTGCTCGCCCTGGGGCCGGCGCTTTCCGCACGGGCAACGGATGCGCCCGGCCCGGTCCGTGTAATGACTCTGGAAGGCGGCATCGGGCCGGCTCCGGCGGACTGGTTCCAGCGTTCGCTGGACGATGCGGCCGAGGCGGAAGCCGAGCTTTTCGTGCTCAAGCTGGATACACCCGGTGGACTGAGCAAGTCCATGCGCGAGATGATTCAGGCCCTACTCGCCTCACCCGTGCCGGTGGCAACCTGGGTCGCGCCGGAAGGTGCCCGCGCGGCCAGTGCCGGAACTTACCTGATGTACGCCTCCCATTTTGCGGCCATGGCACCAGCGACGAATCTGGGCGCAGCGACGCCCGTCCAGATGGGTGGCGGCGGTGGGGGCGACGACAGTCCCCTGCCCTTTAGCGACGGTCAGGGCCAGGAAGATTCCGGATCCAGGAACGATGATTCCGGATCTGCGGAAGAGCAGTCTCCCGAGGGCAAGGACTCGGCCGACCCCATGAAACGCAAGCGCATCAATGACGCCGTCGCCTATATCCGCGGCCTCGCGGAAAAGCGTGGGCGCAATGCGGACTGGGCCGAGCGCGCTGTGCGCGAATCGGTGAGTCTGTCTTCGTCCGCGGCGCTGGAACAAAACGTGATCGATATCCAGGCGGATACCCTGGACGAATTGCTACAACAACTGGATGGTCGCAGCGTAGAAACCCGCGGGGGCGAGCGCACCCTGGCCCTTTCCGATGCGCCCGTGGAACGGGTCGAAAAGGATTGGCGCACCCAGTTCCTGGCCACCATTACCAATCCCAGTGTGGCCTATATCCTCATGATGATCGGCATCTACGGACTGATTCTCGAATTCTACAATCCGGGCATGGGGGTGCCCGGCGTGGTGGGCGCAATCTCTCTGCTCACCGCCCTCTATGCGCTTCAGATGCTGCCCATCAGCTATGTGGGCCTGGGCCTGATCATACTGGGCATCGGTTTAATGGTGACCGAGGCCTTGAATCCCACCTTCGGCGTTCTGGGCATCGGGGGTGCCATCGCCTTTGTCGTGGGCTCCATCATGCTTATGGATACGGATCTGCCCGGCTACCAGATCGCCATGCCCATTATCGCAGCCTTCGGAGTAGCGTCTGTGCTTATCCTGACCGTAGTGCTGCGCCTGGCGTTTCAGGCTTTCCGGCACAAAGTAGTAAGTGGCGCGGAAGGCATGCTCGATGAAACCGCGCGCGCTCTGGAGGATTTTGACGAGGAAGGCCGGGTACGGGCCATGGGCGAGATGTGGCGCGCCCGCGCGGACACGCCGGTGCAGCAGGGCCAGACCCTGCGCATCCGCAACATTGACGGATTAACCCTGTATGTGGAGGCACAAGAATGAGTTATTTCTGGTTATCGATTATTGTTATTGCCATTGCGCTGCTGGCAAGCATGTTCCGCATCCTGCGCGAATACGAGCGCGGGGTGATCTTCATGCTGGGGCGCTACCACAAGGTCAAGGGCCCGGGCCTGATCATCGTTATCCCTCTGATCCAGCAAATGGTGCGTGTGGATCTGCGTATCCGGGTGCTGGATGTGCCTTCTCAGGATGTCATTTCGCGTGACAACGTCTCGGTGAAAGTCAACGCGGTGATCTACTTCCGGATACTGGATGCGCAGAAATCCGTGATCAATGTGGAGGATTTCTTTGCCGCTACCAGCCAGCTGTCTCAGACCACCCTGCGCTCGGTGCTCGGCAAACACGACCTCGACGACATGCTGGCCTCGCGGGACGAGCTCAACGCGGACATCCAGAACATCCTGGATGAGCAGACCGACGCCTGGGGCATCAAGGTGTCCAATGTTGAAATCAAGCATGTGGATCTGGACGAGGATATGGTCCGCGTCATTGCCCGCCAGGCCGAGGCGGAGCGCGCACGGCGCGCCAAGGTCATTCATGCCAATGGCGAACTGGAGGCCTCGGAGCGGTTGCTGGATGCGGCCAAACAGCTGTCAAAGCAGCCCGAGGCGCTGCAGCTGCGTTATCTGCAGACACTCACGGAAGTGGCGAACGACCGCACCACCACCATTACCTTCCCCTTGCCCATGGACATGATGCAGGCGTTCATGAACGGTCAGGGCAACCAGGGCGAAAGCAGCTAATCCGGGGGTGCTTTACAGCATCCTCAAGTATCTTCATTTGACCACGGCCGTCATTACGACGGCCCTGTTCATGCTGCGCCTCAGCCTCGACGCCACGCGCCGGCCCTGGCGTCATACGCCGCTGCGCTGGGTGCCGCACGCCAACGACACCATCCTGTTAGCCGCGGCCATCGGGCTCATGGTGGTCACCGGCTGGTACCCGCTGGTCCACAACTGGCTCACCGCCAAGGTGATGTTGCTGATAATCTATATTCTGGCGGGCAAACAGGCGCTGGACACAACGAGGTCGTCGCGACAGCGAACCGGTTTTGCGGCGCTGGCCCTGCTGGTGCTGGCCTTGATCTTCGGCCACGCGCTGTACAAGCCCGGGTAATGCCGGAAGCTGCTAGAGTGTTTGGAAACAAGAGATAGGGGGAGCTGACTCGTGAGTGGACTGCTGGTAGTACTGGATCCGGACCTGGAGGCGAACCAGCCGGCGCTGGATAAAGCAGCGCGTCTGGCCGGCGATGAGCCGATATCGATCTTCGTCAATGTGCGCTCCACCAGTCTGGAAAAACGACTGACCCATGGCGCGCAAGCGCTGGAACAGGCACGCCAGAACATCAGCGAGACCTGGCGTAAACAGATCCGCGAAATGGCGGACCAGGTGGCGCTCCGGCCGGCCGAGTCGCGCATTGTCTGGTCCAGCGACAGCTTCCAGGAGCTAATAAAGACCATCGACGAATGGCAGCCGTCCATGGTTGTAGTGCATTCCCATTACGAGCCCCGGCTCAAACGGCTTTTGTTTACACCACTGGAGTGGAAACTGCTGCGCAACGCCACTTGTCCCCTGCTTTTCGCGGGCGATCAGCACTGGTCGGAACACCCGCCCGTCATCGCTGCTGTGGACCCGGATCCTTTTTCCGAGACGCCCGATGCACTCACACGCGGTATTGTCGACCATGGGCGCCGCTGGTCCAACTGTATGGGCAGCGGCCTCACCCTGGTGCATGCACTGGACTATCCGGATGAAACCCTGGTCATGCTCGCCGGCGAGGCTATCCCAGCGAGCGTGGACGTAGCGGAGTCCCAGCGCGAACTCTACCAACAACGTCTGGAAGCTATCCGGCAGAGCGAGGGACTGGGCGCGGAGCAGATCCAGTTTCTGGATGGTCCCGCGGCGCAGGCCCTGGCGGACTATATGGCCTCGTTGCCGCCCGGCCTGTTGGTCATGGGCACAGTCCAGAAGGATTCCGTGGAGCGACTCTTGCTGGGTAACACGGCCGAGCAGATTCTGTTCCAGAGCGCCTCGGACGTCCTGGTGCTGCACAACCCGGAATCGTCCGCCACCACGGGTTGATCGGGGTCAAACCACAAGGGCTCAAGATACGCGATACTCCCGTTCGGTAAACAACAAAGGAGCAAACCATGGCCTCTCGCCAGGAATACATTGATCGCCTGCGCAAC
>CAYPKI010000133.1:661-8166 GCA_964411265.1 uncultured Alcanivorax sp. | reverse complement strand
CCAGTTCGGTTTTGATGAACGCCGTACCGGCCCGTGTCGCGGGCGTGGGCGAGCTCGTCATGGTTACGCCCGCACCGGATGGTGAGGTCAATGACCTGGTGCTGGCCGCCGCCGCCTCGGCGGGCGTGGATCGGGTGTTCAAGGTGGGGGGCGCCCAGGCCGTGGCTGCGCTCGCCGACGGCACCGAAATCATACCGGCCGTGGACAAGATCGTTGGCCCCGGCAACAGCTATGTCGCCGAAGCCAAGCGCCAGGTCTTCGGCCGGGTGGGCATCGATATGATTGCCGGACCCAGCGAGATCCTGGTGGTTTGTGACGGTCAGACGGACCCGGACTGGATCGCGCTGGATCTGTTCTCCCAGGCCGAGCATGATGAAGAGGCCCAGGCCATTCTGGTCAGTCACGACGCCGATTTTGTTGAAGCGGTGCAGCAGAGCATGAACCGGCTGGTGACCGAGCTGGAACGTAACGATATTATCCGGACGTCCATGGCCCATCGGGGCGCGTTGATCCAGTGTCGAGATCGTAACGATGCGCTGAACGTGGTCAATCGCATTGCGCCCGAGCACCTGGAGCTGTCCGTGGACGAGCCGCAATCCTGGGCGGCCGAGATCCACAACGCCGGCGCTATCTTCCTGGGCCGGCACACCGCCGAGGCACTGGGCGATTACTGCGCCGGGCCCAGTCATGTGCTGCCCACCTCAACCACCGCGCGCTTTTCCTCGCCGCTGGGCGTCTATGATTTCCAGAAGAGCAGTTCCATTATCGGCTGCTCGCCGGACGGCGCGCACCAGCTGGGCTCGGTGGCCTCCGTGCTGGCCCGCGCCGAAGGGCTGACTGCCCATGCGCGCAGTGCCGAGGCGCGCATTCGCTCGACTTCGTCCGAGAGCTGACGCCCTGATGAGTCGGTACTGGAGTCGTTTCGTCCATGATCTCGAGCCCTATGTGCCGGGCGAACAGCCGGCCATGGCGGACCCCATCAAACTGAATACCAATGAAAATCCCTATGGGCCGCCCACTAGGGTGCAGCAGGCCATGCGCGCGGCCGTCGACGACCGGCTGCGGCTTTATCCGCATCCCGACGGCGGAGACCTGCGCATGACCCTGGCGGATTACCACGGGCTGAGCGCGGAGCAGGTGTTCCTCGGTAACGGCTCGGATGAAGTCCTCGCGCATATATTCCTGGCCCTGTTCAAACAGGATCGGCCGCTGATACTGCCGGATATCACCTACAGCTTTTACCGCGTCTATTGCGGCCTCTACGGCATCGACTACGAAACCGTGCCGCTGGCGGATGATTTTTCCCTGCCGCTGCACCAGTTTCCGGCCGCCAACGGCGGTATCATTTTTGCCAATCCCAATGCCCCCACGGGGCTGGCGGTCACAGCCGATGACATCGCAGCTCTGCTGGAGCGCAACACGGATTCGGTGGTGGTCGTGGACGAGGCCTATGTGGATTTCGGCGCAGAGTCGGCGGTTCCGTTGGTCCAGCGCTACCCCAACCTGCTGGTGACGCGGACCTTTTCCAAGGCGCGCTCGCTGGCCGGTCTGCGCATCGGTTACGCCATGGGTTCAGCGGATCTGATCGCGGGCCTGGACCGGATCAAGAACAGCTTTAATTCCTATCCGCTGGATCAGGTAGCGATCGCCGCGGGAATGGCTTCGGTGCGCGATGAGCCAGCTTTCCGCAATAATGTGGACGCCATTATCAGCGAACGCGATCTGCTCGCGGACGAACTGCGCGGACAAGGGTTCCGGGTGCTGCCGTCGGCGGCAAACTTTCTCTTTGTCCGGCATGAAACCTGCGCGGCCGAAGAGATCGTGCCAGGCTTGCGCGAGCAGGGCGTCATCATTCGCCACTTCCGCCAGCCGGAGCGTATCGCCGACTGGATGCGCATTACCGTGGGCACGCCGAAACAGCATCAGGTGCTGCTGGACGCCTTGCGGGACATCCTGACGGCGTAGGAGCGCCCGCCTCGGCCGCGATCCTTGCCACCGCGACCGGGAAAATCGTGACCCCGGAGCTCGCTCCTACGCGTCACCCTCGTTGCGCTTGGGTCGCACTACGGTCTCGGTGCCCGACAGTCGGTCATGCAGCGTCTGGTAAGGCGGTATCAGCGCCAGCAGCCAGCCGCCGCCCAGCAATAGCCAGCTCAGCGTGGCCACAAGAAACCGCTGCAGGCTGTGCACCACGGTCAGGGGCTGGCCGTGGCGCGCGCGGACGGTCAGCCGCCAGGCGCGCATGCCCAGGGTCTGACCGCCGCGGAGCCAGAACCAGGCGTAGAAGAACCAGGTTTCGAAGACCAGCACGGGAAACAGCAGGCCCTGCAGCCAGGGCCTGGCCGGTGTGGTTACGCCGTTGACCTCCGCCATGGGTAGACCGCTGTGCGGATAAATCAGCACGAAGACGCCGGTGCTTATGAACCAGAGGGCGATCAGCAGGAGGCCGTCATAGGCGAGCGCCCAAAGGCGCCGGAGCAGACCGGCCGGGGGCAGGTCTCGAGAGAGTGTTGCGCTGTCGCTCATGGCCCGGCCTGATTGTACGTAGGGACCCGAATGGTACCCGCCGGGGGAGCACCTCGCCAGCGCCTTTACTGCGCCCTTGCGACCAGTCGGGACCCGTGGCGCTCCGAAGCCGCGGCCCAGACGAGCTGGTCGTAGTAGCGCCGGACATGTTCAACGTAGACCACGGACTGGGCTCCGCTACG
Organism: uncultured Alcanivorax sp.; assembly: GCA_964411265.1. Classification (GTDB taxonomy): domain Bacteria; phylum Pseudomonadota; class Gammaproteobacteria; order Pseudomonadales; family Alcanivoracaceae; genus SLJS01. Next base: position 5,458 of record CAYPKI010000133.1, on the reverse strand, counting down.
AGCATAACCGTGTTGCGTGTAGCGGTAGTAGTCGGGTTTCTTGAGCAGGGGAAGACGCTCGCGGACATCGGCCCAGCGGTCGGGATTATCCCCCTGATATTCGGTGATCTTGCGCGCGTCTTCCACATGGCCCAGGCCCACATTATAGGCGGCTACGGCCATCCAGGTGCGATCCGGGTCCGGGATGGCCTTGGGTAAACGCTCCAGTAGTTGCCGCAGATAGGCGGCGCCGCCGCGAATGCTCTGTTCGGGATTGGTGCGGTCGTGAACGTCCAAGCGCTTGGCGGTGTTGCGTGTCAGCATCATGAGCCCGCGCACCCCGGTAGGCGAGACGGCGTCTTTTTGCCACAACGATTCCTGGTAGGCCATGGCGGCGATCAACCGCCAGTCCAGATCCTGTTTTTGCGCTGCAGCGCGGAAAGTGTCCGCATAGCGGGGTAAACGCTCGTACAGATGATCAATGAATGAGCGCGCGGCGTAGAGATTGAACTGCTCCGCGTGGCCGTAGAAACGGTCGCGCAGCCGCGCGATATAGCCCTGAGCCTTGCGTCGGGTAATGTAGCGCTGCGCGGCGCCATAAAGGCTGCTGTCCTCCGCGCCCGCGTCGAAGGCCCAGGCCAGCGGGCGCGTGTCGACCAGGTTAAAGCCGGCCGCGAGCTCGGGAAACAGCGCCCGGTTCATCTTGAAAGCATTGGAGTCGACGACGGTGTAGTCGAACTTTTTCTCGTCCACCAGGGTCATGAGCTTTTCGGCACTCGCGCCGCTCACCTCCGTCAGATCAAAGCCGTGCTCGTGTTCCAGTGGACGCAAGCGTTCCGCGTGACTGCTGTTCGCCAGCACCACGACGTCCTTGCCCTGCAGATCAGCGGGTGAATCGGGCCGGTGTTCATCCGTGCGATAGACGAGTTTCTCGCGAATGTGCTGATAGGGCGTGGAAAAGGTCACCTTCTGGCGCCGGGTTTCGGTGACCGTGAGGCCGGCGGCGGCTAGATCCGCCTTGCCGGATTGCACGGCCTCGAGAATTCCGCCGATGCTGTCCCTGGTAATGATGCGCAGCTCGACACCCAGATCCCCGGCGAACTTTTTGGCCAGTTCGTATTCAAAACCCGTCGGCCCGTGCTGGTTGCGGTAAAAGGTGGTGGGTGCATGCCGCGTGACCACGATCAACTCACCACGCTCGCGCACTTTCTCCACACCCGCTGGTGGCATCGGCTTGAACGCCAGTGTCAGCGAGGCCAGCGCCACCAGGGCCAGCGTCAGTACCAGCGGGCGCAGAATGTCTACACGCATCACCTTCATGACCTTTCCTGTCCTCTCCAGGGCTGACCGACAGCTCGGAACCTGCTTGCTCCGACCCGATTACGGATTGGATGCAAGCATTTCTTTTTTGTGACTTCCATCACGAGTACGACGCGAACCCTATCACGCTTTTTCCGTCGATATTGGAACGCTTTGTTGAACAATGATTCAGCCAGCAGGCGCTGTAACAAAAATCGGATGTCCTTCTGATCGCGGGCTCGGCAAACCGTGCCAGGCCCATTGATTGGGTGCCCCCGTCTACCGAAATCCCGTATCATGGCGATTTCCGCACGCCCTGCACGAAATGGAAGACGCGCCATGCTGATACTGCCCGGGAATGCCGCTCTGTCGCTGTTCCGCAAGGAAAAACTATTGCGCGACTTTAAGGGCGTGGCCGATCTTGGTGCCCGCTATGTGCACTTCGTGGATCTCCGCGGGGAGCTGGACGACGACGAACGCCGCGTGCTCGAGCGCCTGCTGACGTACGGCCCGGCCGATACGGATGAGCCGGTCGAGGGGGAAAAGTTTCTGGTGGTGCCGCGCCCGGGCACTGTTTCGCCCTGGTCCACCAAGGCCACGGATATTTGCCACAACTGCGGCCTGAATAAGGTCCGCCGCGTGGAGCGCGGCGTGGCGTGGCAGGTGCGCTTCGCCGAGGGCGACACCGGCGCTGATCACGACGCCGTCGCCCGGGGCCTGCATGACCGCATGACGGAGGCGGTGCTCAGCGACGAGGCAGACGCCGCCGTGCTCTTCAGCGCCCGCGAGCCCGAGGCGTTGGCCACCGTGGATGTGCTCGGCGGCGGCCGCGCGGCCCTCGCCGAGGCCAATCGTGAGCTGGGTCTGGCGCTGGCCACCGACGAGCTCGACTATCTGGTAGAACAGTTCACGACCCTGGGGCGCAACCCCACCGACGCGGAGCTCATGATGTTCGCTCAGGCGAACTCCGAGCACTGTCGCCACAAGATCTTTAACGCGGACTGGATCATCGATGACGAAGACCAGGACCAGAGCCTCTTCGCCATGATCCGCAATACCCATGAGCACAGCCCGGCGGGCGTGCTGTCCGCCTACAAGGACAACGCCGCCGTGCTGGACGGCCCCCGGGCCCGGAGCTTGCGCGCCCATCCGGACAGCGGGCACTACGAATCCCGCCAGGAAGACGTCAACATCCTGATCAAGGTGGAAACCCACAACCATCCCACCGCCATTGCTCCGCACCCGGGCGCGGCCACCGGCTCCGGCGGTGAGATCCGCGACGAGGGCGCCACCGGCCGGGGCGGTTTCCCCAAGGCCGGGCTCACCGGCTTCGCCACGTCCAACCTGCGCATTCCCGGCTTCGAGCAGCCCTGGGAAATCGATCACGGCCGCCCCGGGCGTATCGCCTCCGCACTGGAGATCATGCGCGACGGCCCCATTGGCGCGGCATCGTTTAACAACGAATTCGGCCGGCCTAACCTGGCCGGCTATTTCCGCACCCTGGAGCTGCGCGCACCGGGCGTGAACGGCGAAGAGGTGCGCGGCTATCACAAGCCCATCATGATCGCCGGCGGCCTGGGCAATATTCGTGGCGAACACGTGGAAAAGAACGCCATCCCGGCGGGCGCGAAGATCATTGTGCTGGGCGGGCCGGCGCTGCTGATAGGCTTCGGTGGCGGGGCGGCGTCGTCCATGGCCTCGGGCCAGTCCGACGAGGCTCTGGATTTCGCCTCGGTGCAGCGCGACAACCCGGAAATTCAGCGGCGCTGCCAGGACGTGATCGATCACTGCCGCGCCCTGGGAGGCGAGAATCCCATCGCCGCCATCCATGACGTGGGCGCGGGCGGGCTTTCCAACGCCCTGCCGGAGCTGGTCCATGATGCCGGCCGGGGCGCGACCCTGGAGCTGCGCCAGGTGCCCAATGACGAGCCGGGCATGTCGCCGGTGGAGATCTGGTGCAACGAGGCCCAGGAACGCTATGTGCTGGCGGTAGGCCAGGATCAGCTGGAGCGCTTCCGCGCGCTTTGCGAGCGTGAACGTGCTCCCTTTGCTGTACTGGGTGAGGCAACCGAGGACGAACACCTGAAAGTCACGGATAGCCACTTCGACAACAATGTGGTGGATCTGCCCATGTCCGTGCTCTTCGGCAAGCCGCCGAAGATGACGCGTGTGTTCGACCGCGCGGATTTCCAGCGCCAGAACTTCCACCTGGCCGGACTGGAACTGCGCGAGGCGGTCGAGCGCGTACTTCAGTTGCCCGCCGTGGCCGCCAAGACCTTCCTGATCACCATCGGCGATCGCTCGGTCACGGGTCTGGTGGCCCGGGATCAGATGGTGGGGCCGTGGCAGGTTCCGGTAGCGGACTGCGCGGTTACCGCCTCGGGCTATGACAGCTACCACGGTGAGGCCATGAGCCTGGGCGAGCGCACCCCGGCCGCGCTCGTGGACGCGCCGGCAGCCGGACGCATGGCCGTGGCCGAAGCGGTCACCAATATCGCCGCCGCCGATGTGGAAAAACTGTCGGACATTCATCTGTCCGCGAACTGGATGGCCGCCGCCGATCATCCGGGCGAGGATCAGAACCTTTATGACACGGTGAAAGCCGTGGGCATGGAGCTCTGCCCGGAGCTGGGCATCGCCATTCCGGTGGGCAAGGACTCGCTATCCATGCGCACCGTCTGGAAAGAAAGGGGCGCGGAGAAAAGCGTTACCGCCCCGGTATCATTGATTATTTCCGGCTTTGCGCCCGTGTCCGATATCCGCCGGACCCTGACGCCGCAATTGCGCGCGGACACGGATTCCGCGCTCATGCTGGTGGACCTGGGCCGGGGCCGCAACCGCCTGGGTGGCTCGGCCCTGGCGCAGGTCCATTACAAGGTGGGCGATGAGGCACCCGATCTGGATCGAGCCTCGGATCTGCGCGCGCTTTTTGACACGCTTCAGGATCTTCGCAGTGACGATCGCGTGCTCGCCTATCACGACCGCTCCGACGGCGGTCTCTTTACCACCGTGGCGGAGATGACCTTCGCCGGGCGCATCGGCATGGATCTCTACCTGGATGGCATTGCCGGCGATCACACCGAAGCGCTGGCGGCCCTGTTCAGCGAGGAACCGGGCGCAGTCCTGCAGGTGGCGGCGGAGCATGTGGACGAGATCTACAAACGCTTCCAGAGCGCGGGCCTGGACGGCCATGTCCACCGCATCGGCCGGCCCAACGGCGACGATGTGCTGCGCCTGCGCATGGGTGGCGCGGTGCTGCTGGAACAGCCGCGCCTGCGCCTGCATCAGCTCTGGGCGGAGACCAGCTACCGCATGCAGGAAGAGCGCGACAACCCGGCCTGCGCGCGCCAGGAATTCGACCGGATTCCGGATCAGGCCGATCCCGGCCTGAATGTGCGGCTCACCTTCGACATGAACGAGGACGTGGCCGCGTCCTACATCAACACCGGCGCTCGGCCGCGCGTGGCCGTGCTGCGCGAGCAGGGCATCAACGGCCACCGCGAAATGGCCGCCGCCTTC
>CAYPKI010000133.1:303-651 GCA_964411265.1 uncultured Alcanivorax sp. | reverse complement strand
TGCACATGAAGGACCTGCTCGACGGCCGTGCCGATCTGGCCGACTTCAAGGGCATCACCGCCTGCGGCGGCTTCTCCTATGGCGACGTGCTCGGCGCCGGCGAGGGCTGGGCCAAGACGATTCTCTATAACGACCAGCTGCGCGACGCCTTCAACCGCTTCTTCTTCCGCGAAGACAGCTTCGCCCTGGGCGTGTGCAATGGCTGCCAGATGCTGTCCGTACTCCATGAACTCATTCCCGGCGCGGAAAACTGGCCGCGCTTTGTGCGCAACAGCTCCGAGCAGTTCGAGGCGCGCACCTCCCTGGTGGAGATCCCGGACAACCCCTCGTTGTTTCTCAAGGACATGG
>CAYPKI010000133.1:0-293 GCA_964411265.1 uncultured Alcanivorax sp. | reverse complement strand
AAATGAACGACGAAGACCTGGCCCGCAACGAGGAAAACCGCCTGGTTGCCCTGCGCTATGTGGACGGCCTGGGCAATGCCACCGAACAGTACCCGGCCAACCCCAACGGCTCACCGCGCGGGGTCACGGGTCTGACCACCCCGGACGGGCGCGTAACCATCCTGATGCCGCATCCGGAACGCGTTTTCCGTGTCGTGCAGAACAGCTGGTATCCGGACGACTGGAAGCATTTCGAAAATGGCCCCTGGATGCGGATGTTTGCCAATGCCCGGGCGTGGCTGGGGTAAGAACCG
>CAYPKI010000132.1:6774-8216 GCA_964411265.1 uncultured Alcanivorax sp. | reverse complement strand
ATAAACGGAACCCCGTATCGGCGCTATCGCCGAAGCGCTGCACGTCGGACCAGCACCCCAGATCCAGCACCTCGTCCAGCGCCGGTTCGTCGTCGGGCAGGATCACCTGGCCGACGCTCGGCACAATGCGCAAAAGATAATGAAACTGGCGCTGAATGGCGGCCAGATCGGGGAAAATATCCGCGTGGTCGAATTCCAGATTATTGAGTACGGCCGTGCGCGGCCGGTAGTGCACGAACTTGGAGCGTTTGTCGAAGAAGGCGGTGTCGTATTCGTCCGCTTCCACCACGAAAAACGGGGACCGGCCAACGCGTGCCGAGACCCCGAAATTGCCGGGCACCCCACCGATCAGAAAACCGGGTTCCTGACCGGCATATTCAAGCACCCAGGCCAGCATGCTGGCGGTGGTAGTCTTGCCGTGGGTACCGGCCACGGCCAGCACATGGCGCCCGTGCAACAAGTGTTCGGACAACCATTGCGGCCCGGAGCTGTAAGCCAGATCCGCGTCCAGCATGTATTCCACCGCCGGGTTGCCACGACTCAGGGCATTGCCGACAACAACAAGATCCGGTGCCGGCTGCAGGTGTTCCGGTGCATAGCCCTCCCGGATCGCTATGCCGGCGTCGCGCAACTGATCCGACATGGGCGGGTAGACGTTTTCGTCGGAACCCGAGACTTCATGGCCCAGCGCACGCGCGAGCAAAGCCAGCGAGCCCATGAAGGTGCCACAGATACCGAGAATATGAACATGCATGGAGCCCCCTGCGGGTGCCGGAACCAGGACGTATTGTGGCAAAGGCCGCCGCCCGTGTCCTGCACGGGCTCGATTGATGAACAGGCTGCTGATACCCCCGTTGCGTGCTCAGCGTGGTCCTGAAGCGTGCAGCTGGTATGCTTTGTCGCGACGGACAGGGTGCCTCCCTTTCCAAGCGGCAAAGTGCAGCAGATGCGCGCCTCAAGCCGCGCCCTGGGGGCTTTCAGGCTGGCCCGTACTCTTTGTTGCCTTTTTTCGACGGCGGGACGCCCGCCTTCAGAAAGGCGCCTCGATTGCGAGCCAGCCTGAAAGCCTGCGCACGTAACGGGGATATCAGCAGCCTGTTAAAATGCCGCAAAACCCAGCACTGGCGAAGGAGATTTCCATGGCGCGCATGAACGCCCTCTATGCTCAGTCCGGCGGGGTCACCGCGGTGATCAACGCCAGCGCCGCCGGCGTGATCGAAACGGCCCGTGAGCACAGAGACACCATTGGCAAGGTCTATGCCGGACGTGACGGCATTATCGGCGCGCTTCAGGAAAACCTGATCGACACCAGCAAGGAAAGCGCAAGCACCATCCGCGCGCTCTGCCACACACCCGGAGGTGCCTTCGGTTCCTGCCGTCACAAGCTCAAGGGCCTGGAGGAATCGCGGCGCGAATACGAACGCCTGATCGAAGTGTTCCGG
>CAYPKI010000132.1:2408-6764 GCA_964411265.1 uncultured Alcanivorax sp. | reverse complement strand
GGGCGCACGACATCGGCTATTTCTTCTACAACGGCGGCGGCGATTCCGCCGACACCTGCCTGAAGGTTTCGCAGTTATCGGAAAAGATGGGCTATCCCATCCAGGCCATCCATGTGCCCAAGACGGTGGACAATGATCTGCCCATTACCGACACCTGCCCCGGCTTCGGCTCGGTGGCCAAGTACACCGCCATTTGCGCCCGCGAGGCCGGGCTGGACGTGGCTTCCATGTATTCCACATCCACGCAGGTGTTCGTCATGGAAGTCATGGGCCGCCACGCCGGCTGGATCGCCGCCTCGGCCGCGCTGGCCGCCGAAGAAAAGGACGATCCGCCCCATGTCATCCTGCTGCCCGAGGTGCCCTTTGAGCAGCAGCGTTTTCTGGAACGCGTCCAGGCCACCGTCGAGCGCATCGGGTACTGTGTGGTGGTAGTCTCGGAAGGGGCACAATATGGTGACGGCAGCTTCCTGTCCGAGGCCGGCACCACCGACGCCTTCGGCAACAAGCAGCTCGGCGGCGTGGCACCGGTGATTGCCAAGCTGATCAAGTCGGAGCTGGGGTACAAGTACCACTGGTCCGTGGCGGATTATTTGCAGCGCTCGGCGCGCCACATTGCCTCGGCCACGGATCTGGAACAGGCTTATGCCGTCGGGCAGAAAGCGGTGCAATACGCTGTCGCCGGCAAGAACGCCGTCATGCCCGCAATTGTGCGGCGCAACACCAAGAAGTACAGCTGGACCATCCGGGAGGCACCGCTGAAAAAGGTGGCCAATGTGGAAAAGCCCATGCCGAAGAAGTTCATCGCCAGGGACGGTTTCCAGGTGACCCCTTCGGGCCGGGAATACCTGGCGCCGCTGATCCAGGGCGAGACGCCGCCGCCCTATCGCAACGGCCTGCCGCCGATGGCTCGCTTGAAACGTGTACCGGTTCCGAAAAAACTGGATACCGATTTCCCGCTGTAGAGGACTGAAGATGAAACCGCTTGCGGAGATGAATCGAAAAGAGTTTGTGTACGAGGTGGCCGCTCGGGCCCTGGCGGGCTATTTCGCCAATCCGGGCTCGTCCGCCTCGATTGCGAAAATGGTTCGCGACGCCGACAAGCTCTGGCAGGAACTGGAGGAATGGCAGGAGCTGGGCCCGGAGCAGTATTAACACGCGCCCAAAGTCTGGAATCAGATCGAAAAAAACGCCTCGATCCATGGCGTTTGCCGCAAGGCAGCTTGCCGGGGCTGAAAACTCGTTGAGCACAAAGGGAAGTCCTGATGACGCAAACCCCGTCGACCATGGTAGAGCCGGGCACGCCCATGCCCGCTTTCCGCCTGCCGGACAGCGCTGGAGGCGAGCTGGACAGCACCGAGCTCAATGGCAACGCAGTGCTGGTCGCTTTTATCTGCAACCACTGTCCCTTCGTCAAGCATCTCGCCCCGGCTTTTTCCGCCTTCGCGCGGGAATACATGGATCGGGGCCTGGCAGTAGTGGCCGTCAACAGCAATGACTGGACCACCCATCCCGATGACAGTCCGGAGCAAATGGTCGAGGAAGTTCGCCGGCAAAACTATCCCTTCCCCTATTTAGCGGACGAAAGCCAGGACGTGGCCCGCGCCTTCGGCGCGGCCTGCACCCCGGACTTCTTCCTGTATAACCGCGACCACCGGCTGGCCTACCGCGGCCAGTTCGACGACAGCCGCCCGGGCTCCGAGACGCCGGTCAACGGCGCCGACCTGCGCGCCGCCTGTGATGCCGTACTCGCGGGCGGGGCTCCGGATCCGGACCAGCAACCTTCCCTGGGCTGCAATATCAAGTGGCGCTGAGCAGCGCCGGTGGCCGCCGCGGCGGCGGATTGCTATACTTCGTCGCCGCCACGGGCCCGCCGGCTATGACTCGGGGCCCCTCCACCAACCCGGCCAAGGGGAAGGATTTTCCATGAATTTCGACAAGGTAGCCCCGGGGAAAGAGCTCCCCGATGACATCAATGTAATCATCGAAATTCCCGCCAACCATGATCCCATCAAGTACGAAATCGACGAGGACAGTCACGTGGTCAAGGTGGACCGATTCATGGGGACTCCCATGTTCTACCCGGCCAACTACGGCTATATCCCGCAAACGCTATCCGACGACGGCGACCCGCTGGATGCCCTGGTGGTGACGCCCTACCCGGTCATGCCGGCGTCCATGATCCGTTGCCGTCCCGTGGGCGTTCTCAAGATGAGCGACGAGGAAGGCGAGGACGCCAAGCTGATCTGTGTGCCGCACAAGAAGCTGACCCCCGTCTATGAAAACGTGAAGGAACACGGCGACCTGCCGCCCCTGCTGATCCAGCAAATCGAGCATTTCTTCGAGAATTACAAGGATCTCGAGGAAGGCAAATGGGTCCGGGTAGACGGCTGGGACAGCGCCGACGCGGCCCGCAAGGAAGTGGAAAAGGCCGTGGCCAACTACGGCAAGGGCTGAGATTCACCCCCGTGGGAGCGGCGCCCGCGCCGCGACCTTGCCAGTGGCTCTGGAATCAGGATCGCGGCGAGCACTACCCAAAGGGCACGATGGCCGCTCCCACGGTACCCCTCCGAGCCGTGATCCTACCCCTGCTGCAGCAACTGCCGCAGATCAATCAAAGCCGCATTGGCGCGCGAGATGTAATTGGCCATGACCAGGGAATGGTTGGCCAGGACGCCGAAGCCGGCGCCGTTGAGAATGACCGGGGACCAGATCGTACCCTGGGTGGCCTCGAGTTCGCGGATGACCTGACGGTAGCTGGTGCGCGCGTTCTTTTCCTCCAGCACCCCGGCGAAATCCTCTTGCACACCCTTCATCAGATGCACCAGGGCCCAGGTGGCTCCGCGGGCTTCGTAGAAGACGTTGTCGATCTTGAGCCAGGGGGTCTGTTCCTGGTCGCCGCTCACCGCTTCTCCCGCCTCGCCGGGCATATCAGCGGCCGTGCGCGGCACCTTCAGCTGCTGCCGGCCCACGCTCTTGGACAGGGCCAGCGACAGACTGCCCAGGCGGTTCTGGACCTCGTTGAGCCAGTCGCTGAGATTGTCCGCGCGCGCATAGAAGCGGGCACCGCCTTCTTCCTCGCCCGTCAGGCGCGCCTGATAGGTGCGCAATGCGCGGATACCCCGGCGGTATTCGCTCTCGGTGGCGGGCATGATCCAGCTTTTCGCGTCAAAGTTGAATTGCGGCTCGGCGATCGCCAGTGCCGGATCCTCCGAGCTTTGCGATTGTGAGCGGCTCATATCGCGACGCAGGGCGCGCGCCATATCCCGCACCTGGACCACAACGCCGTATTCCCAACTGGGCATGTTGTCCAGCCAGAGCCGGTGCGGAAGCATGTCATTGCTCAGATAGCCGCCCGGCTTGTCCAGCAGGGTTTCCGCTACCCGGATGAGCGTCGCCGTGGTGGTTGCGCCCCGCGTTTCGGACGGATGTTCACTGACTTCGACAAGCTCGGGCTCGTCGCTCCAGTACCAGCCCAGGGCCACATCCAGCAAAAGCAGGCCCACCAGCACCCCCAGCACCCAGCGCGCGGGGCGGCGTGTGGCGGCGGGGTCCAGCAACCGGTCGTGCAGACGCTCCATGAAAGTTCCCTTGCCCCTCATGCGTACTCTCCAGCCTTTGCGGTGCAGTGGTATTGAATAAGAGAACGACAGTTAATGTAACAGTTTTGAGCGGTCGACAAACGCGCGACGCTACAGGCCCGGTTTGCCGCTACCGGAGGAGACGGCTCACGCGTCGAACGAGCCCGACCACGGGCATCGCGTTATGATGGTGTTCCGCGCGCGGGCCGGCTCGGGGTCAGGCGAGCGGCCCATAGCCAGAGTAACCTGGTGTCATGCCCGACTAGCAGGCTGTTGGCCCACTCCGAAAGCCGGACAAGCGATCTTGGCATACGGAACCAGACCGGGCGAGAATGTGCCCAAGCGATCATCACGTCCTTGCCCCGAGTAGCCCATCAGCGGAAGCTCGTGCTTGTGGACGCGCCAACCTCCATTGAACTTGAGTTTCTTAATCCTGTGCTAAGAAACGCGCCCAATACTGCCGGGTTATCGCTGCTCCCAAAGCGCCGTTACCAGGGAATACAAGCCATGATCTTCAGAACACTGCTGTTCACGCTTGGGGTTGCCGCCGGCATCCAGGCCCAGGCTCAGGCCCTGCCGGACGATGACACCACCGGCTTAGGTACCGGCAATCAGGTGCCGACCGTCGATGAGGCGTTCGACATCGAGGTGTCCCCTGCGCCCGAGGCCTCCAGCATTCAGGTGTCGTTCGATTTGCTGGAGTCCACCTATCTCTATCGCAAGCACATGGATTTCCGGCTGGAGACAGCGGATGGTGAGTCTGTTTCCGATTTCACCG
>CAYPKI010000132.1:0-2398 GCA_964411265.1 uncultured Alcanivorax sp. | reverse complement strand
AAGTTGGCCAGCGCACTCTTAACGCTTGCCTGATCACCGGACTGGATCTGCTCGCCGGCCAGCACCGCGAAGACGAGTTTTTCGGCGATGTTCAGGTGTTCGAGCAGGATCTGACCCTGTCGCTGCCCGTGCCCGACAACGCCGCCGGCCAGGTTGCACTACTGATTGATTACCAGGGCTGCCTGGAAGATCAGCTTTGCTACCCGCCCCAGACACGGCGCCTGGAACTCCGTCTACCGGAAGACGACCCGGTGCTTGATGAGCCCGCTCCATCCGGCTCCTCTGCGTCCGGGGCCTCCGAGCCGGAGTCCGGATTCCTCGCCACCCTGCAATCCGCGGACGCCCATGCCTTCAGCAACTGGATGCAGGGGCACAACCTCGCCATGGTGGTGGTGCTGTTTTTCGCCGGTGGACTCCTGCTGGCATTCACACCCTGTGTTTTCCCCATGATTCCGATTCTCTCGGGCATCATCGCGGGCGAGGACAAGCCGTCGGCCTATCGCGGCTTTACGTTGAGTCTGGCCTATGTGCTGGGCGTATCCATCCCCTACACCCTGGCCGGTCTGCTGGTAGCCACGTTCGGCGCCGGGCTTAACCTGCAGTACTGGCTGCAGCAACCGGCAGCCATTATCAGTGCCGCCGTGGTCTTCGTGGTGCTTTCCCTGGCCATGTTCGGGCTCTATGAACTCCAGCTGCCGGCGTTTCTGCGCGACCGACTGAATCAGGCCGGACACCGGCGCGGCGGGTCATTGCTGGGGGCCGCGCTGATGGGCGCGATTTCCGCGCTCATTGTCTCGCCCTGTGTGACCCCGATTCTGGCCGGGGCACTGGTCTATGTGGCCGGCACCGGCGACGCCGTGACCGGCGCATCGTCACTGTTCGCACTGTCACTGGGCATGGGTGTGCCGCTGATTCTGGTGGGCACCGGCGGCGCCACCCTGCTCCCGCGCGCGGGCGCCTGGATGGATGACATCAAGCACTTCTTCGGCGTACTCATGCTGGGCCTGGCCATCTGGCTGCTGGACCGCATCCTGGCCGACGGCATTACCCTGGCGCTCTACGGCATGCTGCTGGCGGTCTATGGGGTCCAGCTGGGCGCCCTGGAACCGGGCGGTGAATACCGCCTGCGCCGGGGTATTGCCTTGCTGCTGACCCTCTATGGTGTGGTTATGCTGATCGGGGCGGCCTCCGGGGGCAAGGATCCCTGGCAACCCCTGGGGCATCTTCAGCCCGATACGACCGCCGGGAGCGAGGACAACGGCATGGCGCAGTGGCGTCATCTGGAAGGCCAGGCGGCGCTGGAAACCCAGCTGCAGCAGGCGGAACAAACGGATCAGCCCGTCCTGGTGGACTTTTTTGCGGAATGGTGTGTGGCCTGCCGGATCCTGGAAGAAGAGACCCTGAGTCACCCCGAGGTGCTGGAGGCGCTATCCGGCTTTCGGCTGTTGCGGGTGGATATCACCGAGGTGAACGCTGAAAACCGCGCCTTGATGAAAGACTATCAGGTCCTGGGGCTGCCCACCCTGATGTTTCGCACTGGCGACGGCGCGGAGATCCCCGAAAGCCGGGTTCTGGGCGAGATGGACCCGGCGCGGTTCCGCGAGCACCTGAACGAGAAGGTATTTCCGGCCATCTCGCGTTGAAAAGTGTCGATCATTTGTAACCAAAGTTGTAATCGACTTTTACGCAAATCCCACAATCCCTAGCATAGTGACCATATGGTCGGCTGGTTTTCCCCGCAAATCCGGTTCGGATCGCCACAATTACAAGCATTTCGGGGGATCGTTCGTTGGCTTCCATTCTGGTGCTCCATGGGCCCAACCTGAACCTGCTGGGCCAGCGGGAACCGGATACCTATGGCCGCGAGACGCTGGATGGCATCAATGCCCGGCTGCGTGAGCATGCCGAGGCCCGGGGCCAGCAACTTAGCAGCTTGCAGAGCAACGCCGAACACGAGCTCGTCGACCGGGTTCAGCAGGCCGGCGGCGAAGGGGTGGACGCCATCATCATCAATCCGGCAGCGCTGACCCATACCAGTGTGGCCCTTCGGGACGCGCTCCAGGCGGTAGCGATCCCCTTCATCGAGGTGCATCTTTCCAACATCCATCGGCGTGAGCCCTTCCGTCGGCACTCGTACTTCTCCGATATCGCCGAGGGCGTAATCGCGGGGCTGGGTGCACGAGGATACGAGCTGGCGCTGGAGGCTGTATTGGCGCGAATTCAGTCAGAAGGTACGGAATAAATGGATATCCGCAAGATCAAGAAACTGATCGAGCTGCTGGAAGAATCCGGCATCAATGAGCTCGAAATTCAGGAAGGCGAGGAGTCGGTTCGCATCAGCCGCGGCGGCGGCACCCAGGTGGCGCCGCAACCCGCCGCGCCGCAGCCGGCCGCGCCG
>CAYPKI010000131.1:2134-8236 GCA_964411265.1 uncultured Alcanivorax sp. | reverse complement strand
CCTTCGTACCACTGCACGAGCGCTGATCCGGCCAATGGTTGTAAAGCTCCAACGGCCCTGCGGGGCCGTTTTCTTTTCGCACCACCTCGGCAAGGAGCATTCATGCCCAGGAAAATTGCCTTCATCGGGTTGGGCGTCATGGGCTACCCCATGGCGGGCCATTTACAGAAAGCGGGTCACCAGGTGTCTGTATTCAACCGCACGCCAGACAAGGCGGTGAACTGGGTCAAGGATTACGGCGGTTTACGCGGCGCCTCGCCCGCCGCAACCGCGGAGGACGCTGATCTGGTCATGACCTGTGTCGGCAATGACGACGACGTCCGGTCCGTGGTGCTGGGTGATGAGGGTGCGCTGGCCGGCATGAAGGCCGGCAGTGTGCTGATTGATCATACCACTGCCTCCGCCGAGCTGGCCCAGGAACTGGCCCATCACGCACGTCAGGGCGGTATTGGCTTCGTTGACGCCCCTTTGTCCGGCGGCCAACAGGGCGCGGAAAACGCCGGGCTGACAATAATGTGCGGCGGTGCGGAACAAGACTACGCGGCCGCCGAAGCGGTCATGACCCTGTACGGCAAGGCGGTTAACCGTCTAGGCGGCCCTGGCGCCGGCCAGCTCACCAAGATGGTCAACCAGATCTGCGTCGCGGGCGTACTGGAAGGACTCGCCGAAGGCATGGCCTTCGCGGAAAAGGCGGGCCTGGACCTGGAAAGCGTCATCCAGGTGCTTTCGAGCGGTGCGGCCGGGTCCTGGCAAATGAAGAACCGCTACCCGACCATGATCGCCGACCAGTATGATCACGGCTTCGCCGTGGACTGGATGCGCAAGGATCTCGAGATCTGCCTGCGGGAAGCGCAGAACCAGGAGGCGGAACTGCCGCTGGCGGAGATGGTGAACGATTTCTACCGTGAAGTGCAGGCCATGGGCGGTGGCCACTGGGACACCTCCAGCCTGTTCAAGCGCCTGCGCGAGCGCGGCCGGGAATAAGCATCAGCGGCGGGGCAACACCACCGGTTCGCGCTCCAGCTCCAGCCCGAAGTGCGTGCGGATATCCGCGCGGATGTGCTCGGCGAAGGCAAGCACATCCGTGCCTGTGGCCCGGCCGTGATTGACCATCACCAGCGCCTGATGGGCGTGCATCCCCAGGTCCCGCCAGCGCGCCCCTTTCCAGCCGGCGGTCTCCAGCAACCAGCCGGCCGCGACCTTGTAGCCGCCCTCGACGGGGAAAGACACCAGTTCCGGCCAGTTCTGTTGGAGCCGCGCGTGCTCGTCCGCGTCGACCACCGGATTCTTGAAGAAACTTCCAGCATTGGGTAACTCGGCCGGGTCCGGCAGCCGGGCACGGCGAACAGCACATACCTTGTCGCGCACTCGCCGGGCGCTATCCAGCGTCGGCGGCAGATCACCCAGCGCCTGCAGCGCTCCGTAGTGCAGCACCAGCGCCGGTGTCTTGTTCAGCACCAGACGGACTGCTGTGATCAGGTACTCACCCGGGTAGACACTCTTGAAGACACTGTCGCGATAACCGAAGCGGCAGTCGGCGCAGAGAAATTCAAAAGCACGGCCATCGCCAAGACGCAGCGCGCGCACCGACTCCAGCCGGTCCGCCAGTTCCACACCATAAGCACCGATGTTCTGGTAGGGCGCCGCCCCGGTCCAGCCAGGAATCAGGGAAAGATTTTCCAGCCCCTGCCACCCCTGATCCAGGCTGTACTGCACCAGGGCATCCCAGGGTTCGCCGGCGGCGATCTCCACGCGCACCTGATCGCCATCTTCGTCGAGCACCCGGATGCCGCGCAAGCCCGGCCGCAGCACCAGCCCGGGCAAGTCTTCGGCGAGCACGAGATTACTGCCCTCGCCCAGTACAGTCCGCGGCTGATCCTGGAAGCGCGGATCGGCGAGCAACGCCGCCAGCTCCGCTTCGGTATCCGGCTGCGCCAACCACTGCGCCCGTGCCGGCAGGCGCAGGGTGTTCAATTCATCCAGCGGCGCATCGGGCAGCGGTTTCATAAATCATGGCGGTCGCGCAGGTGGTCAATCAAACCGTCGGCACCATCTTCCACCAGGTCGAGCACATGGGCAAAGCCCTGCTCGCCGCCGTAATACGGGTCCGGCACATCCCGCTCCCGGTCGTGCGGGTGGAATTCCAGAAAGAGCCGGACTTCGGCTGAAGCCTCCTCGGGGCGCATCATTTCCAGATCCGCGAGGTTCGCCTGGTCCATGGCCAGCACATAATCGAATTGGTGAAAATCCTCGGGCGCCACCTGACGCGCGCGCAACCCGTTCATGCTGTAGCCGCGCCCTGCGCCCGCACTTTGCATGCGAGTATCCGGCGCTTTACCGATATGCCAGGACCCGGTGCCCGCACTGTCCAGCTCGATCACCTGGTCCAGCCCGAGTCCGACCACGCGCTCACGAACAATCACCTCGGCTGTGGGCGAGCGGCAGATGTTACCCAGACAGACAAAGAGCAGGCGTACACTCATCCCTCTTCTCCCCAGTATCGGCGCAGGCTATCCAGATCCGCCTGGGTATCCACCCCTGCAGGCACGGGCGTCGCCACCGGTGCCACATGAATCCGCACACCTCGAGCGAGCGCCCGCAATTGCTCCAGCGACTCAATCCGTTCGAGTTCAGCCGGGTGCCAGGCGACAAAGCGGTGAAGCAGGCCCACGCGATAAGCATAGATACCGATATGGCGCCACCAGTGTCCTTCCGGCATGGCGTCAGAAGCATCGTCAAAACTTGCCCGATCCCAGGGAATGGGCGCGCGGCTGAAATACAGCGCCTCACCATTGTCCGCCCGGACCACCTTCACGACATCGGGGCTGAACAGATCCGCGCGCTCGGTAACCGCCTCGCACAGGGTGGCCATTTCGCACTCCGGGCGCGCGGCAAGATTTTGCGCCACCTGATTGATGACGGCCGGCGGGATCCTGGGCTCGTCCCCCTGAACATTAACGATAATGTCGTCTTCGGCCAGTTCCAGCCGCGTGACCACTTCCTGCAGCCGGTCCGTACCCGAGTGATGATCAGCCCGGGTCATGACCGCCTCGCCACCGGCATCAAAAACGGCCTGTGCCACGCGCTGGTCATCCGTGGCCACCCGGATATCGCCGGCGTCACTGGCGCGGCAGCGATCCAGCACATGAGCCACCATGGGCCGTCCATGGATCTCGGCCAGGGGTTTGCCCGGCAAGCGGCTGGAGTCATAGCGCGCCGGTATCACAATCCTGAAGGTCAATGCATCACCTCGTCAGTCGCTGAACGATGGCCTCCACGAGGGCATCGGACACCCGGGCCCGCGCGGGCCAGACCCAGAGGTGCTCCGACCGGTCAGAACGACACTTTACCGCGTCCTTGGACGTCACCACCACCGGCAGATCGTCGTCCCCATCCAGCTCACGCGGATGGAACCGGTGATGATCCGGGCGGGGATGTTCGATGACATCCAGCCCCTGTTGCCGCAGGGCATGGAAAAATTGCTCCGGCCGGCCAATGCCCGCCACAGCGTGTACGCGCGGGTAGCGCGCCCGGAAGGCTTGGGCGGACAGGGTATCGCCAGTACACGCATGGACGGGGTTGCCCGGCTCCAGAGTGAGCGTCCAGGCCGAAGGCCATTGCGCGGACGTACCCCGCGTCACCAGCCAGTCCACATCCTCAAGCCGTTGTGCCGGTTCCCGGAGAGGACCTGCCGGCAGACAACGAGCGTTGCCCAGACCGGTTTCGCCGTCCACTACCGCCAGCTCCGCCGTACGTGGCATACCGTAATGCTGGAGGCCGTCGTCACTGATGACCAGATCCGGCGCGTCGCGCTCAAGGGTCCAGGCCAGCGCCCGCGCCCGGTCGGCATCAATGGTCACGGCCACACCCGCCTCACGAGCGATCAATAGGGGTTCATCGCCACATTGAGCCGGATCGCTGTACGCAGTGACCGGCCAGGGTTGCTCAGGCGGCCGGGCACCATAGCCCCGGCTGATCACCGCCACGCGCAGGCCACGCGCACCCAGCGCACGGCCAAGCTCGATCACAAGCGGTGTCTTGCCCGTGCCACCCAGGGTAATATTGCCCACCACCAGAACGGGTACAGGCGGCACCGGCGCCCGGCGACGAAAACGGTCAAGCCGGGCACGCGCTACACGCGCGGTTACCGCCGAAAGCGGCCGCAAAGGCCACAGCCAGGGAGAGTCACGCTGCCAGGCTTGCTGGATGCCGCCGCGATGGGGCCATTTCATCCCCCCTCTTCCTCGAAATCCATGCGGTAAAGCTGGGCATAGGCGCCGTTGCGCGCGAGCAGCTCGGCATGACTGCCGGATTCCACCACGCGGCCCTGATCCATGACCAGAATCTTGTCGGCGCGTTCCACCGTGGACATTCGGTGCGCAATCACCAGCGTGGTTCGACCCTCCATGACGTGCTCCAGCGCCTGCTGGATATGATGTTCCGAATGTGTATCCAGCGCCGAAGTGGCCTCGTCGAGAATCAGAATGGGGGCGTCCTTGAGCAACGCGCGGGCGATGGCCACGCGCTGACGCTGCCCGCCCGAAAGCTGGGCGCCGTCCTGCCCCACTTCGGTATCCAGCCCCTGCGGCAGATCCTTGATGAATGCCCAGGCGTGTGCATCCCGCGCCGCGCGGATAATGGCCTCCTCGTCGCTGCAAGCAAGTTCGCCATAGGCTATGTTATTGCGCAGTGTGTCGTTAAAGAGCACCACCTTCTGGGTCACCATGGCCACCTGGCGGCGCAATTCCGTCAGGCGGTATTCGTGCAGCGGCACACCATCGAGCAGAACCTCCCCCGAGTCCGGTTCATGGAATCGCGGCACCAATGCGGACACCGTGCTCTTGCCGGCCCCGGACCGGCCCACCAGGGCCACGGTTTCGCCCGCTTTCATGCAAACGGAAAAATCCTGCAGCACCGGATTCACGCCATCATAGTTGAAATTCACGTTGCAGAATTCCAGATTGCCCGTCGCCCGGTCGATCGTCCGTGTACCGCGATCCGGCTCCTGGGGTTGATCCAGCATCAAAAACAGGCTTTCCGCGCCCGCGAGACCGCGTTGAATCTTCACATTCACATTGGTAAGCGATTTCAATGGTTTCTGGATCATGCCCGCGGCTGTGACAAAGGCCAGAAACTCGCCCACCGATACTTCCAGATCCATGACACTGATGTAGAGATAGATGATTATGCCCACCCCGGCCCCTACAACCACCTGGACCATGGTGGTGCTGGCCACCTTGGACGCGGCCAGCTTGATGTTCTGCTTGGCAAAGCGCCGGCTGACGGTATTGAAACGCTTTTCCTCCTGGGGATGACCACCAAAAATACGAATTGGTTGCTGGCCTTCAATGGATTCGCCCAGGTAATGCGTGATGCCTCCCATGCTGCGCTGGATGGTATGAGAGATACGGCGAAAACGCTGGCTGGTGTAATTCACGATCACAGCCAAAGCCGGCCCCACAGCGATCAGAATCAGTGTAAGCATCCAGTTCTTGTAGAACATATAGCCCATAAGACCCAGTACCGTCAGACCATCACGCATCAGGACGGTCAGCCCCTGCGCCCCTGCGGAGGTAACCTGCTGCGCGTCATAAATGAAACGCGACATGATACGTCCGTTGGTCGTGTCCTGGGATTCCTGCAGTGGCATGCGCAACAAATGCTGAAACATCTCGTTGCGCAGGGTATAGACCACATGCTGCCCCACCCAGATCAACGTATAATGGCCCAGAAACTGCGCCATGCCCTGAACGAGGGGAAAAGCCACCGGAGCAAGCGAGATCAGCAAAACACCTTTGGGCGTGGGATTTTCGATGATGTTGACGATGACATCCATCATTTCCGCCATGAGCGGCTGGATACCGGAATATAGGGCGAAGCCCAGCAGACTCGCCAACAGCACCCACCAGTAGGGGCGCACATAGCTCAGCAGGCGCCGATAGACTTGCCAGCTGTTGTCCTCCGAAGCGCTCATGACTGCGAATCCTGCTCAAGTGCCCGCGTGGTTATATTGATATTGGTGAAGCCGACTCGCCCGGCCACATCCATGACCCGAACTACGGCCTGGTGACTGGCCTGCGCATCAGCGGTAATGGTAAAGGG
>CAYPKI010000131.1:0-2124 GCA_964411265.1 uncultured Alcanivorax sp. | reverse complement strand
GGCCTCTCCGTGCCTTTTTCCGCTTTACGCAGCAAAACCGAACGCAGGGTATCGGCATCGCTGTTGGTAAGCACCTTGCCGTTCACGCTGTAGCGACCATTGGCCCCCACAACCACCTCGACCTGCTCCTCCGGCTCCGCTGCCGGCGAGCTATCAGCCTCGGGCAGCGTGATATCCAGCCGGGTTTCGCGCGTAAAAGTAGTCGAGACCATGAAAAAGATCAGCAGCAGGAAGACCACATCAATGAGCGGCGTCAGATTGATGGATACGTCTTCGCGGTTTTGACGCCGGAACTGCATTACCCCCGCTCCGGCACGTCTTCACGATCACCGTGTACCAGGTCCACCAGATGCACGGCCTGCTGCTCCAGGCTGAGGGTGACCTCATCGACCCGGCGCATGAAAAAACGGTGGAAAAAGATAGCGGGAATGGCCACGGTCAGCCCCGAGGCCGTGGTGATCAAAGCCTGGGAAATGCCGCCGGCGAGACGGCTGGCATCGCCCGTGCCGTGAATCATGATGGCGCTGAATACATCAATCATGCCGATGACTGTGCCCAGCAGGCCTAACAGCGGCGTAATGGCGGCAATGGTGCCGAGCGTATTGAGAAAGCGCTCGAGTTCATGTACCACCTGAGTGGCCGTTTCCTGGATGCTTTCCTTCATGATGTCACGGCCATGGCCGGCGTTCGCCAGCCCGGCCGCCAGGATTCGCCCCAGCGGGGAATGTTCGCGCAGGGTATTGAGCTGCTGCCGGTCGGGACCGCCGCGCTTGAGCCATTGGCGAATTTCAGGCAAGAGGTTGGGCGGTGCCAATCGCGATGGCCGCAGGGTCCAGAACCGTTCAGCGACAATGGCCAACGCCACAGCCGAACACAAGAGAATCGGGAGCATGAGCCAGCCCCCGGACTTCATCAACTCCAGCACTCGTCAACTCTCCCTTCCGGAAACACCGCTCAACCGGCGCTTTAATCTACCCTATGCGCCGCCTCTTGATGCCGCGTCGGCAGCGGCGCACGCCACGGACGGCGGGCAACGCCGCGCCACAACACGGGTGCGGTATTATGTTGTTCGTCCCTCCGGAACACAATCATGCCGGTCCGGGCGCTGTTGTAGAACTCAACACCGAATGCATTGTAACGCCCAACAATGACGTCGGCCGGATGGCCGAACGCATTGCCGTAACCGGTGCTAACGAAACCCTGTTCGGGATCCACTGCGCGCAGAAAGGTATAACTCGAGCTGGAGCGGCTGCCATGATGAGGCACCTGCACGACATCGCTGTCCAGACCGCCCTGCTCGGCCAGCCAGTACTCCACGGGTTTTTCGATATCGCCGGTCAACAGCGCCGTGCCGTGAGGGCCGCGGATACGCACCACACAGCTGCGGTTATTGCTCTTGCGTATATCGATCCCTGGTGCCGGCCAGAGCACACGGATCGCCACACCATCAAACTGCCAAGACTGACCCCGACGACAGCGCCGGGCGCCGTCGAGCCGGTCGGGTTCACCGCTGTAGAGCACCCCGTCAGACAGATGCGGGCGCACACCGGGCCAGCCTCCTGCATGGTCGCCATCGCCATGACTGGCAAAGGCGAGTGCCACGGGCGCGCGCTGTTTCGCCAACCAGGGGGTCAAGAGATTGCGCCCGGCATTCCCGCCCGGCCATCGGGGTCCCAGATCATAAAGCACGATATGGTTCGCCGTGCGTACGGCCAGCGCCTGACCCTGCCCGACTTCAAAAACCGTGAGATGGAAGCCACCCGGACCGGGTTCGGGCGCCGCCGGCCATAGCCAGGGCAGTAGAAGAAAGGGAATAGACCAACGCGGTAAAAACGGGCCCGGCACCAGCAGCACCGTTACCGCCAGCCCGGCCAGCAAGGCCGCACTCAGACTCACCGGCACAGGCAATTCGGGCAGCGCCCGGGCGAGCGCCGCCACAACCGTCATGGCGCTATCCAGCAGCGCGCCCGCGCCGGTCAGCCCCCACTCACTGGGGTCAAGCAGCGCCCCCGCCAACGCTAGTGGCACCACAGCCACGGAGAACAGAGGAATCAAGAGCAGATTCGCCACAGGCGCGGCCAGCCCCCAACCGCCGAAAAGCCAGCCCGTAACCGCTCCCAGTCC
>CAYPKI010000130.1:854-8262 GCA_964411265.1 uncultured Alcanivorax sp. | reverse complement strand
CGGCCTGCGCCCGTAAGGGGGCTAACAAAGCTACAGGGCGCACCCCACCCCCTGAAGTAACCACAGAGATTGGGACTGGAATTCTCTGTGTTCTCCGTGTTCTCTGTGGTAAACATCCCGACAGAGCGGGATCCAACGCTCTGGAAAAGACCCCTCCTTTGTGTTTCCTCCCCTTGCCAGGGGAGGAAAGGTGGCGGTCACTATTGCCCGGCGGTGCGCAGATGCTCGAGGATCAGATCCGTCACCCGTTCCGGCCGCTCGAGATGCAGGAAATGCCCGGCTCCGGCCACCAGCTCCACATCCATCCCCCGGGGAAAGTCGCTATCCACCAGCGTATGGCCCAGCAAGCGTTCCGTCATGCAGCCGTCCTTGCGCCCCATGAGAAAACGCGTGGGTACTTCGATGTCGCGGCGCAGCCAGGTGAGCGCGCGTCGGCCGGACGGGGTCCAGAAGCGGGTTATTTGGCGGTACCAGCCGAGCGCGGCGCTGAGCACGCCCGGTTCGTCCAGGGTCTGCTTGGCGCGGTCCAGCCAGGGTTGGGGATTCCAGTCGGGCGACCAGCGCCGCCAGAGGAACTCGATGCCGGCAAAATCATTGCGCCGGCACCACCATTCGGGGATGCGCGGCAATTGGAAGAACTGCATGTAGGAAGACAGCACCAGCTGTTCCGGCACGCGCACCAGTGCCGGCGTCAGGCGCTTGAGTGGCGGAATGGCCAGGCAGGTGAGACTGGCGAAGGGCTCGGGATTGCGGGCGGCGGCCAGTTGGGCGACCACCGCGCCCCAGTCGTGACCTACCAGATGCACGGGGCCGTCCAGCTGTTCTACCCAGGCGGAGAGATCCTCCACAGCCGCGGCCAGGGAAAAATCCCCGTCGGGCGGCAGGCATTCGGTGGCATAGCCGCGCAGCGCCGGAGCCACGGCGTGATAACCGGCCTCGGCCAGGAGATTGACCTGGTTTTCCCAATTGCGGTAGCAGTCAGGAAAGCCGTGCAACAGCAGCACAGTCTCGCCCTGCCCGGCGCTGAGAGCGGGAAAACGCAGATGCTCGTGTACCAGTTCCATACCCTTGCTTCCTAGATCACGTTGAAACCGCGGGCATTTTCCGGCTCAGCCTCTTCTACCCGCACATCGTCCACCTTCGCCGCCGACGGGCCTGCGCGCATCCAGGCGATCATGGCATCAACCGCTTGTGAATCGCCTTCCAGCTGAGCTTCAACCCGGCCGTCCGGGCAGTTGCGCACCCAGCCATTGACACCCAGCTCGCGTGCCTTTTGTTGTGCCGAGGCGCGATAGAATACGCCCTGCACACGACCCGAGGCATAAGCGCGATAACTGAAATCCGTCATGATGTCGCCTCCTCTTCCGGTTCCCGCTCAGACCGGGTGAACAGCGATTCCAGGGTCAGGTCCAGCGGCTCCCGCAACTCCTGGCGCGCCGCCCGGCAGCGCCGAGCGAGTTCTTTTTCCCAGGACGATGGGGTATCGTCGGTCACCGCCAGCTGGACCTGCGCCGACCAGGGGAGTTGTTCCACCAGCTCCGCCAGGGTCAGTTCCCGTAGATCTCGCGCAAGAAAGAAACTGCCGTCGTCCGTCCGGCGCATCAAGCCCAGATCCAGCAAGAGGTTGCGATACATCTCCCACTGCGCGCCGCCGATGCGATCCAGTACGCCCCGGATCTCGTCCGGCGCCAGCGACTGACCACTGTGCTGACGTTCACGCAGCAGTTCCAGCAGGCGCAGCAGGACCTGCAGCGGCGGCCTCTCCTTGAGGCGTTCGCGGAAAACCACCAATGCGCGCACCAGCTCCGCGCCCAGCAGGACAATACTCCAGGAAATGAAGATCCACATCAGGAAGATGGGCACAGCGGCAAAGGCGCCATAGACCACCTGATAGGTGGGCGCCAGGCTCACGAAGAGCGCGAAGCCGCTCTTGGCCAGTTCGAAGAACACCGCCGCCAGAGCCGCGCCCGCCACCCCCTGCCGGATGGGCACATGGCAGCTGGGCACAACGATATAGAGCAACGCCAGCAGGGCCGTGGTCAGCACAAAGGGCAGCAAGGCCAGCAGCGTTGCACGACCGCCCAGCGCGCCAAGGGTGTCGCTGACCAGGGATAGCGAAGTGACATAGGAACTCAGGCCCAGACCTGCTCCCAACAGCAACGGACCCAGCGTGAGAACGGCCCAGTACATCAGAAAACTGGTGATCATGTTGCGCGCTGTAGTCACCTTCCAGATGCGATTCATGGTGACCTCGATAGTGCGCAGCAGCATCACCGAGGTAATCACCAGCATCCCGATGCCGATGCCGGTGAGATTACTCGCCTGTTCGGCAAAACCGGCGAGATAGTCGCCCACCCGGGCGCCACCGGTGGGAATGAAATACTCAAAAACCCAGGCCCGGATTTTTTCTCCGCGCTGCTGTAGTGACGGAATCGCTGACAGAATGGCGAAGGCCACTGTCATGACCGGGACAATGGCGAAGAGGGAAATAAAGGTCAGCGAAGCAGCAATGGACCGGCAGTCGTCATCGCGGTACTGGTGCCAGACCAGCTTGAGAAAGGCCCAGTCGCGGTGGGCGAGGCGCTGTAGCTTCGCGCGCATCTTCACGTAAGCGCTCCATCGGTTGCCAGCCCTGCCCAGCTCCGTAGAATGAAAGGCTCCGCAGGCAGGACACCAATCTACCATGAGCAGTCTGACGATTTACCACAATCCCAAATGCACCAAGTCACGCCAGACGCTCGATCTGTTGCGCGACAAGGGCGAGGCACCCGAAATCATCGAGTACCTCAAGACGCCGCCGGATTTGAACACCCTGCGCGCGCTGGTGGACAAGCTGGGCCTGGAAAAAGCCCATGATCTGGTGCGTACCCGGGAAAAGGAATACAAGGAAGCCGGCCTGTCGAAGGACAGTGACGACGACACGGTGCTCCAGGCCATTGCCGACTATCCGAAATTGCTGGAACGGCCCGTGGTGGTGCGCGGTGATCAGGCGGTAATCGGCCGGCCGCCGGAAAACGCGCTGGAGCTGGTGGCATGAGCGAACCCTATGTACTGGTGCTCTATTACAGCCGCTCCGGCAGCGTGAAGAATCTGGCGCTGGCCGTCGCACGCGGCGTGGAAGAAACCGGGATGGAAGCACGCCTGCGCACGGTGCCGCCGGTCTCTTCAAAAACCGAAGCCACCGCACCAGCCGTGCCGGACGAGGGCGCACCCTATGCCACCGTGGAAGAACTGCGTGCCTGTACCGGACTGGCGCTGGGCTCGCCCACACGCTTCGGTAATATGGCCGCGCCCATGAAATACTTTATCGACCAGACCAGCGAACTCTGGCTGAACGGTGACCTGGTGGATAAGCCCGCGGGGGTTTTCTGTTCTACCTCCAGCCTGCACGGCGGGCAGGAAAGTACGCTCTTGTCCATGATGACCCCGCTGCTCCACCAGGGCATGGTGCTCACGGCCGTGCCTTATACCGAAGCGGCGCTCATGAAGACCACTGGCGGCGGCACGCCCTACGGGCCCACCCATGTGGCCGGCATGGCGAACACCACCGAACTGGATGAGCCTGAACAGGCCCTGGCGCGGGCCCTGGGCCGCCGACTGGCCCGACTGGGCCGGCAGCTGGAGACGGACTCTTGAAGACGGCCCAGCACTTTGCCCGCGTCAGCCATCTGTTGCTGCTGGTGCTGGGGGTGGGCGGGCTCGCCTGGCAGGCGCCGGCAGACACCCCCGTCACGGCCATGGTGCTCTTCGCCCTGGCGGCCTATCTGCCGCTGGCGCTTTTCCTTCCGGCTACGCTGGGCCGGCGGGACGGGCGCCTGCTGACCTGGTTCTGTTTTCTCTTGCTGGTCTATTTCTGTGGCTTTGTCATGCAGGTGACGGAACCGCCGCCCGCGCGCACGCTGGCGCTGACTCGCATCGGCGTGCTGGTGGTGCTGTTCTGTTCCTGCCTGTGGCTGATTCGCGGGCCACGAGGCGGTCATGATTGATGAACATGCCATTGTTCACACGCCCGAGGGCGCGGACCTGGCCCTGCCGCTGGCCGGACCACTGCCACGCGCCGGTGCCTGGCTGCTGGATCTCTTCTTCCGGGGGCTGCTCTATCTGGGGCTGACCCTTGCCCTCTTTATGCTGGGCCTGGGCGGGCTGGGTGCCCTGGCCCCGGCCCTGTTCTTTATTGCCGCCTTTTTGCTCGAATGGTGGTATCCGGTGCTGTTCGAGGCCCTGCGGCAGGGCCAGACCCCGGGCAAGCGGGCTCTGGCCATAGCCGTAGTGCACACCGACGGTACGCCCGCCAGTTTCAACGCCTGCGTGCTGCGCAACCTGCTGCGGGTGGCGGACTTCTTTCCTTTTGCCTATCTCACCGGTCTGATCGCGACGCTCGCTTCGCCGCGCTTTCAGCGCCTGGGCGATCTGGCCGCCGATACCCTGGTGGTTCATGTCCAGTCGTGGTCGGGCCGGGCCCAGATGCCGGAGGCCGAGGCCAACGCCCGGGCGCTGCCGGACTGGCCCCTGACCCTCGCCGATCAGCAAAGCTTGATTGCGCTGGCCGAACGCGCGCCCAGACTGACCGAGGCGCGCCGACGGGAACTGGCCCAACAGGCTTTTCCCGAATACCCGGGTGAAGCCGCCGAGCGCCATGCTCTGGCGCTGGCGCGCGGGCTGGTGGGGGAGGCATGAGACAGCGCGGCTTCGAGGCCCGGCACCGTGCGGAGTGGGACGAGTTGGCGCTTCACCTGGACCGGCTGGAGAAGCGTCGCCGCAGCAATCACCGCGTTCAGCACGCGCCGGCGGATCTGCCCCAGCGCCATCGGCGGCTGTGTCACCAGCAAGCTCTGGCCCGGGAACGCGGCTACAGCCTGAGCCTGATCCGGGAACTCGAGCAGCTCATGTTGCGCTCACACCGTCAGCTCTACCAGCAGCAGCCGCCGTTATGGTCCCGGCTTAGCGGTTTGATCCGGCGCGACTTTCCTCGCCGTGTGCGCGAGCAGGGGCGCTGGAATCTGATCAGTGCTTTGGTCTTTATGGGTGCGGCCGCGCTGGTAGCCATTCTGGTGCGCAACCAGCCGGACATGGTGCATACGGTGCTGGACGCGCAGACCACGGACAACCTGGAGCAGAACTTCAGCGCCGATCAGTCGCCCGCGCGCACTAGCGCAGAGGATCTCAAGATGTTCGGCTTCTACATCATGAACAATGTGGGCGTGGCTTTTCGCTCCTTTGCCTCCGGGTTATTCCTGGGCATTGGTTCGCTGGTCATCATGATTTTCAACGGGTCCTTCCTGGGAGCGGCGAGCGCTCACCTGGTCAATATCGAACAGGCGGAGCCCTTCTTCGGTTTCATCATCGCGCACGGGGCGCCTGAATTGACAGCCATTGTATTGGCCGGCGGCGCCGGATTGCGGCTGGGCTGGTCCCTGGTGGCCCCGGGCCCGCGGCGGCGTCTGGACGCGCTACGCGAGGCGGCGCTTAAAACGCTGCCGGTCGTCTACGGCGTTATCCTGCTGCTGCTCGGCGCCGCCTTCATCGAAGCCTTCTGGTCGCCACTCGCGCTGCCGGCCGCCTGGAAGTACGGCGTGGGCGCGGGCCTGTGGGTGCTGGTGCTGGGCTATCTGGCGCTGGGCGGACGCGGTACGGACGGCGAGCGCGGCTGATGGAACTACGCAACCTCCAGGCTCGGCTCACACCCCGCGGTCCCTGGCAGGCCATGGATCTGGGGACGCGCATGCTGCGCGCCTGGTGGCGGCCGCTGCTGCTCACCTGGCTGGTATTTACGGCGGTGCCCTTTGTGGTGATCTTTGCCTGGCTGGGCGCGGAGCATTTTTACGCGTCAGTCTTTGTATTCTGGTGGCTCAAACCGCTCTGGGAGCAGCCCCTGCTCGCGTTCTGCTCGCGGGCGCTGTTCGGCGAATACCCCGGACCCTTCACCCTGGTGCGCGAGTTTCCCCGGTACGGTTTCCAGGACTTGTTGAGTCTGCTTACGATCCGGCGGCTGAGCCCCAGCCGGAGCTTCAACCTGCCTGTCTTTCAGCTGGAAAAGAGCCGCGGGGACGCCCGGAACCGCCGTCTCGCGATGCTGCACCGGCCGCCGTCCAATCGCTCGGGTATGCTCACCATCGTGTTGCTGCATGTCGAACAGGGGCTGACCCTGGGCATGTTGCTGCTGCTCTATTTCCTCGCCCCCTGGCAATTCAATCTGGAAGTGAGCGCCTGGCTGATGCAGCAGGAAGCGACCCATCAGTGGCTGCAGGCGGTGAGCTGGTATCTGGTTTTAAGCCTGATCGAGCCGCTCTATGTCGCCTGTGGTTTCGCCCTCTATCTGAACCGGCGCTCCTGGCTGGAAGGTTGGGACCTGGAGCTGGGCCTGCGCCACATCGGCGAGCGACGCCGGCAGACGGGCGCTGGTATGGCCGCGGCCCTGATGCTGTCCCTGCCCCTGCTGGCCGGCCAGCCGGCGGAAGCGGCAAAGCGCCCAACCCGCAATCCGCAAGAAGCGGCGCTCGAGATTGTCGCCGGGCCGGACTTCATGCCCCTGGAACGCCGCATCGGCTGGCGCCAGCGCGACTGGGTGAACACCGGCGAGAACAACTGGCTGGAGCGCATCCCCAAGGACTGGCTCAGTGAGCAAGAGCCGGGTGAGCCGCAAGAACCCAACCTCTGGCCGGCCCGCATTTTCCAGGGGGCGCTCTGGGGCCTGGTAACCGCGCTGGTGCTGTGGACGCTTTGGCATTACCGCCACTGGCTGCCCCGGTTCGAGCGCCGTCGCCGGCCGAACGCGCCCGCGACCCATGTGGCCGGCCTGGATATTCGCCCGGAGTCCCTGCCCGACGATATCGGCGCCGCCGTGCGCGAGCAGCTCGGCACCGGTGACGCCCGGGCGGCGCTGGCGCTGCTCTATCGGGCGAGTCTGTCCCGGCTGGTGCATGCTCATGCGCTACCGGTGCAGCCGGGGACCACGGAACACGAATGTCTGATCTTGCTGCGCCAGCGCCGGCCCGAGGAGCGGTTGCTGGCCTTCATGGGCAAACTCACACGACTGTGGACGGCGACCGCCTGGGCGCACCAGCCTGCCGGCACCGGCGACGTCGAGGCCTGTCTGGACGACTGGCAGGCTATCTTCGTATCGGAGGACCCGGATGCGTAGGTTCTCGCCGCTGTGGTTGTTGACGCTGATTCCGGTGGCCCTGCTCACGGTTTACGAGCCCTATGAGTATGTCACCGCCGGCACGCCGCCGTTGTCCGTGCAGCAGAACCCCTTTGCCGCCGCTGAACAGCTGCTGGACCAGTGGGGTCATGACAGCCGGGATGTGCTCAGCTCGGGCGCGCTCTATCCGCTGCCGTCAAAGGACACGCTGCTGGTGCTTACCCGCGAGCGCGACGGCATCAGCGGCGAGCGCGTCCAGGCGCTGCT
>CAYPKI010000130.1:0-844 GCA_964411265.1 uncultured Alcanivorax sp. | reverse complement strand
TCTTCGCGCTGGGGCTGACCAGCCGGGAGACCATGGCGCCCAGTTCAGGCGCCGAGACCCTGGATCTGGTAAAACCCTACCTCAACGCCGAGGACATGTTCGCGGCACTCTGCACCAACCCCTCCAACGAGATGCGCGAGCGCTGCATCGGCTTTTTCTGCCAGCGCTCGGAACCGCTGGTGGCTTCGCGCCTGCCCACGCCCGGCGGCACCCGCCGGCTGGCGCTGCCCGGCGAGCTCGCCCTGCGCCACACCAGCCTGGGCCACCCCGAGGCTCCGGCCCCGGACGAGCCGGCGCCGGCCCGGCTGATCCATCAAGCGAACAATGACTGGGGCGCCCAACTCGCCGCCTTGCGGCTGGGTGACGGCCAAGTCACGGTGCTGTCCGGCCTGGAGCTCTGGTACAACAACAACCTGCATCTGCTGGACCATGCCTGGCTGCTCGCCGATCTGGTGCGGGATGCCGGACAGGTCTGGTTTATCCGCAATATGGACATGCCGCCACTAGGCCGCTGGCTCTGGCAGCAGGCGTGGCCGCTGATCCTAGGACTGACGCTGGTGTTGGCGCTGTTTCTCTGGCGGCGTATACCCCGCACCGGGCCCATTCTGGCCTCACCCACAGCGCGCCAGCCGGATTTTCTGGATCATCTGTCCGCCTCGGGCCTTTTTCTGTGGCGCACGCAACAACGCGATACGCTGCTGCAGCCCTTGCGCGATGATATCCGGCGCCGACTGGCGAGCCATGCCGTGCCCCGGGGAGAGCGCTACCCTTATCTGGCGCGCGTTACGGAGCTGGACGAAGCCCGTGTGCAGCCGACCCTGAGCGAAACCCCCGAAACCCGGGA
>CAYPKI010000129.1:0-8312 GCA_964411265.1 uncultured Alcanivorax sp. | reverse complement strand
TGCCTAACCCGAAAGTGGGCACGGTGACCAATGACATTGCCGAGGCCGTGGAAAACGCCAAGGGTGGCCAGGTGCGCTACCGTACCGATAAGGGTGGTGTCATTCACTGCACCATTGGGCAGGTGGGTTTCGGGTCAGAAGCGATCAAGGAAAATCTGGAAACGCTGATCAGTGATCTGAAAAAGGCCAAGCCGTCGACGGCCAAGGGGCAGTACCTAAAGAAGGTCACCCTGTCGAGCACCATGGGGCCGGGCCTGTTCGTTGATCAGTCTTCGCTGGCGATCTGAATCGTCGGTGGGTTGAATAAGCCGTCCCCCGGGGCGGCACCATCTTTGAGCCTGGCGGTTGAACGCCGTCAGGGCGTCAAAGACCGCAGGTCCCTGCGGGGATAATGGGTAACCGCCTGCGCAGACGCGGTAGTTCGTGTCCTGATTTGGATCAGGGGCTGGCTTCCGCGACACAGGACCGGGCAACCGGTCATGGCAACCGTGTCGTCGGGTCGCGGCCAGTGCGGCCGGACGGCACATGTTTGTGATCCCAGGAGGTTAATGTGCCTTTGCGACTGGAGAGCAAACGGGAGATTGTAGCGTCGGTTAATGCCGTGGCATCCGAGGCGCTGTCTGTCGTGGTTGCCGACTATCGGGGTCTGGACGTGGCGGAGATGACTGATCTTCGCCGCCAGGCTCGCGAAAGCGGTGTGTATGTGAAAGTGGTTCAGAACACACTAGCCAAGCGCGCCATCGAGGGCACTGAATATGAGTGCATCGATGAGACGCTGGTCGGCCCCACCATGCTTGCGTTTTCCCAGCAAGATCCCGGCGCTGCGGCCCGGTTGATCAAGGATTTCGGCAAGACACACAGTGCTCTGGAAGTCAAAGCCCTGTCCGTAAACGGCAAGCTCTATGGTTCCCAGGATATCGATATTCTGGCCAAGCTGCCGACACGGGATGAGGCGATCTCCCGGCTCATGGGGACCATGCAGGCTCCGGTGGGCAAGTTTGTGCGGACCGCGAACGCGGTACCCGTCAAGCTTGTACGGACACTGGTGGCCTACAAGGACCAAAAACAGGACGCCGCCTGAATACCGGGTGGAACGAACTACGGACCCGCGGGTTCAACCGAGAGGTTAGGAGACAACGAAATGGCTTTGTCCAAAGACGATATTCTCAACGCAGTTGCCGAAATGAGCGTCATGGAGCTTGTCGAGCTCATTGAAGCAATGGAAGAAAAATTCGGTGTGGAAGCGGCGGCGGCCGCCCCCGCCGCTGCGCCCGCAGCCGCACCGGCAGAAGGTGCCGCTGAAGCTGAAGAGCAGACCGAGTTTGATGTCATGCTGACTGCCTTTGGTGACAAGAAGGTGGGCATCATCAAGGCCGTGCGCGAAGTAACGGGTCTGGGTCTCAAAGAGGCCAAGGAAGTCGTGGAAGGCGCACCGTCGGCTATCAAGGAAAGCGCCGAGAAGGAAGAGGCTGACGAGATCAAGAGCAAGCTCGAAGAAGCCGGCGCCACGATCGAACTCAAGTAAGTTCGCGGCGTCCCAACCTTTCCCGGGGGCCGGGAAAGGCGATGGCTGGCGGTCCATGCGGCTGCCAGCCTTTAGTCGTTTCCGCGTGATGCCCAGGCGCGGAAGCATCGCCCCAGGGTGATGGACCAACAGCCGAGGAATGCAGATGGCATACTCTTTTACCGAGAAAAAGCGGATCCGCAAAGATTTCGGCAAGCTTCCCAAGGTCATGGAGATCCCCTATCTCCTGGCCATTCAGCTTGATTCCTACCGTACCTTCCTCCAGGAGGACAAAACCGCCGAGGAGCGGACTAACGAGGGACTGGAGGCAGCGTTTAGCTCCGTGTTCCCGATCAGCAGTTATTCCGGGAACGCGGCCCTGGAGTATTGCGGTTACGAGCTCGGTAAGGCCGCGTTTGACGTACGTGAAGCTCTGGACCGCGGCACCAACTATGCCGCGCCCTTGCGCGTGCGTATTCGCCTGAAGATTTACGACAAGGAATCGTCGGGTGCTATCAAGGACATTCGTGAACAGCAGGTGTACATGGGCGAGATTCCGCTCATGACGGAAAACGGCACCTTCATTATTAACGGTACTGAGCGGGTTATTGTTTCGCAGTTGCACCGTTCTCCGGGTGCCTTCTTTGATCACGACAAGGGCAAGACGCACAGCTCCGGCAAGCTGTTGTACTCCGCGCGTGTTATTCCCTATCGCGGTTCCTGGCTGGATTTCGAATTCGACCCGCGTGACAATATCTTCGTGCGCATCGACCGGCGTCGCAAGTTGCCGGCCACGGTTCTGTTGCGCGCGTTGGGCTATACCAATGACGAAATTCTCGACATGTTCTTCGAGACGAACGAGCTCATGGTCGAGGGTGATACGTATCAGATGCGGCTCTTTCCCGAGCGTCTGCGAGGCGAGACCGCTACCTTCGACATTTTTGCCGGCGATGAGCTCGTGGTGGAACGTGGACGCCGTATTACCGCGCGTCATATCCGCCACCTGCAGAACGCCGAGATTGAATATCTGGAAGTACCGCCGGAATACCTTCACGGCAAGGTGTTGGCGCGTTCGGTGGTCGATCAGGACAGCGGCGAGATCCTGGTGGAGTGCAACACCGAGATTACTGATGACGTGCTGGGCAAGCTCCAGAAAGCGGGCGTAACCCGGTTCGAGACCCTGTATACGAATGATCTGGATAACGGACCCTTTATCTCGGACACGCTGCGTCAGGATCCCACGCGGACTCAGCTGGAAGCACTGGTTGAGATTTACCGGATGATGCGCCCGGGCGAGCCGCCTACCAAGGACGCTGCGGAAACGCTTTTCCAGAACCTGTTCTTTACCTCGGATCGCTATGATCTGTCCGGTGTGGGCCGGATGAAGTTCAATCGCCGCTTGGGGCGTGAGTCCATTGATGGCCCGGGGCTGGTTTATGACGGTCGCTACTTCAGGCAGTGCACCGACGAAGAAAGCCGGGAGTATTACCAGCAGTACGGCGATGACATGTCCGATATCGTCGATGTCCTGCGGGAGCTTGTCAGCATCCGCAACGGCAATGGCGTGGTCGATGATATTGACCATCTGGGCAATCGCCGGGTGCGCTCGGTGGGCGAGATGGCAGAAAATCAGTTCCGTATCGGCTTGGTTCGCGTCGAGCGGGCAGTGCGCGAACGCCTTAGTCTGGCTGAGTCCGAGGGTCTGATGCCCCAGGATCTGATTAACGCCAAGCCGGTGTCCGCGGCCGTGAAAGAGTTCTTCGGATCATCGCAGCTGTCGCAGTTCATGGATCAGAACAACCCGCTGTCAGAGATTACGCACAAGCGCCGGGTTTCCGCGCTGGGTCCGGGTGGGCTGACGCGCGAGCGTGCCGGTTTCGAGGTCCGTGACGTCCACCCCACCCACTACGGCCGGGTCTGCCCGATTGAGACCCCGGAAGGACCCAACATTGGTCTGATTAACTCGTTGTCGAGTTATACGCGAGCCAATGAATACGGTTTTCTGGAAAGCCCCTACCGCAAGGTGGTCGACGGGCAGGTAACCGACGAGGTGGAATATTTGTCCGCTATCGAGGAAACCGAATGCGTCATTGCGCAGGTGGACTCGCCGGTGGACGGGGATCAGCGGCTCACTTCCGAATTCGCGACAGTGCGCCACCGGAATGAGTTTACGGTGATGACGCCGGACAAGGTCACCCATATGGATGTGTCTCCGCGCCAGGTAGTCTCGGTGGCGGCGGCGCTGGTGCCCTTCCTGGAGCATGACGACGCCAACCGGGCCCTGATGGGTTCGAACATGCAGCGCCAGGCGGTGCCTACCCTGCGCGCAGAAAAGCCGTTTGCGGGCACGGGCATCGAACGTCACGCTGCGCTGGATTCTGGCGTCTGCGTGGTAGCGCGTCGCGGCGGTGTGATCGACAAGGTCGATGCTTCACGCATCATCGTGAAGGTCAATGATGACGAGATCGGTGAAGGCGAGGCCGGGGTCGACATCTACAAACTGACCAAGTACACCCGCTCCAACCAGAACACCTGCACCAACCAGTATCCGTTGGTCCAGGCCGGAGACAAGGTAGCGGCTCGGGATATCCTGGCCGACGGTCCGTCCGTGGATAAGGGCGAGCTGGCTCTGGGCCAGAACATGCGCATGGCCTTCCTCCCGTGGAACGGGTACAACTTCGAGGATGCTGTACTGATCTCCGAGCGTGTGGCCCGCGAAGATCGGTTCACTTCGATTCATATTCAGGAGCTCACCTGTATCGCCCGTGATACCAAGCTGGGGCCGGAAGAGATTTCGGCGGATATTCCGAATGTGGGTGAAGCGGCTCTGGGCAAACTGGACGAATCCGGTATTGTCTATATCGGTGCTGAAGTAAACGCGGGCGATATCCTGGTCGGCAAGGTGACGCCCAAGGGCGAATCCCAGCTCACGCCGGAGGAAAAGCTGCTGCGGGCCATCTTTGGCGAGAAGGCTTCGGACGTTAAAGACACGTCCCAGCGTGTGCCCACGGGTGTCGACGGTACTGTCATCGACGTCCAGGTCTTCACCCGTGACGGCGTGGAAAAAGACGAACGCGCCCAGCACATCGAGCAATCCGAGCTGGAGCAGTTCCGCAAAGACTTGCGCGATGAGCTACGGATACTGGAACAGGATTTGCTGGAACGGTTGCGCAAGCAGCTGGTGGGCAAGAAAGTCAACGGTGGCGCCGGGCTCAAGCGCGGAGCGGAGCTCACCGACGAGATCCTGGATGGGCTCGACAAGGATCAGTGGTTCGAGTTGCGCCCGGCCGACGAGGACGTAGCCCAACAACTCGAGCGCGGCCAGCAGTATCTGGAGCAGCACAAGAAGGAACAGGATGAGCGCTTCCGTGATCAGCAGGAGAAGATCATGGGGGGCGACGATCTCTCCCACGGTGTTCTCAAGGTGGTCAAGGTGTACCTGGCCATCAAAAGGCGTATCCAGCCGGGCGACAAGATGGCGGGCCGCCACGGCAACAAGGGTGTGATCTCGGAGATCATGCCGGAAGAAGACATGCCCTATGATGAAAACGGCGTTCCCGTGGATGTGGTGCTGAACCCGCTGGGCGTGCCCTCGCGGATGAACATCGGTCAGGTATTGGAAACGCACCTGGGTATGGCAGCTCATGGCCTCGGTAAGCAAATCGATACCATGCTGGAGCAGCAGCGCAAAGTGTCTGAAGTGCGGGACTTTCTTGATCAGATCTATAACCGCAGCGGTCAGGGTGGCGAGGCCGTGGACCTGGACAGCCTGAATGATCAGGAAATCCTGGAAATGGCGGATAACCTGCGCGAGGGTGTACCCATGGCCACGCCGGTGTTTGATGGTGCCCAGGAGCACGAGATCAAGGAGCTTCTGAGACTGGCCGGTTTGAACGAGTCTGGCCAGGTAACGCTCTGGGACGGGCGTACGGGTCAGGAGTTTGACCGCCCGGTAACCGTGGGTTATATGTACATCCTCAAGCTCAATCACCTGATTGACGACAAGATGCATGCGCGCTCCACCGGCTCCTACAGTCTGGTTACTCAGCAGCCTCTGGGTGGCAAAGCCCAGTTTGGCGGCCAGCGCTTCGGCGAGATGGAGGTCTGGGCCCTCGAGGCCTATGGCGCTGCCTATACGCTGCAGGAAATGCTGACGGTGAAATCCGACGACGTGAACGGTCGTACCCGGATGTACAAGAACATCGTCGACGGCGACCACCGGATGGACCCGGGTATGCCGGAGTCCTTCAATGTGTTGTTGAAGGAAATCCGCTCGCTGGGTATCAACATCGAGCTGGAAAACGACTGAAACCGCGTGCCCCGCGGGGGCATGCGGTGATGAGCTCAAGCTCCCAATGGAGGACAGGCCTTGAAAGACTTACTGAATCTGCTGAAAAGCCAGGAACAGGTAACGGAGTTCGACAAGCTCCGTATCGGTCTCGCCCCGCCGGACATGATCCGCTCCTGGTCATTCGGTGAGGTGAAGAAACCTGAAACGATTAACTACCGCACCTTCAAGCCGGAGCGCGACGGCCTTTTCTGTGCGCGCGTCTTCGGTCCGATCAAGGACTACGAGTGCCTGTGTGGCAAGTACAAACGCCTCAAGCACCGTGGCGTGATCTGTGAAAAGTGCGGGGTCGAGGTGACTCTGTCCAAAGTACGCCGGGAGCGCATGGGTCATATCGAGCTGGCTACGCCCACCGCGCATATCTGGTTCCTCAAGTCGCTACCCAGCCGCATTGGACTCTTGCTCGACATGACGCTGCGGGATATCGAGCGCGTGCTCTATTTTGAGTCCTTCATTGTGACCGAGCCCGGCATGACGACCCTGGAGAAAGGTCAACTGCTCACGGACGAGGAATACTTCGAGCAGCTCGAGCACTTCGGCGACGAGTTCGAGGCGCGCATGGGCGCCGAGGCAGTGCAGGAACTGCTCAAGGAAATGGACCTGAAGGAGGAAATCGAGAGCCTGCGCGAGGATATCGAGTCCACGAACTCGGACACCAAGCTCAAGAAGCTGTCCAAGCGCTTGAAGCTCATGGAGGCATTCCAGGCCTCGGGTAACGAGCCGGAGTGGATGATTCTCGAGGTGCTGCCCGTGCTGCCGCCGGACCTGCGTCCGCTCGTGCCCCTCGACGGTGGCCGCTTCGCCACTTCCGACCTCAACGATCTCTATAGGCGGGCAATCAACCGGAATAACCGGCTCAAACGGCTACTGGATCTCAATGCGCCCGATATCATCGTGCGCAACGAAAAACGCATGCTGCAGGAGTCCGTGGATGCGCTCCTGGACAACGGCCGCCGCGGTCGGGCCATTACTGGCACCAACAAGCGTCCGTTGAAGTCCCTGGCTGACATGATCAAGGGCAAACAGGGCCGCTTCCGCCAGAACCTGCTGGGTAAGCGCGTCGATTATTCGGGGCGTTCTGTGATCGTGGTGGGTCCGACTCTGCGCCTGCACGAGTGCGGGTTGCCCAAAAAGATGGCGCTTGAGCTCTTCAAGCCCTTCATCTTTGCCAAGCTGGAAGGTCGCGGTCTGGCCACGACGATCAAGGCGGCCAAGAAAATGGTCGAACGTGAGACCTCCGAGGTCTGGGATATTCTCGCGGAAGTGATCCGCGAACACCCGGTTATGCTCAACCGTGCGCCCACGCTGCACCGTTTGGGCATTCAGGCGTTCGAGCCCGTGCTCATCGAGGGCAAGGCTATTCAGCTGCATCCGCTGGTCTGCGCGGCGTTCAACGCCGACTTCGACGGTGACCAGATGGCGGTGCATGTGCCCTTGACCCTGGAAGCGCAGCTCGAAGCGCGGGCGCTGATGATGTCCACCAACAATATCCTGACGCCGGCCAGTGGTGATCCCATTATTGTGCCCACCCAGGACGTCGTGCTGGGCCTTTACTATATCTCGCAAGAGAAGGTGAATGCCTTCGGCGAGGGGCGCTATTTTGCCGATATGAAGGAAGTGACGCGGGCCCTGGGTAGTGGCCAGGTGGACATGCATGCGCGCGTCAAAGTACGTATCCACGAGCGCGTCCGCGACCAGGAAGGCAACGAGAGTGAGCGCACCTTCATGGCCGATACTACCCCGGGGCGTTGCCGCCTCTGGGAAGTAGTGCCCGAGGGGTTGCCTTTTGAAATGGTTAACAAGTCCATGGACAAGAAGGCCATTTCCGGACTCATGAATCAGTGCTATCGCGTGCTCGGCACCAAGGATACCTGCATCTTCGCTGATCAGATCATGTACCTCGGTTTCCGCGAAGCGACGTTGTCCGGTTCGTCCGTTGGCATCGAAGACATGGTGATTCCGGATGCCAAGACGGAGCAGGTGTCGCAGGCCGAAGACGAAGTATACGAGATCGAGGAACAATTTGCCTCGGGCCTGGTGACGCGGGGTGAGCGCTACAACAAGGTGGTTGACATCTGGGCGCGCACGAACGACCAGATTGCCAAGGCCATGATGGAAAACCTCAAGAAAGAGACGGTCATCAATCGTGACGGCGAGGAAGAGGAAGAACACTCGTTCAACTCGATCTGGATGATGGCTGACTCCGGCGCTCGGGGTTCGCCGGCGCAGATTCGCCAGCTGGCGGGCATGCGCGGTCTCATGGCCAAGCCGGACGGCTCGATCATCGAGACGCCCATTACGTCGAACTTCCGTGAGGGGCTGAACGTACTCCAGTACTTTATCTCTACACACGGAGCGCGGAAGGGACTGGCAGACACCGCATTGAAGACAGCCAATTCCGGTTATCTCACGCGCCGTCTGGTCGACGTCTCCCAGGATCTGGTGGTCACCGAGGAAGAC
>CAYPKI010000128.1:4877-8340 GCA_964411265.1 uncultured Alcanivorax sp. | reverse complement strand
CTGGAGCCGTCACTGGAGCCCGGATCCCGCGTCCCGGGGCCTGGTTGTGCGCTGTCCACGGGTCCGGGACAATTCGCCACCATGTCCCATAACACCATTGAAGAAAACCGCAGACGCCAGACGCTGTCCGGCCAGGACTCAGTCTGGCTTTTCGGCTATGGCTCACTGATCTTCAAGGCGGACTTTGCCTATATCGAGGTGCGCCAGGCGCGGATCAACGGCTGGCAGCGGCGCTTCTGGCAGGGTTCGCACGATCACCGCGGCACACCCCATGCCCCCGGACGCGTCACCACCCTGGTGGCCGCGCCGGGTGAGACCTGCACCGGTCTGGCCTACCGTGTCACCCCGGATGTATTCGATCATCTGGATGTGCGCGAAAAGAACGGCTACCTGCGCTTCTTCACGGATATGACGCTGGATGACGGCAGCCACGCCCGGGGGCTGGTCTATATCGCCACCGAGGACAACGCGGCCTGGCTGGGCCCGGCGCCGCCGGAATACATCGCGCACCAGATCCACCAGGCCCGCGGGCCCAGCGGCGACAACCGTGACTACCTCGTGCAGCTGGCGCAGGCGCTGCGCGCGCTCGACGTGCAGGACGAGCATGTAGCCGCCATTGAGCAGGCATTACCCGCCTGAGCCGGCCCGGCGACGCTGAAACATCAAAAAACAGGGCGTCAGGAAGAGCGTCAGCACAGTGGCAAAGAGCAACCCGCCGGCGATGCTGGTGGACAGCTCCGTCCACCACTGGGTCGAGGGCGCGCCATAGGCGATATCGCCATGGACCAGATCCACATTGAGCTTGAGCACCATGGGCAACAGACCCAGTATGGTTGTGATCGAGGTCAGCAAAACCGGACGCCGCCTTTGCATGGCCGTCTTGAGAATAGCCGGGCGAGTTTCCGTGCCCTCAGCCCGGTGGCGATTGTAGGTGTCAATCAGCACAATATTGTTATTTACCACAATGCCGGCCAACGCGATCATCCCCACGCCGCTCATGACGATACCAAAAGGACGTCCCGTCGCCAGCAGGCCCAGCAAAACACCGGCACTGGCGAAGACGATGGCACTCAGGATGATGAAGGCCTGATAGAAGTTATTGAACTGGGTAACCAGCACCGTCAGCATCAGCAATAACGCAGCGATGAAGGCCCGTGAAAGGAAAGCCGCCGCGTCCCGCTGGTCCGCGCTTTCTCCCTTGAAACGTACCTGCACCGATTCGCCCAGCTCGGTATCCACCAGCGCCCGGCGCAGACGATTGACCTGTTCGCTCACCAGTCGCTCCGACGTCACATCCGACTTGACTGTCATGACGCGCCGTCCGTCCACCCGATCGAGGCTGCCGGTGCGCGCTTGCGGCTCGAAGGTAACGAAATTGCGGATCGGCACCAGGCCCGTGCGCGTGGGCACGCGCAGGCCCGTGAGCCGATCCAGGTTGCGCTCATCGCGCGGATAGCGAATCCGGATATCGACTTCCTCGTCGGCGTCAGCCGGGCGGTAGTCGCCCAGCGGGATGCCATTGGTCACCATGCGTACCGCCTGCCCCAGCAAGGTGACATCGGCGCCGAAGCGCGCCGCGCGCTCACGGTCCACGCGCAGAGCCCATTCCACGCCCGGCAGCGGCCGGCTGTCCTCGACGTCCTCAAAGCCGCCCAGTTCCACCATGGTGCTGCGCACTGTGCGCACGGCCGACTTCAGGACCTCGTACTTTTGGGCGGCCAGCTCAAGCTGAATGGGTTTGCCCTGTGATGGCCCCTGTTGCTGTTCGCGAACCTGCACGCGCACACCCGCGATGTCCGACGTGCGTGCCCGGATGGTATCAAGAATCGCCCGCGCGGAACGGCGCTGACGCCAGTGGGCGAACTCCAGCTGGATCACGCCCACCACGTCCGCGGGCATCTGCTGATTGCCCTCGTATTGATCCGCCCGGGTGCGTCCATAGACAGTATCCACACCCGCGACTCTGTTGAGGCGCTGTTCCACCGAGCGCACGATCCGGTCGCGTTCAGTCAGCGACATATCGCCTCGCGCGCGCACCTGAACCTGAGCATATTCCGATTCGACGTCCGGGAAAAAAGTCACGCCCTGACCATAGACCCAGTAGCCGGCATAGGCGGCTACCAGCACCAGCGCCACGCCGGCGATGAACTTGCCGGGATGGTCCAGGGCCCGGTTAAGCGCCCGGTAATAGAAATCGCGCTCATTCACGTTTTCGTAATCGTCGACGTCCTCGGGCACCGGCTTGCCCGTTCCCGCGCCCTGGCCGCGGCGCAGCAGGCTGCCGCCAAGCACCGGCACGAAGATCAGGGCCATGAGCAACGAAGCCGTGAGCGTGGCAATTACGGTCGTTGGCAGGAACTTCATGAACTCGCCCACCATGCCCGGCCAGAACAGCAGGGGCACAAACACGGCCAGCGTAGTGGCGGTCGAGGCAATGATGGGCCAGGCCATGCGCTTCGCCGCCGAAGCATAGGCCGTAGCCGGAGCCACACCCGCCTTCAGGCGTCGGTCGGCCAGTTCGATGGTGACAATGGCGCCGTCCACAAGCATCCCCACCACCAGGATCAGACTGAACAGCACCACGATGTTCAGGGTGTAGCCCAGCACGGAAATCAAGAGCACCCCGGTGAGAAAGGAGCCGGGAATCGCCAGGCCCACTAGCAGCGACGGGCGCGGGCCTAGCGTCGCCACCATCACGATCATTACCAGCACGATGGCGGTGAGCACATTGTTCTGCAGATCGCCAAGCATCTGCCGGATGTGATCGGCATTGTCCTGGAGCCAGGTTACGCGAATCTGCTTATTCCAATCCGGGCGCTGCTCGTCGACGATAGCGCGCACGGCCGCCACCGTATCGATAACATTGGCATCGGTCCGTTTTTTTACCTCCAGGGCTACCGCCTGTTGGCCATTGATTCGCGCGCGGCTGTCCGCGTCCTTGAAGGTGCGGCGGATGTCGGCCACGTCGCCAAAGGTGACGACGCGTCCGCCCTCGACCTTGATCGGCAGGGTCTCCACATCGCGTCGGTCCTCGAGTACACCCGGTACCTTCACAGTGTAGCGTCCGCGTTGGGCCTCCAGATGACCTGCGGCCACCAGCCGATTATTACGCTGCAGTTGGCGGATAACCTGATCGAAGGATACGTTGTAGCTCTCCAGCACCTCGGGCTTGATCTGAACCTCGAGCACTTCCTCGCGGTCGCCGCCAATATCCACTTCGAGCACGCCCGGCAAGGCCTCGATGCGATCGCGCAGATCCCGGGCCGTGCGCAACAGGGTGCGCTCGGGCACCTGACCGGATAGCGCGGCCGTGAGCACGGGGAATAGCGAGACGTTCATCTCGGTGACCCGGGGCTCGCGCGTATCAGGGGGCAGTTCTGCCCGGGCACTATCCACTTTTTCGCGCACCTTGCGCAGCGCTGCGTCGGTGTCATGGCCCGCCCGGAACTCCAGCGTGATGAGT
>CAYPKI010000128.1:0-4750 GCA_964411265.1 uncultured Alcanivorax sp. | reverse complement strand
AGGGCATGACCCTGGCCCGCGGTTGCCCGCATTTCCTTGAGCCCTTGCAGCGCCTGCAGCTCGGTCTCCAGGGGGCGCACCAGCAAGCGCTCGACATCCTCCGGAGCGACGCCCTCGTGGACCACTGAGACAAAGGCATAGGAGATGGGGACATCGGGCGCGGCTTCCTTGGGAATGGTGCGCCAGGCCACAGCCCCGGCCACCATCAGGAGCACAAAAAGCAGGCCAACCGTGCGGCTGCGCGAGAAGGCGGCATCAATCGGGCTCACTGGACACTCTCCGTAGTGTCATCATCCTCAGCGCTCAACCGCACCACCTCGACCTTCTGGCCCGCGGACACAAAACCGCCACCCCGCACGATCAACCGGGTTTGTTCCGCCAGCCCGGTGACCCAGACGCCCGACGGCTCGGAGCGCACGATCTCCACCGTTTCGAAGGCGACGCGCTGGTCGGCTGTGACCGTTTTCACGCCCAGTCGCCCCTCCTTATCGAGCGCCAGTACAGCTGGCGAGAGCCGGTGTGCCTGCGCTGATCCCACGGGGATTCGTACCGTGGCACTCCCGCCAGATGTGGACGGCGCTGGCGTCCCGCCAGATGTGGACGGGGCTGGTGCGGTCAGGGTTATCTCGGCCCGGTGAGTACGAGTACCAGATTCCGCGCGTGGTGCGATGCTGGTGATGGTACCGGTCAAGGTGTCGCCCGAAGCGAGCAGGGTTACTTCCGCGGAATCACCCTCGGTTACCTCGCCGACATTCTTTTCACTGATGTGAACTTGCACCTTGAGCGGGTTATTATCGACCAGCGTGACCACGGGCGAGCCCGGACTCACCAGATCGCCCGCGGCCAAATGGCGCCTGTCGATCACGCCGGCGAAAGGTGCGCGGATGCGGGTGCGTGCAATGTCGGTTTCGATGCGCTCCACCGCTGCCTTCGCCGACGCCAGCGCCGCCCGCGCCGCTTCCAGATTCAGCTCGGACTCATGACCCTCCTCGCGCAGACGCTGCTGAGCCTCGAAAGCCTCGCGCTTCTGGCGCAGGTTCGCCCGTGCCTCGCGCAAGCGTGCCTGACGATCATCCATGGCGATGCGCGCCAGCAAGGCGTCGGCGTCCACGCGCTCGCCCACTGCGAGCGGCACCGTTTCCAGGCGGCCGCCGGTCTGGGCACGCACCTGCGCGGAGCGATCCGGCACTGTCTGCCCCTGCAGCGTGATATGGAGCTGGATCTTTTCGGCGCCGCGCTGCTCCACGGCCACGGTGAAGACCTCTTGCTGCTCTTGCCCGGGCGGCGTCGAAGTTGACTCGCTCGTGGATCGGAGGATGACGCCCGAGGCAAGCCAGGCAGCGACGGCAAGGGCGGCACCGCCCGCGACGAGATAATTACGGGTGGTCCTGTTCAATGACAAACTCCTGCCAGGGTAATGGCCAGGCCCCGCATGGCTGGGCAGGGGCGCGAGCTTGTGCTGCCTCGGGACCCAGCAGCCGGAATGCTATCAGGAAGAGGCGTGCGCGCGTAAGCTTTCGTTCAGAAGCTGCGTCACCGGCTCCGGTCGATGAACACCGAACCCCTGAAGATAGTCCACATCCAGCCGCGCGAGTTCTTCAATGATGGCGTCATTCTCTACGAATTCGGCAATGGTCGCGATGCCGCGCCGGCGCGCCACCAGAACCACAGCCTCCACCACTTCCCGGTTGCGCGCGTCCGTGTCCAGTGAACGGACAAAGCTGCCGTCAATCTTGACGTAGTCGAAGGCAAAGCGGTTGAGGTAGTCGAAACTGGCCAGCCCTGTACCGAAGTCATCCAGCGAGACCGAAAAACCCAGTGTCTTGATACCGCCCAGCACTTCCAGCGCCCGATCCCAGTCCTCAACCTGCTCGGTTTCAGTCACCTCGAAACAGAAGCGTTCCGGTGACAATTCACTCGCCTCCAGCGAGACACGGATGTGCTCCACGGCCTGGGGATCGCTCAGGCTCGCGCCGGAGAGATTGATGCTGAACTGCGCGATGCGGTCCAGCAATGCCGGGCGCTGCGCCACTGCCAGAAAGGCATTGCGGATCACCCAGCGATCCAGATCCGCCATATAACCGAAACGGCTCGCTACGGGCATGAAGGCCGCCGGCGAAACCACGTCCCCGTCGGCGCCTTTCATTCGGACCAGGAACTCCAGTTTGCTCATCGGCCCTTCCGGGTCCACGGGCCGAATTTCCTGG
Organism: uncultured Alcanivorax sp.; assembly: GCA_964411265.1. Taxonomy (GTDB): domain Bacteria; phylum Pseudomonadota; class Gammaproteobacteria; order Pseudomonadales; family Alcanivoracaceae; genus SLJS01. The sequence continues at coordinate 2,543 of CAYPKI010000128.1, read as the reverse complement.
CCGAACAACACCAGCCCGTCGTCATTGAGCGCGCGTTTGAAGGTCTCGAGGCGACGCAGGTCATCGCGATGCGAGGCCAGCAGGTCCTGGTAGTCCCGGCCGAAATGCAGCGGTTGTCCCGGCGTGTTCATGGCCTCGCGCGCCATGTGGAAGGTGGCGGTAAGGACATCGTCCAGGCTTTCGCCGGCACGAAAAGGCAAGGCGCCGATGGTGGGTTCCACCTGGTACTGCCCGGAATCAGCACTGAAGGTTTGTCCCTTGAGGCGGTGCAAGAGTCGCTCGAATTCCGCCCGCGCCACGTACACGCTGCCCCGCGTCAGCACCAGGGCGTAAACGCCGTTGTCGACCCGCGCCAGCATGGGCCCGAGGTCGGCCGTGCCCAGATCCAGGCGCAAGCGGTTGATAACCCAGTTCTCGCATTCATCGACGAGCTCATCGGGCAAGAGCTCGCGCGAGTGCGAGAAATTGCGCAGACAAAGGGTGGCGGCGACACAGCCCGTTTGCGGGTGCTTGCGGGCTTCCTCATCCAGGTGCGCGATCAAACCGCGGCGGTTGTATTCACCGGTAAGTTGATCCCGTTGGTTCATCTCGCGCAAATAATCGATCAACCGTGTGCGCTCGGTGGTCGAAGCGAGCACCAGCTGGGTAATAATGCCCAGCACCGCGGAAAAAGCCAGGGCTTCGCCCAGTGCATTCCACGCTGCCTGGTTCGTCTGCCAGGTCCCTAAATACACACTCAACACCGTGCAGATCACTGCCAGGGGCAACATAACCAGTGCGGTAACCACGCGTCCGCCCAGTGCGCCCGCGATCAGCACCGGGAAAAAGAGATAGGCCAGACCCCGGGCATAATTGAAGTGCCCCAGTATGCCCGCCGCCAGCACGGCCGCCAGCAGGACCGCGAACACCAGCCAGAAAAGGCCGTCCAGCCGATTGAGCGCCGACAACCTTGGCGCGCGCAGCCAATCGAGCAAATAGAGCGTGGGGGGTGCGAACAGCGCCACGCCCAAGGCCTCGCTGAGCCAGTGGAAAATCCAGATATTGATATAGCCCAGTTCGGCGAAAAAGCCCATGCGCGAGTACGCATAGGCGGCCAAGGCGGCAAACGGCAGCAGTGCCAGAACAATGACCTGAAAATAGAAACGCAGGCTTCCGCCCAGGGTGGAGAGCAAGGGGGCCAGCGCCCGGCGCCGGCACACTTCGGTCATGGCCATAAGCGCCCCGCCCTGCTCCAGCGCCATAATTACGCAGACATCCAGTTCGTAGCCGCGTTGCCGGAACCAGAAGCCGACGAGCAGGGCGAAGACAGGAATAATACGCCGGCCCAGGGACAGACTCGCGGCCAGAGCGATGCCCAGTGGGGGCCAGATGACCGAGGCATCATCCGTAGTGGCGATGCCAAAAGAACGGCTGACTTCGGCCGTTGCCCAGACAGCACCCAGTACCAGCAGAGTTGTCCACCCCCCCCGATAGCCCGACCAGGGTGCGCGGATCGCGGACCGATTCAGTTGATGCAATCAGCTTCCCCAAAACTGGACCCTCGTCCAGGCTAGCGCAGCCCTGGATGATCAGCCCGTGAAACTTCCCCCGACAGGAGTCGATCCAATGCCTGCGGGCCCTCCCCTAAGCGTGCCAAATAACCAACCCCGATTCATCCCTGCGTATCAACTTTAAACTCATGATTTCTGATGGAATTACTGCAAAAGCGACTCCTGTCACGCCCGCCTGGGGCCCCCGCCCGGACTGACTTGTTAATTTTTCGATAACGGGGCTTCGTGATGATTCACAAGGAGGCGAAATGCGTGCGATCACCATTATGCTAATCACGATCCTGGCCGCCGCCGCCACGCTGCCGGCCCGAAGCCAGGGCGGGGCGGGCGGCTGGCGCCTGATGGAAGCGCGCGACGACATTATCGTGTTCCGACAGTTTCACCAGCAGTCGCAACTCGAAACCTTCCGCGGCACCATGCGCATGCCGCTGGCCGACGAATATTCCATGCTGGCGCTCTATAACGACACCTCGGCCTTTCCCGACTGGTTGCATCTGATTCAAGACGCCGAGGAAATCAGCCGTAAGGGTCCCCTTGATCGCAACTTCCGTTTCCTGATCAACCTGCCCTGGCCGTTCCAGGACCGCGAGGCCGTGGTGAACGCGCGCCAGAAGCAGATCACGCGCAAGGGCGAGGAAGCCGTGGTGACCACCCTGCGCGGACGACCGGATCTGGGGGAACGCTGGGATGGCTATCTGCGGATCCCGGAACTGCACGGGGTTTTCAAGCTGGAACGGATCAAACCGGAAATCGTGGAAGTCACCTTCCAGGTGCGGCTGAACATGGGCGGCTGGATTCCCAACTGGCTGGTCAATACGGTGCTCCGGGACATGCCCTTCAAGACCCTCAAGAATCTGCGCACCATGGTCCGCCGCGAGCAATACCAGAACCGCTATTACAAATACCTGGACCTCTTCGGCCCGGGCCGGCCCGACGACCTGGACCAGCCCCGAAGCTGGGACTATGACACGGCCAACCCGTCCTCCGGGCAAA
>CAYPKI010000127.1:0-8374 GCA_964411265.1 uncultured Alcanivorax sp. | reverse complement strand
GGCCGCGTCCACGGACTGCGCCAGGATCAGCGTCAGGGTGGTCTTGCCCGTGCCGGGCGGCCCCCAGAGCAGCATGGAATGAAGCTGCCCTTGCTCAACCGCCCGGGCGAGCGGCTTGCCCGATCCCACCAGATGCTGCTGGCCCGCGAAGTCAGCGAGTCCCCGGGGCCGGACCCGCGCGGCCAGCGGCTGGTGGCTATCGTCGTCCTCGGACGTGAAGAGGTCGTTCATTGATCCTGACGAATGACGTCGCTGCCCTCGGGCGGCTCGAACTGGAAAGGCTCAGCGCCGGGCTCGGTATTTAGCTTGACGTCCTGGAACTCAATCAGGGTGCGCTGGCCCAGAGCATCCTTGAGGCGCATGGACGCGGGTTTCTTGCCTTCGAAAGCGACCTCCAGATGGGAAAACAGTGCGTTTTCACCTCGGGGCTTCAGGCGGTAAACCACCCGGGCTTTCTCGTCGTCCACTCTGTCGACCTGAAAGGATTTGCCCACCTGTTCCGGCCGGCCCCCAAACAACAGCGCCGGGGTTTGACTGATTTGCTCGTCCAGGGGCCGGATCACCACCTGCTGTAGCCCCGGATCATGGACCCAGACGCGTTCGCCGTCCGAAATCACCAGCTGTTCAAAGGGGTTGGTGGTGTGCCACCGGAAGCGATTAGGCCGGGCCACGACCATGGTGCCCCGAGCCTGCTGTACCCGCGAACCGTCCTGCTGGGTGCGTTGTTCAAAGCGACCCTCCAGACTTTTCAACGCCTCAAGCCGCTCGATCAGGGCTTCCACCGCCCCGGCCGAGGCCAGTACGGGCAGACAACACAGCAACCCGGTGATCAATGCACGCATGAATACTCCTGTTGATTCGCCCTGGCGGGCAGGGTTCAGTCTTCCGGCGGCGGCGGCGCGATGACCTCACGCTGACCGTTATGACCGGCTTCGCTGACCACACCGGAAGCTTCCATGGCCTCGACCAGCCGTGCCGCGCGGTTGTAGCCAATCTTGAGCTTGCGCTGGACCGAAGAGATGGACGCACGGCGAGACTTGGTAACATGAGCCACCGCCTCGTCGAAGAGCGCGTCCTGTTCGTCGTTACCGCCGCTATCGTCGTCCAGAGCCGGCATACCGGGCGCCGGCTCACCACCGCCTTCCAGTACTTCCTCCAGGTAATCCGGTTCGCCGCGCTTGCGCCAGTCGTCGCAGATCCGGTGCACTTCCTCGTCAGAAACAAAGGCACCATGAATACGCTCGGGCATAGCCTTGCCCGCCGGGAGATAGAGCATATCACCATGGCCCAGCAGCTGCTCGGCGCCGCCCTGATCCAGCACCGTGCGCGAGTCGACGCGCGACGATACCTGAAACCCCATGCGCGAGGGCACGTTGGCCTTGATGAGGCCAGTAATTACATCCACGGACGGGCGCTGGGTGGCCAGGATCAGATGGATGCCCGCCGCTCGCGCCTTCTGGGCAATACGCGCAATCAGTTCTTCCACCTTCTTGCCCACGATCATCATCATGTCGGCGAATTCGTCGATCACCACTACGATATAGGGCAGCTTCTCCGCTTGCGGCGCTTCCTCGGTGGTATCCATGGGATCATTGGGCTTCCAGAGCGGGTCCTTGAGCGGTTCGCCGCGTTTTTCCGCATCGCGAACCTTGCGGTTATACCCCGCAATATTACGCACCCCTGTGGCGGCCATGAGCTTGTAGCGCCGTTCCATCTCGCCCACGCTCCAGCGCAGCGCGCTGGCCGCCTGCTTCATGTCCGTCACCACCGGGGCTAGTAGATGGGGAATGCCGTCATACACCGCCAGTTCCAGCATCTTGGGGTCGATCATGATCATGCGCACGTCCTCGGGCGTGCTCTTGAACAGGATCGACAACAGCATGCCGTTCAGGCCCACGGATTTGCCCGAGCCCGTGGTGCCCGCTACCAGCAGGTGCGGCATGTCGGTGAGATCCGCCACCACGGGATTGCCGGCAATATCCTTGCCCAGCGCCACGGTCAGCGGCGACGTGGCCTGGTCGAATTGCTTGCTGGCAATGGCTTCGGTCAGCCGGATCATGTCGCGCTGCTGGTTGGGGATCTCGATACCCACCGTGGTCTTGCCCGGGATTACTTCCACCACCCGCACGCTGATGACGGCCAGCGAACGCGCCAGATCCTTGGCAAGATTGGTGATCTTGCTAACCTTGACGCCCGGCGCTGGCTGCACCTCGAAGCGGGTAATCACCGGACCGGGCTGAACTTCCACCACTTCGGCGTTCACATTGAAGTCCTTGAGCTTGACCTCCAGCAGCCGTGACATGCCCTCCAGGTCGGACTCGGTATAACCACCGCTATTTTCGTTTACCGTGTCCAGGAGAGACAGCGGCGGCACCTCGCCGGTAACCGGGGCCTCGAAGAGCGGCTGCTGCTTCTCCTTCTCCACCCGTTCGCTTTTCTCCACCGGTTTCGCAGGCTTCGCGATCTGTGGCGGACTGCGCTGACCCTCCTCCTCTTTCGCTTTGCTGACGATCTCGCGGCGCTGATCGCGCGCCGTGCGCGCCTGGCGGCGCTCGCGCCGGCGCGCGCGGAGCGACCGCCACCAGCTCGGCATTCGCTGAACCAGTGTGAGCGCCCAAGCCCCCAGGCGCTCCGCCAGGCGAATCCAGGACAGATCCGTGAAGACGGTTAGCCCGATCAGAAAGACGGCAACCAGCACCAGAGTGCCACCCAGCGGGTTAAAAGCGTCCAGCGCCGCCCGACCGGTTTCCTGGCCCAGGATGCCGCCCGCGCCCTCCGGCAGGAAACTCGCACCACCGCCGAAGTGCACATAAGCGAGTCCGGTGCCGGCCACCATGGTGAGCACAAAACCCACAAAACGAAGGGAGAACATGGGCCAGCTGCCGGGCAGCCCGGCGTGGCGTTCGCGCAGTACCCGAGCGGCCCAGAACGCGACCAAGAGGGGAAAAAGCCAGGCCAGGCCACCAAAGAGAATAAACAAGAGATCGGCACAGAACGCACCCGCGGGCCCGCCGGCATTCTCCACGACACCGGAGTCCCCTACATAAGACCACCCCGGGTCCCGGCTGTCATAGGTGGCCAGTGCCAGTAACAGATAGAGCGATAGCGCGATCAGGCCGATGACGGTAGCTTCGACGGCGCCACGGCGCAAATGCTGCACCCAGCCCGGCTGTTGAGACTCTGCGGCGGTTTGGCTCAAGGGCGAAACACCATCAGGTTCGTTGCTGACCGCGATTATAGGGGCGAACCCCGGCGCCGCGCCAATATGGAGTCGGTCACCCCGGCTCGTGGCGCTATTGCGCCGATAGGATCAGCCTGCTTCATTCGGGGCCGGTTTTGGTGTAACTTGCGCGGCATTGAAGACGGGGGCTAAAGGCCCCACTTCGCAACATCGATTGCGACGTCCACCAAAGCTGCGGAGGATTGTAATGAGTGAGCTCCAACACCACGGCCTGATCATTCTGGGCTCAGGCCCGGCCGGATACACGGCTGCGGTCTACGCGGCTCGTGCCAACCTCAACCCCGTGGTGATCACCGGCATCGAGCCGGGCGGCCAGCTCACCACCACGACAGACGTGGACAACTGGCCGGGCGACGTGGAAGGGCTCACCGGCCCGGGCCTAATGGAGCGCATGCAACAACATGCCGAGCGTTTTAACACCCAGGTTATTTTTGATCACATCAACGAAGTCAATCTCCAAGAAAAGCCCGTCGTACTCAAGGGTGACACCGGGCAGTACAGCTGTGATGCCCTGATCATCGCCACGGGGGCGTCAGCACAGTATCTGGGCCTTGAGTCCGAATCTACCTTCATGGGCAAGGGCGTGTCCGCCTGCGCGACGTGCGACGGTTTCTTTTACCGCGACCAGAAAGTCGCCGTGATCGGTGGCGGCAATACCGCGGCCGAGGAAGCGCTCTACCTGTCCAATATCGCCAGCGAGGTAACGGTGGTCCATCGCCGGGACAAGCTGCGCGCCGAGAAAATTCTCCAGGACAAGATGTTCAAGCGGGACAATATCCGCTTTGAGTGGAACTATACCCTGGATGAAATTCTGGGGGATGACTCCGGTGTGAATGGTGCTCGCTTACGCTCACGCGAGGACGACACCACCAAGGAACTGGATGTTCAGGGCGTGTTCATCGCCATTGGCCACAAGCCCAATACAGATATCTTCCAGGGAAAGCTGGACATGAACGGCGGGTACATCATCATGCGGAGCGGTCTGGAAGGTAATGCCACAGCCACCAGTGTGCCCGGTGTTTTCGCCGCCGGCGACGTATCGGACCATGTCTACCGGCAGGCCGTCACCTCTGCGGGCTTTGGCTGCATGGCGGCGCTGGATGCCGAAAAATACCTGGATACGGATTAACCGGCTCGGCCCTGCTTGCCGCAAGCCCTCGCGGTGCGTCGACCTGAAGCTGCCCACCGGGTTTCGGTTTCCATGAATGGGCGCAAAACGGAGTGATCCGGTCATGCTGAGCCTGTACTGGTTGGAACCCGGCGATGTCTTCCCGCCTACGTGCCAAGCGCTCGAGCACCCACCCGGCCTGCTTGCTGCCGGCGGTTCGCTGGACACGGCTACGCTGGTGGCGGCCTACCAGCGGGGGATCTTTCCGTGGTTCAGCCCGGATGAACCACCGCTTTGGTGGACGCCGGACCCGCGCCTGGTATTCTTTCCCGAGCGCTTCCTCTGCGCCCACCGGCTGCGGCGCCGCTTCCGCAACGCCGGCTGGACGGTATCTCTTGATCTGGCGTTCCCGGGCGTCATACGCGCCTGCGCCGAACCGCGTCCGGATCAGCCCGGTACCTGGATTTCGCCGGCGATGATGGAGGCCTACGAGGGCCTTTTTGACGACGGCTACGGCCATTCGGTGGAGGTCTGGCGGGACAACGACCTTATCGGGGGGCTCTACGGACTTCAGCTGGGTCATGTTTTCTTTGGCGAATCCATGTTTTCGCGCGAGCCCGATGCGTCCAAGGCAGCTCTTTTCACGCTCAGCGCCTGGCGCGGTGAGCTGGGCATCCGCCTTCTGGATGCCCAGGTTGACTCCGGACATCTGCGCTCACTGGGCGCTGAACTCATCCCGCGCGCCGAATTCGAGCAATACCTGGAGCGCTGGGCTCACGCCTCCTCCGCTCATCCGGGCCCACGCGCCGCCTGTGATCTGGCCACGTTAACTGGCTGAGCCCGCCAATAGGAAAAGCCCCAGACGCCGGGTTACACTCGCGTGCAGGGGCGACACCAGGTGATAAATTATGAGCAGTCTGGCCACATTACGCTTTTTTACTACGCCGGCCCATCCATGCAGTTATCTGGAAGACCGCCAGGCAACAACCCTGTTCGTGGATCCGCGCGCGCGCATTACTCCCGAGCTGTACAGCGAGCTGTCGCAGCACGGCTTCCGCCGCAGCGGCGAATTCATCTACCGCCCCCACTGCGTGGGCTGTGACGCCTGCATCCCGGCCCGCATTGCGGTAGACGAGTTCCATCCGCGTCGCCGACACCAACGCACCATCCGCGCCAACAACGATTTGAGCGTGGAACAGGAGCCTGCCGCGTTTTCGCTGGAGCATTACCGCCTCTACGCGCGTTACATCGAGGCCCGCCACGCCGATGGCGACATGTTTCCGCCGTCAGAAGAACAGTTTTGCAGCTTCCTCATGAGCGACTGGAGTGACACACGCTTTTATTCCTTCCGGCTGGACGGCCATCTGATTGCCGTCGCTGTGGCGGATCAGCTGAACGACGGCCTGTCCGCTGTCTATACCTATTTCGATCCGGATCTCGATCGCCGCAGCCTGGGTAATCGCGCCATTCTCTGGCAAATCGACGAATGCCGCCGTCTGGGGCTTCCCTATCTCTATCTCGGCTACTGGGTACCGCCGTGCCAGAAGATGGCCTATAAGCGCGATTTCCAACCCTTCGAGATTCTCATCGATGGCGTAGGGCAACGCTACCGGCCCGAATAACCCGCCTGGATCGATCCAGCACCGTCTTGCCCGACAGAAGGGCACACTTTTTTTGCTCAGGCCGGTCTTTTCCGGCACAATTGCGCTTCCTTGAGTGGAGATACCCAGGTAAACAACCGCATGGCGAAAGAAGAGCAGATCGAACTGGAAGGTGTAGTGGAGGAAACCCTGCCCAACACCATGTTCCGGGTTAAACTGGATAACGGGCACACCATCATTGCCCATATTTCCGGGAAGATGCGCAAACACTATATCCGCATTCTCACCGGCGACCGCGTACGCGTGGAAATGTCGCCCTATGATCTCAGTAAGGGTCGTATCACCTTCCGCATGAAATAACGGTAAGAGCTAGACCACGAGCCCGTCTTTGAAGCTTCCTGCCTTGATCCCCAAAAAAGCCCCGCCTGCCTTGATGGCAAACGGGGCTCCAGTCCTGGATTACACCCTCCCGGTCAAACCGGTTCGGCTTCCTCTTCCTCCATGGATAGGTCCAGACTGTCATTGCGTACGCGCACATGGACGGTACCGCCATTTTCGGACAGCTCACCGAAGAGCAGCTTGTCCGCGAGCGGCTTCTTGACCTGCTCTTCGATCAGGCGGGACATGGGGCGCGCACCCATCGACGGGTCATAGCCATGGTCAGCCAGCCAGCTGCGGGCCTCTTGGTCCACATCCAGCACGACGGCGCGCTCGTCAAGCTCGGCCTGAAGCTCGGTCAGGAACTTGTCCACCACACCCAGGATGACCTCACGGTCCAGCGCGTGGAACTGAATAATGGCGTCCAGTCGGTTCCGGAACTCGGGCGTGAAGGTCTTCTTGACCACTTCGCCCGCATCGCTGCTGTGATCCTGGTTGCGGAAGCCGATGGACGGCCGATCCATTGCCTCGGCGCCCGCATTGGTCGTCATGATCAGAATGACGTTTCGGAAGTCCGCCTTGCGCCCGTTGTTGTCGGTCAGGGTGGCGTTGTCCATGACCTGGAGCAGGATATTGAAAACTTCCGGGTGCGCCTTCTCGATCTCGTCGAGCAGCAGCACGCAGTGCGGCGTCTTCGTTACCGCCTCGGTCAACAAACCTCCCTGATCATAGCCCACATAGCCCGGCGGCGCGCCAATCAGGCGGCTTACCGTGTGGCGCTCCATGTACTCCGACATGTCGAAACGTACCAGTTCCACGCCCATGGCTCGCGCCAGTTGGTGCGACACCTCGGTCTTGCCCACACCCGTGGGCCCGGAGAACATGAAACTGCCGACTGTCTTGTTCTCGCCGCGCAATCCAGCCCGGGATAGCTTGATCGCGGCAGCGATGGACTCAATGGCCTCATCCTGGCCGAAGACCGTCATCTTGAGGTCACGCTCAAGATGCTGGAGGACCTCCTTGTCGGACGAAGACACCGTCTTGGGCGGAATGCGGGCGATGCGCGCGACCATATCCTCGACTTCATCGACATCCACTATTTCCTTGCGGTCCTCTTCTGGCCGTAGACGCTGCCAGGCGCCCACTTCGTCGATCACATCGATGGCCTTGTCCGGTAGATAACGGTCGTTGATGTAGCGAGCCGACAGCTCGGCGGCCGTCTGCAGTGCCCCGTCCGAATACTCCAGGTGGTGGTGCTTCTCGAAACGGCTCTTGAGCCCCTTTAGGATACCGACGGTTTCATCTACCGTTGGCTCGACCACGTCCACTTTCTGGAAGCGACGGGACAGGGCTCGATCCTTTTCGAAAATGCTGCGATATTCCTCAAAGGTGGTCGAGCCCATGCACTTGATTTCCCCGGAGGCAAGCATGGGCTTGAGAAGATTGGACGCATCCATGACGCCACCGGAAGCCGCGCCCGCACCGATCACGGTATGAATTTCGTCTATGAACAGGATGGCATTGTCCTGCTCCTTGAGTTCCTGAAGCAATGCCTTGAAGCGCTTCTCGAAATCACCCCGGTACTTGGTGCCCGCCAGCAGGGCGCCCATGTCCAGCGAGTACACCACCGCATCGGCAAGGGGCTCGGGCACGCGCGCGGTTTCGACCATCCAGGCCAGCCCCTCGGCGATGGCGGTTTTGCCCACGCCCGCTTCGCCCACCAGCAACGGGTTGTTTTTACGGCGGCGGCAAAGGATCTGCGCGGCGCGATCAATCTCGTGCTCACGGCCCACCAGCGGATCAATGCGATCTTCGCGCGCCATGGTGTTGAGATTGATGGAGTAGTTCTCCAGCGCGGTTGCGGCTGCCTCATCATCCTGTTCCGAGGACAGGTTTTCCGCGCCCTGCTCGCTGTCCTCGTCGCTTTCGTGCGTGCTCGAAATCCCGTGGGACAGGAAGTTCACCACGTCAACACGGCTGATGTTTTGCGCGCCGAGAAAGTACACGGCCTGGTAATGCGGGAGATGGACTTCGCGCTGGATATGA
>CAYPKI010000126.1:1881-8407 GCA_964411265.1 uncultured Alcanivorax sp. | reverse complement strand
GTAGGTCTCGCGCAGGCGCATGAAGACATGCATGAAGGAGCCGTAGAAAAACGCATCACCTTCGTTGAGCACGGTTACGTCCCGGCCCGCATCCAGGTGTTCCGCCAGGCGCCGGCCCGATTCATCAAAAAAGGCCTCGATGCGTTCGCGGTATTCGACGCTGTCATGGGGAAGTTCTGTGGTGACCGGATAGACCAACGGTTCCTCGATGTGCTCGTCGGTGATGTGTTCCAGGCAGCTCGTGCGAGCCCGGCCCGCGCCGCCGCGCTTGCAGAAATAGGCCACCACCGGCGATTCGCGCAGCACGCGCGCCGCTTTGAGCGTAAGCAGTTCGGGATCGCCCGGACCAGTGCCGACGCCGAACAACCGGCCCGTGGTTGAGCGCGTCGCAGCGATTTCGCTTGGGTAAGGGTTTGCGGGTGTATTCATTCGCTGTCGCTCGCCAGTGCATTGATTGCCGCCGCGGCCATGGCGCTGCCACCGCGCCGGCCATGAACGGTCAGAAATTCCAGCGCCGGCGTGTCCGCCAGCGCCGCCTTGCTCTCCACCGCGCCCACAAAACCCACGGGCAAGCCGATCACCGCTGCTGGACGCGGGGCGCCATCCAGTAGCCGGTTGAGCAGATAAAACAGGGTCGTGGGCGCATTGCCGATGGCTACGACGGCCCCGGCCAGATGATCATCCCAGAAATCCACCGCCGCAGCGCTACGCGTGTTAGCGGTGGCTCGGGCACGCTCGGGAACGCGCTCGTCGTGCAATGTACAGATCACGTCATTGTCCGCAGGCAACCGAGTGCGCGTGATGCCGTGGGCCACCATCTGGCTGTCGCAAAGCACGGGTTGACCCGCCTGGAGCGCCGCACCGGCGGCATCAGCCACGCCGGCGGAAAAATCCAGGTCCCGGATTATGTCCACCATGCCGCAGCCATGAATGATACGCACCGCTGTCTTCTCCAGCGATTCGGGCACTCGATCGAGCTCCGCCTCCGCCCGGATGGTGGCGAAAGACTCATCATAGATGGCGCGGCCGTCGCGGACGTAGTCGTGGTAGCGGCTGCTCATGCGTTCATTACTCCTGTCAGGCCTTGATGCGTATGCCGCGCGCCACCAGCCACCAGGCAAGCACGCCCGTGCCGGCGGTGATCACGCTCAGTACCGCGAAGGTCAGGGTCCAGTCCGAGTGTCCGGTATCGAGCAGCGCGTGGCGAAAGCCGTCGACCATGTAGACCATGGGATTGGCCAGCGAAATCCGGTCCCAGGGGGCGGGCAGGCTCTCAACCGCATAGAAGACGCCGCCGAGATAGATCAGCGGCGTAAGCAGAAAGGTGGATACCACTGAGGTGTCGTCAAAGTTCCGGGCGAACACACCGTTGATAAGCCCGGCCAGCGCGAACAGGAGCGCGCTCAACACCGCCATCCCCAGCCCGGCGACGAAATGATGCAAGGCGATGCCCGTCAGCGGCAGTGCCAGCGCCGCCACCAGCGCCCCGGCCAAGAGCCCGCGCAATGCCCCGGCGGTGACAAATCCGGCCACGATTAGCCAGGCGGGCATGGGCGCGACCAGCAGCTCCTCGATATGGCGCTGCAGCCGGGCACCGAAAAACGCCAGGGTGGTGTTGTTATAGGCGTTGGTGACCACGGCAAACATCACCAGCCCGGGCATGATGAAATCCGCGTACGCCAGCCCTTCAACCTCGCCCAGATTCCGGCCCACCAGTTTGCCGAAGATCAACATGAACAGCGAAGCGGTAATGACCGACGGCAGCAGGCTTTTTACCCAGCCGCGCAGAAAGCGCCGCACTTCTTTCAACACCAGCCCGTAGAAGGCCCAGCCATAAATCGCGCCGTTCATGACTGACCTCCGGCGGTGCCGCGTTGTGAGACCAGTTCAAGAAAGCGCGACTCCAGCCGGTTGCTGCCGTTGCGCATGCCCAGTACGGCAATGTCCTGGTGTGCCAGCTCCTCCAGCAGGGCATGGAAGGTTTCGCCCCGGGGCCAGTCGATTTCCAGGGTGCGTTCGCCCTGATCCCGAATCCGGCCGCGGCTGAGTTCGGGTGTCGAGGTCGGCGTGGTTTCCAGTTCCAGCACAAGGTGCTGGGCATCCAGTCCTTCCAGCAGGGCCCGGGGGTTGTCCCGGGCAATGATCCCGCCCTGGTCGATAATCGCCAGCTCGTCGCACAGCGCTTCCGCTTCCTCCAGATAATGGGTGGTCAACACAATACTGGTGCCCTCGGCATTGAGCTCGCGCAGCAGCGCCCAGGTGTCGTGGCGGGCACGCACATCGACGCCCGCGGTCGGCTCATCCAGAATCAGCAGTGAGGGCTTATGTACCAGGGCTCGGGCCAGCATGAGCCGTCGTTTCATGCCGCCGGACAGCCCCCAGGCGCTTTGCCCGACACGCCCGTCCAGCTCCACCCGCTCCAGGGTTTCGCGCGCCCGCTGTCGGGCGCGCCACGGTGAAAGGCCGTAATACATCCCCTGGTGCTCGATGATTTCTTCCACCAGCTCGAAGCTGTTGAAGTTGATCTCCTGGGGTACCAGGCCCAGGCTGCGCTTCGCCGCCACCGGATCGCGCACAATATCGTGGCCCAGCACCTGGATCCGGCCTTCCTCAAGGCGCACCAGCCCGGTGAGCAGGCCGATCAGGGTGGTCTTGCCCGCGCCGTTGGGGCCGAGGAGTCCGAAAAACGCCCCTCGCGGGATGTCCAGATCCAGTCCATTCAGGGCCTTGTGGCCGTTGCGGTAGGTTTTATGCAGGTCGCGGATGCAAATCGCTGCCTCGCTCATGCTGCTCCTCCTGCATAGCCCAGCAGCTCGCCCTCTCGGTCCACCGCGCAAACATCCACGTGTGTATGGACCGAGAGCCGGTCCTGCGCCTGCTGGCGAGCGCGATCTGCGAGGTGCTCACCCAGCCGGATATTGCCGGCGCGGCACAGCTCCAGCGCTTCGATGCTGGTGTTTGCCTGTCGCACCGCTTGCTGGAGATCGCCGTCGGCGCCCAGGGCTTTCGCCTCGCCGGCAAGAAAATCGAAATCGATGGCGCACTTGCGGCTGTGGGTATCCGGATGGCCCGCGGCGAACTTGCTCAGCTTGCCGACGCCGCAGGCCAGGGTAAGTTGGGGCAGGGGATGTCGGCGCAGGTATTTGAGCAAAGCGCCGAAGAGATCTCCCATCTCGATCAGTGCAACATCATCGAGACCATAATGCTCGCGGACGAAGTTCTCGCTGACGCCGCCGGTGCAACCACCGAGATGTGTAATGCCGCCGGCGCGGGCCACATCCACCGCCTCGTGAATAGAGGCGATAAAGGCAGCACAGGAGAAGGGACGGACGATGCCGCTGGTGCCCAGAATAGACAAGCCGCCGACAATGCCCAGCCGGGCGTTCATGGTATGCCGGGCCAGCTCCTCGCCCCGGTCGACACCCAGGGTGACGTGAAAACCGCCAGGGTAGCCCGTTGCCGCCGCCAGTTCGGTCAGGTGCTGGCTAATCATGTCACGCGGCACAGGATTGATAGCCGGCTCGCCTACGGCGATCGGTAGTCCTGCCCGGGTGACGGTGCCCACGCCGGCGCCGGCGGTGAACGTGACGCCCGGCTCGGGTTGTCGGGTTAAACAGGCCCAGACCCGGGCACCATGGGTGGCGTCCGGGTCATCGCCGGCATCCTTGATGACCCCGGCACTAGCGCTGGTCCCGTGGTGGGCGAGATCCTCGATATAAAGCAGTGTCTGCCCGCCACCGGGCAGGTCGATGCTGGCCTGACGCGGCGTCTCGCCGTGCAGGAGGTGCCGTGCCGCCACCAGGGCCGCGGCCGTGGCACAGGCGCCCGTGGTGAGTCCGCGCCGCAGTGGGCCCTCGCGCTCGGGCGTTTCCGCCCGCATGGAGGTGCCGTAGGCTCGGGCTTCTTCCGGGCGGTGTTCCGGCACGTGGGACTTTGAACTCATGGCTGCTGCCTCCGGCTCGCGGTGGCGCTCCGCCGGCACAGTCGGGTTCGATGGCGCGCGTATGTCCGGGCAAGGTCGATCATGGCCAATTCCGGGCGCAGACCTGGTTGAGCGCCGAGCGCAGACCAGAACAGTTGGCCGGCGCGCACCGCGCGCTACCGGACAGATTCGCCCTCGGGCCGGTCTCCGGACTTACGCGTGGACCCGGCAGGAGTCCGGGGTGTCGGCCTTCCCATGGCGAGGTGTGTTGACCATCACCTCGGCCACAGTGGCGGGGAAGACACCCCTGCGCGTTTACCGTTGCGCGGCCAGTCCCGGCCTTGGCGCGCCCGCAAAGCGGCGCCGCACCGGGTTCCCGTTTCAGCCGATTCGCGAAAGCGTTTCAGCCACCCGGGGACGATAGAAGTATGCAGATTTTAGGGAAGCTCGCGATCGTCGTCAATTTCACGCGATATTGACACGACGCTGGCGCAGACCTAGCGTATTGTCAGCTTTGGTACGCGCCGCCTTCGAGTGGCGCGGGGAACCCGGTGAGAATCCGGGACTGACGCGCAGCGGTATTGGGGAACGAGGATCACTAGAAGGCACTGTCCCGAGGGATGGGAAGCCGTGATCCAAGGTCAGCACCCGGAGGGTGCCCGCCCCTGAGTCCGAACACCCGCCGAAGCCGGACCGATTCGATCGGTCGGAACCGAGCCTTCGCGTCTAAGGTTTTCAGGTTTTGTGGATTCGAGGCGGTGTCCGTTCGACCCGGCTATGCCGTTGCGTATCCAAAATCCGGCCGCGTGAGGGCTCCATCACTTTTGTTGTGAATGGAGACCTGTATGAAATGCCTTCCTCTTACCGGAGCGCTGATTAGCGCCCTGGTAGCACCTGTCCTTGTGCCGGCGCTGGCGGCCGGCTCCGAAAAAACCTCGGAATTGTCCCGGGTCGAGGTGACCACCCAAGGCTCCGCGCTGGAGGAAACCCTGCCCGCCGAGTTATCCGCCTATGGCGCGGAGCTCCAAACCATTGACCGGGAAGAGCTGGACAAGACCGGCATGAGCGATGTGGCCCAGGCCCTGGAACGGCTCACACCGGGCCTGCACATCGCGCCCAAGGCGGGCCGTGGTGATTACGTGAATGCATCCCTGCAGGGTTCGCGCACCCGCGACATCCTTTGGCTGGTGGATGGCGTGCGAATAAACAACCGGCTGTTCGGCGGCAGCACACCCCTGGATTCCATCAGTAGCCACATGATCGAGCGCATCGAGGTGCTCAAGGGCGGCCAGGGGCTGTTCTACGGCACCCAGGCGGTTGCCGGGGTAATCAATATCGTGCTGCGTGAGCCCGCGGAGCAAGGGGGCGGCGAACTGAACATCGCCGGGGGCAGCCTCAACGACCGCCGCTTCAGTGGCCATGTCACTGATGGCGGAAGCGGTGGCCGCTGGTTGCTCTTCGGAGAACACGATGCTTCCGGCGGCTATGAACCCTACCGTGGTAGTGCCTACAAGGATAATGCCCGCCGGCGCGAACGCGGCTTCGATCGCGATGCCTTCGGGGGGCAGTATCACTACTCCCCCGGCGAAGGTCAGTCGTTGCAGGTGCTGGCGGTGCACAACCAGGTAAAGGCGGACTTTTCCCGCCCGGCCGACAACTTTCGTTCGTTCAATGATCGCGACGAGTTCATCGGTTCGCTCAAATGGGATCACCAACTCACCGAGCGCTTCGGCTATTACTTCAAGGCGTATCGCCACGACTGGTGGACGGACTATACCCGCCTGGGTATGGATACCGGCGGTAATGTATCGGTCATCAACAACCTCGACCGCTGGGGGTACGAGGACTACGGCTTCAACCTCAAGGGGCGCTACACCGCGGACGGCGGCAGTCAGTTGCTCGGTGGTGTAGATTATCAGCGCTACTGGGGCGAGGACTTTGTACTGCGGATCGATGGCCGGCGCGAAGCCGTCACCGCAGGATTCCTGCAGTGGCGCCCCGTCCTGCCTTTCTCGCCGGAGACCGGCGTGAGTCTGGGCGCGCGTTATAATAGCGCCGATTTCGGTGGCGACCATGCCATCTGGCATCTGGGCGTGGATCAGCCCCTGGCCGGGGATATGACGCTGAAGGCCACGGCGAGCACGAACTTCGTATTGCCTACCGCGTTTCAATTGTTCGTTGTGGACCCGGCCTTCCCGGCGGGCAATGAAAACCTGAACCCGGAAGAGAGCATCAACAGCAATGTCACGCTCACCGGAAGCACGGGTCGGGATATCCGCTGGCGTCTGGGCGGCTTTTATCGCGAAATCGATGAGCTGATCACAGTGGAAAATGGTACCTACGTGAACAGTGAGCAGGGCGCGCGGGTACGCGGTGGCGAGCTGGGCCTGGAGCTGGGCGGGTCCACCGGCTGGCAATTCAAGCTGGACGGTACCTATGCCCGAGCGCGCGAATTCGGTAGCGATGAGCAGATTGATGAAATTCCGGAGTGGTTCGCCCGGGCCACGCTGGCCTTCGATGCACGGGATCACCGCCGTGGCTGGCAGCTCGCGGCGCGCCATACGGGGGATGTGACCACAACCCTGGCGGATTTCGGCAAGCAGC
>CAYPKI010000126.1:527-1871 GCA_964411265.1 uncultured Alcanivorax sp. | reverse complement strand
GGTGGATAGCAGTGCTTGTCAGCGTTTCGGTCAGCAGGCGCGTCATCGGCCGCGCCTGCGGGGAGAAAACCTGACGGACGCGGAATACGCCACCCGGGTGTCGCAAAGCGACGACGGTCCCTCGGGCAACCCTTTCGCCTATGAAACCCTGGGCGTGCCGCGCAACGTCCAGCTGGAATACAGCCGCAAGTTCTGATGAGCAGGGCGATGAAAAAACGCCTGCAGCGTGTGCTGATTCCGGTGCACCGCTGGCTGGGCCTGGGGCTGTCGCTGGTGATGCTGCTCTGGTTCGCTTCGGGGATCGTGATGATCTTCGAGGACTATCCGCACTACACCGAGAGCCAGCGCCTGGCGGACTTGCCTGAGCTCAATGTGCAGGCGCTGGCGACGGCGCCGCGGGAAGCGGCGCGGTCACTGGGTCTGGAAGAGCCTCCGCAGCGGGTGCGGGTGAACCAGCCCGGTGCCCGCCCGCGTATGCATCTGCTGACCGCCGACGGACACTGGCGCAGTGTCCATGCGGACAGCGGCGAGCCGGTACCCGGACTGGATCGCCAGCAGGCGCGAGAGCGTGCCCGAGACCGGATTCCGGCGCCGGTCGCGGAGGTCAAGCGTCTGACTCAACCGGATCAATGGACCTTTTCCGGTCAACTGGAGGCGTATCGGCCCCTGTGGCGGGTCACCCTCAAGGATGACTCGGCTACCCAGCTCTACCTGTCCGAGCGCACGGGCGAGCTGGTCCACCGGACTGGGTGGTGGGGTCGAGTCTGGGGCTATGCCGGGCCGGTGATCCACTGGATCTACCCGACGCAGCTACGCCGACTGTCGGGCTTCTGGCGCCAGCTGGTGATGGGGATTGCCGGTCTGGGCGCGCTTGCTTGTGCAAGTGGGCTGATTCTGGGACTGCTCGCCTGGCGGGGTAAACGCCGCCGGCACCGCAATCCGGAGCAGGGCATCAGCCCCTATAGTGGCTGGTGGCGCTGGCATCATTACACCGGCCTGGTTTTCGGCGTGCTGGCTTTCATCTGGGTGTTCAGTGGGCTCCTGTCGCTTGATCCCTTCTTCTGGGCACCGAGTACCCGGCCGGATACGCAGGTACAGCAATTATTGTCTGGTCCAGAGGCTCGGACAGCCCCTGAACAATCGCCTCTGAGCGTGCTCAACGGCCGTTCATTGCCGGACGAGGTGCAGGAGCTTCGCTGGAAGCGGATGAATGGGCGCGACTGGTACCGCGTCCTTATGGCCGACCAGGCTTCAGTACTAGTCCCTGTGGCCGGGGGAAGTGCGCGGGCTCGACGTTCGGACGCTTTCTTCCGGGAGGCGGCTGGAAACTGGTCCGGCAAGCAA
>CAYPKI010000126.1:0-517 GCA_964411265.1 uncultured Alcanivorax sp. | reverse complement strand
GGGCGCGTTATCAGGATGGCACCCGCCTGTACATGGATCCGGCGAGCGGGGACGCTGTTCATGTCTCGCGGCCCAAAAGCCGTTTGAAACGCTGGCTCTTCCAGGGGCTGCACAGTCTGGAATTTCCCGTGCTCAATCCCGGCTCGGGGCTCTGGTACAGCCTGGTGGTGGGGTTGATGCTGGGCGGCACCGCGCTCTGCCTGACCAGCGTCTGGTTGACTCTGCGCTATTTCCTGCGCCCATAGGGGAACCGGACTCGCCCGAAAAGGGGACGAGCCCGTTCGCGCATCAACGGCCGCCGTACTGAATACTCAGATTCGCCGCTCGGCCGGCGTTGATGTAGTCATACTCGGAGGGATCACCAAAACTCGGACTTTTATGCGCTGTGGTGTAGCGCTTGTCCAGCGCATTGTTGACCGTTACGCGCGCCGACCATTTGCCCGGGAAATCCCAGCCGGCACGCAGATGCAGCAGACCGAAACCGGGGAGTTCGAGATCATTGGCGGCATCGTCATAG